>JBDHDM010000033.1:0-18958 GCA_039591515.1 Gemmatimonadota bacterium | reverse complement strand
ATGACGGGCGTTGACCACCTGATCGAAGAGGGGGTCGTCGACGAGAACCGCATGGGCGCCCTCGGATGGAGCGCAGGCGGGCATTGGTCCAATTGGATCCTCACACAGACCGATCGCTTCAAGGCGATCAGCTCGGGTGCCGGCACGATGAACTGGATCAGCATGTACGCGCAGAGCGACGTCCAGCGGAACCGGCAGTTCTACGTAGGGGACGGCTTCCTCTACGAGGATTTCGACACGTACTTCGATCAGTCACCCCTGAAGTACATCACCAACGCGAAGACCCCCACCATGATCCACGTGGTCGAGGGCGACCCGCGTGTGCCGAGCCCACAGTCCGTGGAGCTCCATATGGCGCTGAAGAAGCTCGACGTGCCGACGGAGCTGTTCATGTATCCGGGACGCAGTCACGGAATCCCCGACCCGAGAAACCGGCTGGTGAAGGCGGTGAGCGAGATGGCGTGGATGGACCATTACGTACGAGGAATCGGCGACAAGTTCGAGTGGGAGATGGTGCTCGAGACGCTCGAGGAAGAAGCGGAGCTCCCCCGGCCGGTGTCCGACCGATGAGGCGCGCGTCCAAAGCGGCGCGGAGCCGAGGCGCGCGGGCGGCATTGCTCGCTGCCGCGACGACCGTCGCGCTCACGATGTCCGTCGCTCTGACGACGTCCGTGAGCGCCCAAAGCACGCCGCCGAACTTCCTCGGGGAGTTCGAGGGGCAATTCGGTGCGTCGTCTTCCAAGCTCGTCGCGCTCGCCGAGGCGATACCGGCTTCGTCGTACGCATGGAGCCCGGGCGAAGGCGTCGCCAGCGTGGGGCGAGTCTATCTGCACATCGCGCGCTACAACTACATGTATCCGCACGAGAACATGGGCCGCCCGACCCCTGTGTCCCCGGAGGAGTATCGTCGCTGGGAGGACTCGGCGGGGCAGATGAGCAAGGAAGAGGTCGTCCAGATTCTCACGGCGTCGATGGAGTACGTGCGCGACGTCGCGCGTGGGATGGACGCGTCCGACCTCGGTACCGAGACTACGCTATACGGTCGTCAGGTCGGGGAGTGGGCAGTCCTGCTCCAGCTCGTCACCCACATGAACGAGCATCTCGGGCAGTCGATCGCCTACGCGCGCATGAACGGGGTCGCGCCGCCCTGGTCCCGTTGAGGCGCCGTCAGGGTCGATGGGGTCGAGCTCGTTTCGTCGAGCTCGTTCACGGACGGAATCGCGACGGGGGTGCGTGCGCACCTCGACACGGAGGAAGGATGAGGCTTGAGCAAATGTGCATGCGGAATACGACGACCGGAGCCGTCATGCTGACGGTGGCGCTCGGCGTTGGTGCCTGTTCCGACGGCGGCGGCGACGAGGAAGCGGCGGAGGGAGGTGATCCGATGGGTGAGCCCGTTGCGGAAGCTTCGCCCGCCGAACGAAGCACGATCATCGAGCTGCTCGAGGCTGGCCAGCCGGTGTTCGGGATGTTCGCGCCGGAGCAGTCCGCCGACGGTGGCGTCGCGGCGGCCGCCAACACGGAGACCGACTTCATCTTCTACTCGCTCGAGTCGGGGCCATGGGACATTCCGACGATGGAACGCTTCATGGCCAGCATGGCGGAGGCGGCCGGCCCCGAGGGTACCCATCCGGTCACATTGCGTATCCCTCCGATCCGCGACGATCGTGAGGCCGCGCGAGTGCACCTCGCCGAGGGGTTGGCCGCCGGCGTCGGCGGGCTTGTGCTCCCGCACGTGGAGTCTGCCGACGAGGTGGCACTCGCGTCCGACGTCGTCGGCGACCGATTGTGGCCGACGAACCCGGACGGTGACGTCCTGAACGTGATCCTCATCGAGGACCAGGCCGGAGTCGAGATCGCGGACCAGATCGTCGCCGCGCCAGGGGTCGGTGTCGCCATCCCCGGGCCTGGTGACCTCAGGCGCGCCTACGAGGGTGATATGGAGGCGGTCGAGAATGCCATCCAGAGAGTCCTGGCGGCATGCAAGGAATTCGACGTGCCGTGTGGGATCACGGCTGGCCCGGACGACATCGTTACGCGACTGGAGCAGGGCTTTCGGATGATCATCGTCACGCGTCCAGAGGCCCTGGCGGTCGGGCTCTCCGCATCGGGGCGGTCCCGGTGAGGACGACGTCCGCGCCCCGGCCCACACGGCCCACGCGAGCGCTGATCGCAGCCCTGATCCTGGCTCCGCTCATGGGTTGCGGTGAGGGAGACGACCGGGGCGGGTCGACCGCGTCCGCGGCCGGGGAAGTCGCGGCCGCCATGAGCTCGCAAACGGCGTTGATCCGGCTGTGGAGAGATGGAACGCCCGCTTTCGGGGTCTTCGTTCCGAGCGAGCGGGAGCGAGGGGCGACGGGTCCGGATGGCGAGCGCCTCCCACCTCTGCACACGGCCGAAGGTGGCGCGCGACTCGCGGCGAACCCTTTGCTCGACTACGTCTTCCTGAACCTGGAGGGTGCGTACGACGCGGGCGCGGTCGCTGCGATCGCGGAAGGGCTGAGGGGGAGCGACAAGACGCTACTGGTGAGGATTCCACCGATCTCGACGGACGGGGCCGAAGCAGCCCGGACTCGGGTAGCCGAGATCCTGGCCGCCGGGGCGGACGGGATTGTCCTGCCACACGTTCGGAGCCCCGAAGAGGCTCGGCTCGCGGTTTCGTTCTTCGAGGACGAGGGCGCCGATGTCTGGACGCCGGAGAATCCGGAGGGCACGGTGCTCGCGATGCTCATGATCGAGGATCCGGGCGCCCTGGAGCGTACGGCGGAGATCGCCGACACGCCCGGGTACAGCGTCCTCGCCTGCGGCATCGGCAGTCTCACGCGCGCGCTCGGCGATCGAGAGGCCGGGGAGGCCGGCAATCTCGAGGTCTTGGCCCATGCGAAGCGCGTGGGTCTCCCGGACATGATTACGGCCAACGCCGACGACGTGGGACGACGAATCGACGAGGGCTTTCTCGGCCTCCTCATGAGCGGCCCCGAAGCCGACGCAGCGATCGAGGTCGGCCGGGCGCACAGCGGCCGCTAGACGGCGGCTGCGAGCCCTACCTCGAGCGCCTCGACGAGCCGAGGGATGGAGGCGGCCGGCGTCGAGCAGAGTGCGACGCGAACGGCGCCGGGAATCGGGACCGTGTAGACGCCCAATTCTCGCATCGCGGCGGCCGTGGCCTCCGAGTCTTTGGTGAATACCGCCACGAAGAAGCCCGCGTCGAATCGTGGGGTCGGGATGCCGGCCTGCGTGGCCCGCTCGTTGAACGCGTCGATCCGACCCTGCAGCAAGGCCATGATTCCCGCTCGCTCGCCGGCGACCTGCCGTGCGAGCTCGGGGTCGGTGAGCAGCTCGGCGACGGCCCTTTGTCCGACGTGGTTCGAGTTCGACCACGTGGCCCGGCACGTGAACCCCATCGCGTTTTCCATCTGCGCCAGCTCGGCTTGGTCGCGGTGCAGGCCCACCACCGCTCCGATGCGGGCGCCATACTGGGCCATGCTCTTCGAGGCGGTCCATGCGACCAGCACGGTCGCGTGCCGGAGAAGCGCCGGAACGGCGTCGACCCAGCTGCGCGCTGCGCCCCCCCCGAACTCCATGTAGGCCGCGTCGATGAGAACGGTGACGGGGCCCTTCTGGCCCGCGTCATCGATCACATCGGCGATGCGGCTCCACTCGTCCGTGCTCAGCGTGTACCCGGTCGGGTTGTGACAGGGGAAGTTGAGAACGACGAGTGCCCTTCCCTGCACGGCGAGATGGCGGTCGATCGCCGTGGTCATGCCGCCGATGTCGAAGCTCCCGTCGTCGGCGAACATCGGGAACGGGTCGAGCGCGCGCCCAGCGTGTGCGGTGATCTCGCGGTAGGGTCCCCAGAAGAAGCTGGGTACCAACATCTTCTGACCGGGTTCGAGGAAGTTCACCACCGCCTGGTACACGGCGCCGGATCCGCCCGGCGTCGTCACCGCGACGGCTTGCGAAGCAAGCGGTGAATCGGCGAACAGGTCGTGGACGACTGCCTCACGATAGCTCGGCAGGCCGGAAATCGGCGCGTACCCGGCCGTCTCGTTCGTCTGGTTCCGCCTCAACGTCTCCAGCACGGTCGGCAGGGTGCACAGCACGCCATCGTCGTCGATGAGCGCACCGATCGTCGCGTTCAGGATGTCCTCTCCCGCCGCGATCCGACGACGGGCTTCCCCGTTCCAGATGAAGATCGGGTCGTTCCCGGTGCGATCGCGGCAGCTGGCGATCACGGAGCTGTAGGACGAGGTCATCGGTTCATGCTCCTGAGCTCGCCGTCGAGCTCTTGGTAGACTCGTTGCACCGCGCGGTCACCCTGACTGGCGCGGAGGGACCAGTTCTCGAGCTCGCCGAAGAGCGCCTGCGCCTGCGCGTCTTCCACACCGTAGCCGTCTTCGTGGAGCCGTCGGGCCTCCCCGATGACGGTACGGATCGCACCCTTGAAGACGTCGAGCTCCTGTTCGAGGATCGTCGGATCGTCGACGAAGCCGTGTCCCGGGACGTACACGTCGACGTCCATGGCCTGGGCCGCCTCGATCATTGCCACCCATTCCGACGGGTAGGCCGACCTCATGGCTGGGAAGATCCGGTGCAGGTACGCCTCGCTCATGAAGAGGATCTTCTCTTCGGGGAGGTAGACGACCAGATCTCCGCCCGTGTGTGCTCGTCCGAGAAACAGCACGTGGACCTCGCGGCCGCCGAGCTCCAGGACCTCGCGCTCGGCCACGGTTCGTGTGGCGAGGCGAACTGGCGGTGCGTCGGACGAGCGGCTCGCGGCCATCGCCTCGAGGGTCGCTGCCGACGTCGGGTGCGCGATCATGGCAGCGTCCTCCGGAAAGACGGAGTTTCCCGCCGTATGATCCCCGTGATCGGAGCAGACGACCACCGTGGTGATCGGCCGGTCCGTAATCTCGCCGATGTGGTCGACCAGTCGCTGCGTTTCCTCGACACTTCCCTGGCCGTCCGCCACGAGCACCCCGTCGTCCGTGACGACGAACAGGCTGACGGTGGTGAAGCGCTCGTCGCCTGCCGAGCGCAGCTGCTCGTAGGTGTAGACGCCGGGCGCGAGCTCGAGGACGCGCGGAAAGTCGTCGTCGGTGTAGCCACGGGCGTACGGGTCGGCGGTGCGGATCCGCTGGTCCGCCGGAATCTCGGGTCCGGCCTCGGCCGGCGGGGCGTCGGACTGCGTGCCGCCGCACGCCGCGAGGCTGAGAACGAGCGCGGTAGGGAGGGGCGAGAGTCGGTTCGCCATGGTTGGTTTCCGGGCCTATGATGACCGAGGTCACTGCATCGGAGGCACACTATGCTCAACTCCCGCTCCGTTGTCACCCTCGTGGTGTCGGTCATGGGCGCGGCCTTTTCCCTTTCTCTCGAGGCCACACCCGTGGCAGGGCAGGGCGACATCTCCGCCGAGCTCGGGATGGAGCGCCCCATACCGGCGCTCAACTCGATCTGGATCGAAGAGATGACGTGGATCGAGATCCGCGATGCGCTTGCCGAGGGGAAGCGTACCGCGGTCGTTTCCACCGGAGGGATCGAGCAGAACGGGCCCTACGTGGCGATGGGCAAGCACAACTACGTGCTCGAGGGCATGTGCGAGCGGATCGCACGGACGCTAGGGGATGCCTTGTGCGCCCCGATCGTGAAGCTCGTGCCCGAGGGCGACGTCAGCCCGCCATCAGGACACATGCGCTATTCCGGAACGCTCAGTGTCCGTCAGGAGACCTTCGAGGCGATGCTCGAGGACGTGGGGCGGAGCCTGCACCAGCACGGCTTCGAGTGGATCGTCTACATCGGTGACAGCGGCGGGAACCAGACCGGCATGAGCAACGTCGCCGACCGGCTCAACGCGGACTGGGGGAAGCAGAAGGCACTCTTCATCCCCGAGTTCTACGACAACGCCGGGGTGCAACGGCACATGGAGGAGACGTTCGGGATCTACGAGGAGGGTGAGGGCTGGCACGACACCTATTGGCTCACCGCGATGCAGGCGGCGGTCGATCCGGAGACGGTCCGGTACGAGCAACGGGTCCAGGCCGGTCGTGCCTCGATCAACGGAGTCTCACTGACGCCGCTCGGCAGGACGATCTCGATCGGCGAGGAGCTCATGCGGTGGCGGACCGAGCAGACGGTCGCGGCGATCGAAGCGGCGAAGGGGAGGTAGGGGAAGGGTCGGGCACGCCTTCGACCGAAGACTTGCAAATACATAGAACTGCCATGTATGTTAGCTCTATGTATCGGCCTCGATTCCGGACTCCCTCCCACGGCCTTGCATGGACATAGGCAAGGACCTCGTCGCCGCGTCTGCCACGCCGCTGGTGCTGGCGATACTCAGCGAAGGTGAGAGCTACGGGTACGCCATCATCAAGCGCGTGGACGAGCTGTCCGGAGGGCGGCTGCAGTGGACGGACGGCATGCTCTATCCGGTTCTCCATCGACTGGAGCGGAACGGTCTGGTCGAGGCCACCTGGGGCCGCTCCGAGTCGGGTCGGCGGCGTAAGTACTACCGGCTGAACGACAAGGGGACCGAGGAGCTGGCGAACCAGCAGCGACAGTGGCGCGTCGTGAACGAGACGCTCCGCGGGACCCCGTTCGAGTCGTTCCGCCTCCTGCCCCAGGGGATCTGATGGCCAACGCAGAAGAGGTTCGGGTGCTCGAAGGGCGCATCGCAGAATGGCGCTCCTACGTCCGCCGCCGGCAGGCCATCGACCCTGCGGACGTGGACGAGCTCGAAGATCATCTTCGCAGCCAGGTCGCCGATCTCCGAGAGGCCGGACTCGACGACGACGAGGCCTTTCTCATCGGCGTGAAGCGTCTCGGCGAGCTCGATACGCTGTCGCGGGAGTTCGCCCGGGAGCACTCGGAACGACTGTGGAAGCGTCTGGTCGTACCGGCTCCGGACGAGGGTGGGACGGGGTGGAACCGAGAGGCCATGATGGCCCTGGCGATGGCCGTGGCCGCCGGCGTGGCCATCAAGGCACCGGAGCTCGCCGGCTTGAGCCTGGCCGGCCCCGAGGGCCTGCAGCTGTTCTACGCCCGGAACTTCAGCCTTTTCGTCCTCCCCTTCCTCGCCGCGTTCTTCGCTTGGAAGCGGAAGGTGGATCCGACCGCCTGGGCGGGGCTCGGGGCGGTCTTCCTCGTGGGCGCGTTGGCGGTGAACCTCCTTCCGTTCACGTCCGGGGGGCACACCGAGCTGCTGGCCGTGCTGCACCTTCCCATGGCGCTGTGGCTCATGGTCGGCGTCGCCTACGCGGGCGGCGCCTGGGGGAGCCACCAACACCGCATGAACTTCGTCCGCTTCTCCGGCGAGTGGTTCATCTACTTGGCCCTGATCGCCGCGGGTGGCGGCGTCCTGATGGGGCTCACCGCGTTCGTCTTCAGCGCCATTGGGCTGGACGCAGAGGTCCTCATCGCCACTTGGATTCTGCCATGTGGTGTCATGGGAGCCATCGTCATCGCCGGCTTCCTGGCTGAAGCCAAACAGAGCGTGATCGAGAACATGGCGCCGGTGCTCACGCTGATCTTCACGCCGCTCTTCACCGTCATGCTGCTCGCCTTCCTGTTGACGATGGTGTTCACGGGCAGCGGTATCGACGTGGGTCGCGATGTCCTGATCGGCTTCGACCTGCTCCTGGTCATCGTCGTGGGCCTGCTGCTCTACTCGATTTCGGCCAGGGATCCCCTGGCGGAGCCGGGCTTCTTCGATGTCCTCTCGCTTCTGTTGGTGATCTGCGCGCTCCTGGTGGACGCCCTCGCCCTGTGGGCGATCCTGGCGCGTATCACCGAGTTCGGCTTCAGCCCGAACCGGACTGCCGCGTTGGGTGAGAATCTGATCCTCGTGCTGAACCTGGGGTGGTCCGCCGTGCTCTACGCGAAGTTCCTCCGGAGGCGCGCGGGCTTCGCCGCGCTGGAGCGGTGGCAGACGGCCTACCTGCCCGTGTACTTCGTGTGGGCTTGGATCGTGGTGGTGGTCTTCCCACTGGTGTTCGGCTTCCAGTAGGGCGGGTGTGACCGTAGGGGGGCTCTCACCGCCGGACCTCTCCCACCACGAGCAGGAATCCACCCACCGGCGCACGGGAGGGGATCAACCGCTCCACGCACCTCGCGACGATCGATCCCGAGGGCAGGTGGATGGCGGAGCGGAACCGCAGTTGGTGCACCGGCAGATCCGCGAGTAGCCCTCGCAACTCGGAAACCGTGTGCCAGTGCGCTCCCGCATAACCCGGAGAGTCGTGGGCCGAGCGCCACAGGAGGCTGCGACGGTTGAGCACGCCGATCGCGAAGCGCCGCCGCGTCACCCGGATGATCTCCTCCACGGCTCGTCTCTGACGGTCGACGAAGCACAACGAGGTCACCGACGTGGTGAGGTCGAACGCGTCGTCTCGAAACGGAAGTGCCGTGGCATCCGCCGCAACGTGGGGTGCAGTCGTTCGACCCTCCGAAGCCGACCAAGCAAGCCAATCGAGGTTCGAGTCCAGCGCGACGGGAGCGACTGTCGTCCAGCGGGACAGGGCGCGCGTGAAGTAGCCCGTGCCGGAGCCGACGTCGAGGACCCTGTCGGACTCCGAGGGCGCGAGCTCCCTGGTCATCAGAGCCACCTCCCGCGCCCCCATCCACGCGCCGCGCGGAGTCCGGTACCAGCGATCGTACGCGCGTGCGTCCGTGTCGATGCGCTGCTCCCTCCCGACGCGATCCGGCGGCCCCTCCCGCGCTACTCCTGCTGGTTGGCGGCCTTCCACGCGTCGTACCGCATGCGTAGCGTGATGACCGGGTTGCCGTTCTCGTGCGACTCGATGTTCTCGTCCGTGACGTCGATGAACATCGCGTACGATCCGTCGTTGAACGATTCGCCCTCCGGGTCCTCGCGGTCGGCGGCCAGGATGTACGCCACGTGCGCGTTGCGTCCCTCACACGGAGCGTCCGGCACCGGCTCCGTTTCGCACGTGCACCGGCTGTCGCCCCCTGCGGCATCCGCCGCCTCCATGGCAGCCATGACCCGGTCCGTGATATCCCCGGTGGCGGTCTCGAAGGCGCGCGCTGCGTTGAGGACCACCGCGTCGGACGCAAGGATGTTGCCCTGCACGGAATAGTAGATGTCCGTGCCCGGCACGCGTCCCTGGCGCGAGAGAGAAGCCGCGCCGTTGCCGCTTCCCGAGAAGCCAATCGAGCGACCCTGCAAGTCGACGATCCCGAACTGCCGGCGTTCGATGTCGGGGTCCCCACGGAGCATCTCGAGGATGAAGCGCGGGTCCGTGCCCTCCCTAAGCTGCTCGTAGATCAGCGTTTGGTTGGCCCGCGTCCTGTCGACTCCGGCCTGCGCGGCGGCGACACCTACGCCCGGCACGACGATCGCCTGGATGTCCATGAGCCCTTTCGCCGGAAAGCTCAGGAGCCGGGCTTGAGCCACGCACGTGGCGGATGCGACCACCACTCGCCCGGTGCGCGCATCCACGGCAATCACCGACCAGGTGGCCGACACGGGGGCTGCTGTCGCGGCGAGCAACAGGCCGAGGAGAAGGGAGCCCTTGAGCAGGGCCTCGTTCGTGCGACGCATGCGTGCTCCTTGGACCGGACGAAGAGGGGCGGGCAAGCCCTCGGCCTGCCCGCCCCGACATGATGTCGTCGATCGGAGTCCGTCGCTACCCGCCGTTCCCACCTTCCTCTTCGGTGTGCACCGCGGCCCATGCTTCGGCGAAGGCATCCACCTGACGCATCAGCGCGTTTCCGAGCGCGTCGGCCGTCCCTCCCTCCGACGACGCCCCGAGCTCCGAAGCATACCAGGTCACCGCCTCGGGCAGCGTAATCTGCGTGTCGCGAATCATCTGCGCGGACTGCTGCACGCGCAGCGAGACGGACCAGGCCAGGGCTCCGGACGCCCCGTTGGCCCCACTGGCGCAGTCCAGCGTCACGCGCAGCTCCGGCATCGCGGGGTGGGTGAGCATCTCCTCCAACGTCAACACGCCGACGTCGGAGTCCATCAGCTTCAACGAGACATCGGCCTCGTACAGCGCGGCCGAGGCGCCGGCGGCTTCGCACGATTCGCTGACGTCGAAGCGCACGAACACGCCCCCGAGGTCCTCCAGGGTGTACCGATTCCACTCCGTGTCCTGTGCGCGCGCGCTCGATGGAGTCGCCACGAGCGCCGCCGCTGCGATCAGCAGGAGGCCAACCGGGGTCGCGCTTCTCATCCGCTCACTCGTTGCCACCGGTGGAGCCCTTCCCGCACGACTGGCAGTTGTGGTTGTTCTTGGAGCCGAGCTTCTCGAGCAGCGCGATGGTGGCCGGATGCGGCTGTGCACGCTGCTCCGGGCTGTTCGCCATGTCCGCGGTGGTCTGGCCGCGGCGACTGACGAGCGTCACGTCGGCGCCCTGATCGACCAGATAGAGGATCGTCTCGTTGTCGCCGCGCGCAGCAGAGTGATGCACGGGCGAGTAGCCGTCCATGTCGCGGAGGTTCGGGTCGATGCCCAGCTCCTCCACGAAATACTTCATCGCTGGCAGCCAGCCGTCCGGCACACTCCGATGCTGCTGAGCCACACGCGACGTTCCGAAGCCGACGCCGGACGCGGCGTGGATCGGGTGCACGGCAGGCCCTCCCACCGGTATGGGAGGCAAGCCCGACGGATCGAGCTTCTCCTCGTCCTCGTCGGTACGGGAGGCCGGGTTGCCCGGGTCGAAGCCCCGGCGACGGCTCGGCAGCTTGGTGGTCCAGATGTTGGGATCGGCGCCGTACGCATGGAGGAGTCGCATCGCGGTCACGTCCGTCGCGTAGGCGGCGCGCCAGAACGGCGTGGCGCCGGTGAAGTCGACTCCCATCCGGCCCGCGTTGTAGGCCGCGTACCAGACGTGCGTCTCTGTGCGCTGATTGGGGTCGGCCCCGGCCTCGAGGAGCGCCTCCATCAGCTCCAGGTACGATCGCTTCTGGGTGCGAAACGCCTGGGGCTGCGGATACCAGGTCCGCAGCGACCACTCGATGTTGAGCGTCGCGAAGAGCGGGCCGACGCCGTCATCGCTCACCACGTTGGGGTCGGCTCCACGCTCGACCAGCATGAGGGCGAGATCGTAGTTGCCGTTGATCGTCGCGACCAGCAGCGGGCTCGACTGGTCGCCGCCCGACACGTGGTCGACGTCCGCGCCCCCGTCCAGCAGGAGCTCAGCGGCCTCGATGTGGCCCTGGCGGGCGGCGTAGTGAAGCGGGGTGAAGCCCCCCTGGACGCCGATTTGCTCCGTCGAGGAGAGCACCGTGACCGGCGGCTCCTCCGGCTTCTTCTCTTCTTCTTCCTTTTCGGCGTCGGCCTTCTCTTCCTCGTCGTCCGCTTGCGTGCTGTCGGGCGGCGTCTGAGCGCCGAAGCGGTCGGCGTTGTCGTTGCTGATCACCTCCTCACCGGCCTCGGCTGCACGGATGCGTGCTCGGCGGGCCCGCTCGTCCCTGTCCACCTCCGATCGGGAGACGTAGTCCTTCAGGTCCGTCTCGGCCGAGGGATCCGCGCCCGCTTCGAGAAGGGCCGAAATCGCTCCCGTCGCGTTCCGTGACGCGGCGAAAACGAGCGGGGTGCGACCCTGGAAGGAATCCGGGGGGTCGAGCTCGGCTCCGGAAGCGGTCAACGCACGCACCGTCTCCGGGAAGTTGCCCTGCGCGGCGAAGTGTAGAGCGGTGACGCCGGTCGTGGTCCACTCGTTCGGGTCGGCGCCCGCCTCGAGCAGGGTGGTCACGATCGACGTATGGCCGGCCCGCGCGGCGAGGTGAAGCGGGGTGTACCCCCCGACGCGCGTGAGCGGCTTGACCGCGCCTCCCGCGTAGAGCACGAGCTCCGCGATCTCCTGATTGTCGTTCAAGGCCGCCCAATGAAGAGCGGTCAGCCCGTCGGTCTGCGCGGCGTTCGCATCGGCTCCCTGTCTCAGGAGCGAGCGAACATGCTCGACGTCGTTGGCTTGCGCGGCGTCGGCGACCGGCGACTCTGCCGGCGTTGCGCCCACCAGCAGCAGGCTGAGCGCAACGACGCTCGCGAGGCGCAGTCCCGTGTTCTTCTTCGACATGTGTGCTCTCCCGGAGGCCTGGACCCCCGAATCGGTGACCTCAGATCGCGAACGTGCCGTTGCTGTTGCCAAAGCTCTCGAGCTCGTTGACGCCGAGCTTGTGGAGCAGGCTGAGGAAGACGTTGGCCATCGGCGTGCCGGCGGCCGCGCGCACGTGGCTCTCTCCCTCCAGTACCCCGTTCGCGCCGCCGACCAGGAAGAGGGGGCAGCGGATGTGGTTGTGGAGGTTCGAGTCCGCCATGGCGGAGCCGTACATGACCATCGTCTTGTCCAACAGCGTCCCGCTGCCGTCCTCGACGCTCGCCAGCTTGTCGAGCAGGTACGGGATCATCGACACGTGGTACGTGTTGATCTTGCCGAAGTCGCGGACGCGCTCCTCGCGGCCCCCGTGGTGCGACGCCGCGTGGTAGGGGCTGTCCGACCCACTTTCGGGGAAGACCCTGGGCGACGCGTCACGCCCCATCTTGAGCGAGAAGACCCGCGTCGAATCCGACATGAACGCCAGCACCTGGAGGTCGAACATCAGGTGCATGTGCTCGGCGAAGTCGTCCGGAACGCCGACCGGCGCCTCGGGGATCTCGCGCTCCTCACCGCTGTCGTTCTGCTGCTCGATGCGGCGGATCCGCTCCTCGAGCTCGCGAATGTTGGTGGTGTACAGGTCGAGCCGGTGCTGGTCGGCAGGACCGAGGCTGCGGCGGAGCCCCGACATCTCTCCCATGACCCAATCGAGAATGCTCCGGTCCGTAGCGAGGCGCTCGGCGCGCTGCTCCGGGGTGCCGCCGGCGCCGAAGAGCTGCTCGAAGACGGCCCGCGGATCGCGGATCATCGGCAGCGGCTGCGTGGCCGACGCCCAGCTGATGGTGTCGGTGTAGACACACGAGTACCCGTACGCACAACCACCCGCCTGATCGACGTTCTCGATCGTGAGCTGCATCGACGGGATCGGGGTCTCACCGGCGATGTGCTGCGCGTAGACCTGGTCGAACGACGGACCCGCGAGCACGTCCGATCCCTGCGTCTGCTTCGGATGCGCCTGGGTCAGGAAGACGGCGGCCGTACGGAAGTGGTCACCACCGATCTCGGCAGGCGAAAAGGCATCCGCCATCCGGGAATCCGTGTCGCTGACGATGGTCAGGTACTTCCGGTAGCGCTCCAGCGGGCTCATGGAGCTGAGAGAGAGGTCGAAGTCCTTTCCCTCCTCCTGTGGTGACCAGAGGCCGAGCGACGCACCCAGGTCGTTGCAGCCGGCCGCGCCATGGACGTTCTCAATGCAGATGAGCCGGGTGCTGTCCGCGGACCGCCCCGCTTCAGTGGCGGCGAGCGGCCGCGAGGCCGGGACCATGGCATCCATGAGCGGAAGGCCGACGCTGGCGCCCATGCCCTTGAGCATCGTCCGTCGCGAGATGTGCTTGCCCGTGATGAAGTCCATCGTTCAGTCGCCTCTTCGAGGTTGGTTCGATTCTGGTCAGTTGATGCCGAATTCGGTGACCGGCTGCTGTGCGGCCATGACCGGCTCGGCCGCCCGGCTGGTGCGGAAGGCGGGGCTATTCACCACGCCCAGGACGAAGGCGGAGAGGCGATACTCGTCCTCCGCTGCGTCCTCCGTGATCTGCCGCACCGACGGCATGTCGTAGTACTCGACCCTGCGGCCGAGAGCGTACGCCATCATGTTCTCGGTGAAGATCCGGTAGAAGACCTCCGGACGGCTCATGATCGCTTCACGAATGTCGTCGACTCCCGTGAGCGGGGTGCCGTCGTAGAGCTCGCCGTCCGTGTCGATCGGGTTGCCCTCGTCACGATTCCTCCAAGCCCCCGTCACGTCGAAATTCTCGAACGCGAGCCCGATCGGGTCGATGACGTTGTGGCACGACGAGCACGCGGGGTTGGCCCGGTGAATCTCCTGGCGCTCGCGAACCGAGAGGAAGCGGCCGTCCTCGGCACCCTCGGTCTCCTCCAGCGCGGGGACGTTCGGGGGCGGGGGCGGGGGTGGGGATCCGAGAAGCACCTCCATCACCCACTTGCCGCGTAGCACCGGTGAGGTGCGGTTCGCGTGCGAAGTCAGCGTGAGGATACTCCCGTGCCCGAGGATTCCGCGCCGACGCGCATCCGGGTATTGGACCATCTGGAAGTCCGGCCCGAGCACACCGGTCAGTCCGTAGTGCCGGGCGAGGCGCTCGTTCACGAACGTGTAGTCCGCGGTGAGCAGGTCGGTGATCGGCCGGTCCTCGTGGCGGATGTAGTCGAAAAGCAGCTCGGTCTCGCGGTGCATCGCGTCCGCGAGGGTCTGATCGTAGTACGGGTAGCTGAGCGCGTCCGGGCGGATCTTCTCCAGATCCTGGAGTCGCAGCCACTGGGCCGCGAAGCGTGAGGCGAGCGCCCCCGCGCGCTCGTCGGTGAGCATCCGGTTCACCTGCCGCTCGAGCTCGTCGTCGTCGGTGAGGTCGCCTTCCCTCGCGAGCCTCACCAGCTCCTCGTCCGGCGGGGACCCCCATAGGAAGAAGGAGAGGCGAGAGGCGAGGTCGGCATCCGCGATCTCGTAGATCTCTCCGGGCTCGACACCTTCGGGTGCCTTCTCCATTCGGAAGATGAAGTGCGGGCTCGCGAGGATCGCCTGGAGTGCCAGTCGGACGCCGCCTTCGAAACCGCGCGTCTCCGCGCCCTGGTCGTAGAACTGCATCAGGCCGTCGACGTCAGCCTGGCTGACGTCGCGGCGATAGGCGCGTACGGCGAGCCGCTCGACGATGCTCTCGGCGCATGGCCGCTCCTCTTCCGGAGCCGTCGGGCGGCAGCTGAACACGAATCGCCGCGTCGGCGTGTCGGAGACGCCCGTCACCTCGAAGGGTCCGAGTACCGTCATGCGCTGCAGATGCTGCTGCGTCGTGACGCCGTACCCGATCCCGATCTGGCCGTCCGCGAGCGTGTGATCGATGGGGCGGATGAGGTCGTCGAGCTCGCCCTCGAACTGCTTCACGAAGGCTGCCGTGACCCGGTGGGGTCCGGCGGACACCTGGATCGAATCCGTCCGAATGTTCAGACCGGACGGCTCGGACTCGTGCATCCAGCGATCGATGCGGAGCAGGGCGACGCGCTCCCCGTCGATGGAAATCTCGATCTCGTCCTCGCCCCACGTGCGTCCGAACACCTCACCCTCGACGGCGTTGTAGGGCATGATGTGAAAGACGTACTTGCCGTCGGCGGGGAAGTTGTGGACGACGGAGAGGCCGCCGCGCGTGCCGAACGGCGCACCCTCGACCTGGTCCTTCTGACCCGCGATGCGCGGCATGCGGTAGATCGTGTTGCCGACTTCGGCCTCGGGATCACCGAGGGCGAGGCGGGCGATTTGGCCGGCAGCCCGAAGGTACCCCTCGACAACCGTCGTCGAGGGCATCTGGACGTCGGCGATGTTGTCGAAGTTCGCGCTCTTCGTGTCGAGCGGCAGGAAGCTCGAGACGTCGACTCCGAGGCCGAGGAGATGCTCGACCGAAGCCGCGTACTCGGCCTGATTCAGGCGCTGGAACACTCGCGTGCCGGGCTCGGGGTTCTTCCGCCATTCCTCGTCGATCCGGGACTCCAGCTCCATCGCGAGATCCGAAAGCGCGCTGCCTTCGGGCCGACGGGCACCCGATGGGGGCATCATGCCGGCGCGCAGCTTCTTGATCATGCGCTCCGCGATGTCCGCGTTCTGGGCAGCAGCCTCGACCGAGAAGCCCTCCAGAACGAGGCCTCCCCGTTGCCGCTGCTCGCTGTGACAGCGGGTGCAGTACTGGTCGATGACCTCGTCGCCATCGAGCGCCACGACGTCTGCGAACGCCATCGAGTGGGTCGTGTCGACGGTCGTCGGCGCGTCGACCCCGGCGTCGCCGGCGAGACCCAGAAGCAGAAGGCCGGCCACGAGCATCGCGAAGGAGGATGCGTTCATACGTACCTCTGATCGTACTGCGGAAGGAGACAGCGAGCGGATCGATTCAAGGACACGTGATCGGCCGAAAACGATGAGTGAACGGTCCGCCTTGGCTGTATCCCATAGAATAAGGACCGGAGAATTGGCGTGCCAGTACACGTTGCCCGGTGGCGAAAGCCAGCGCCGACACCATCTTGCGCCCCATGACCCATCCAACCGAGGCGACACGCGAAGCCTGGCTCGACCGCTTCTTCGAGGCGTATTTCCTTCGCCGGCCCGTCGACGCGACGTTCATCGGCGCTCGGGGCCACCACGACCGACTACCGGACGTGAGCCTCGAGGGGCTGCGCCGAGCCGAATCCGAGATGCTCGGGCTGCTCCAGGAATGGGAGTCGCTGGAGGCATCTGACGCCCGCGCGGACCGTGCGTCGGAGACCGTTCGAGGGGCTCTCAACCGTCTCGATTGCCGTCTTGCCGCTGGGCACCTCCGCCTCGAGCTCTGGGAGCACACGTCCCGATGGCGGCTGGCCAACCCGAGCGCGCACGTGGGCGAGGCGGTCTTCGGGCTCATGTCGTTGCTCCTTCCGGGATCGGCCCCGTCCATGGCTGGGAGCGGCGCACTCATCGCTCGTCTGCGCGCCGTGGAGCCGTTCCTGGCCGATGCGCGAACTCACCTCGACGCGGCTCCCGAGGCGTGGACGGAGCGTGCGATTCGTGAGTGTCGGGGGGCGCTGCGCTTCCTTCGGGAGGGGCTACCGTTGGCCCCGGTCGCGCAGCACGATCGGCGGGCGGAGGTCCTTGCTGCCGCCGCCGACGCGGCCGAGGCCTTTCAAGGGTTCGCCCGCTTCCTGGGTTCGGAGCTGATCGCTCGCCCCTCGGAGCGCGTCGGCTGCGGCGCCGAGGCGTTCGAGCTGCATCTCCGGGAGGGGCACTTCCTGGACCGGTCGGCGGACGAGATCGCCGGGTACGCACGGGAAGAGGTCGATCGCACACGGGCCTGGCTCGCCGATGCAGCCCCGGAGTTTGGTGGCGCGACCCCCGACGAGGTCCTCGATCGCCTTCGGGCTGCCCGGCCCACGCGGGAGTCCTACCTGGCCCGTCACCAGGAAGTCTGGCAGGCGATGCGGGCGTTGGCGGACGAGCGGGGGCTCGTATCGTGGCCCGACTTCCCGCTACGGTACGTCCTCCGCCCGGAATGGTCACGGGCGGCGGCGCCCGACCTCTACTTCCTCTTCTATCGGTCTCCGGCGGCGTTCGATCGTCCGCCCGTGCACGACTATCTCCTGGAGCCTCTCCCCTCTGACGCCACCGCAAAGGAGGAGGCCGATTTCCTGGCCGCGCGCAACGACGCTGTGATCAAGCTCAATCACGTCATCCACCACGGCGGCATCGGTCATCACGTCCAGAACTGGAACGCATTCCGCTCGCCGCTTCGCACCGGTCGGGTCGCGGCCGTGGACGGCGCTTCGCGCATCGCGATGTTCTGCGGCGGCACCTTGGCGGAGGGGTGGGCCTGCTACGCCACCGACCTGATGGCGGAGGCCGGAGGGCTCCGCCCGGAAGAGGTCTTCGCCGAGCACCACGGTCGTGTCCGCATGGCGGCCAGAGCCGTGGTGGACGTCGAGCTGCACCACGGCCGCATGACCCTGGACGAGGCAGCTACGTACTACGTCGACGCGGCCGGGATGACCCGGTCAGCAGCCCGGTCCGAGGCGGTCAAGAACAGCATGTTCCCGGGTGCGGCCTTGATGTACCTGGTGGGCACGGACCTGATCCACGAGCTTCGGGCGGAGCTGATCGGGACCATGGGAGACCGGTTCGCGCTACGGGATTTCCACGACGCGCTCCTGTCGTACGGCTCGATCCCCGTCCGCGTGGTCGCGGACGAGATGCGCCGGCGGGCGTCGCGGGGCGATCCACTGGATGCACAATACTTCATGACCCTGCCCGAGCTGAGCGAGCGGACGCTGGATTTCGGCCGAGGGGTCACGCGTGCCCTCCTGGGCGTGGACGTCCTCTACCGATCCGAGAGCGGTGACGAGACCGGCCTCGCCGTGCTCAACATGGATCAAGAGGGCACCTTCGCGCCCGAGCCTTTCGTCGACTATTCGGAGGCGGCTCGGAGGTGGCACTCTCTGAAGGACGAGGCCGCATCGCTGCCGGAGCCCGACCGGGCGACGTATTACCGCCAGCTGGCGGATGCCACGTTGGCGTTCACCACCTGGCGTCAGGAGGGACTCCCGTTCGAGGCGCAGCTCGGATCCTTTCTGCAGATGCCGGCCGAGCCGGTCTCGGAGGAACGCCTGAACCGGATACGCGCCGAGATGCACACGCTCCTCGGAGAGATGGGGTACCAGGGGCCGCTCGCCCGGCGTGCCTCGGCCTGGGAGGAGCGCACGCGCGTGCCGGCCGAGGCCGTCGAGGAGGTGTGCCGAGACCTCATGCGTGAGGCGTGGCGCCTCACCAACGAGCGGGTCGTCGAGATCCCGGCGGACGAGTCGGACGGGATGACCGTCGTGGCCGTGACGGACGTACCGTTCAACGCCCGCTGCAACTACCTGATCCGCAAGGTCGAGCTCAACGTCGAGCCGACGCTCACGCTCCCGGGGTTACGCCACTTGGCGGTGCACGAGGGTTACCCGGGGCACTACGTCCAGTTCAAGCTCCGCGAGACCCTGTACCGTGAAGGTGCGGCGCCTGCAGACAACCTGCTATCGGTGGTCAACACCGCCAGCTCGTCGGTCTTCGAGGGCATCGCCGACACGGGGCTCGAGATGATCGGATGGGACCGGAGCCCCGACGACCGGTTCCAGGGCCTGATGAATCGGTATCGCTGCGCCATCGGGACGGGGGCTGCGTGGCGGCTGCACGCGCTGGGGTGGTCGCGAGAGGCGGCTACCGACTGGCTTCGGGACCAGGCACTCACCGGGGGAGAGGGCTGGGTGCTCAACCGAATGGGGTTCATCGATGCGCCGAGCCGAGCGGTGTTGATCTGGTCGTACTGGTGGGGCGAGCCGG
>JBDHDM010000032.1:0-27354 GCA_039591515.1 Gemmatimonadota bacterium | reverse complement strand
GCCTCACTGCCGATGTTCTGGGCGTTCGACTCGATTGGGTATCCGAACGTCGCCTCGTTGCGGTCGCACGTGTCATAGCCGAAATGCGCGCGATCGCACGCGGCTCGGCTCGTGTAGTTGGCGTTCTTTCCCTCCGCCACCCACACCAACAGGCGAGAACCGAATCGTTGCATGTCTCCGACCTCGTGCCATCGGCAGTCACTTTCGGAGTTTCCGAAGCAGTGAGCGGAGAGGAACACCCGGGTCAGCTCCCATTGACCCTCTCTACGCTCGACGTCGATTGCGATGAACTCGGAGTCCCCGACATGGGGATCGCAACCGCCACGCCAGCGAATCCAGCACTTGGGCCCAGACCACCCGCAGTCCATCGTGTAGGCCGGAAGGTAAGCGATTCGGACGCCGCCCTCCGTAGGGGCCACGCCGAACAGGTATCCGCCCGAGAGCTGCGCCCTCGACGCATCCCAGTTGCACGCTGCGCTCGACGCGACCAGAGCCGGGGCGAAGCGCTGAGCGAGTCGGAGCTCACACAGGTCGGAAAGTCCGTCCTGGTCCGTATCGGGCCCTTCACAGCCCACCGCCGGAAAGAGCGCGATTCCTCCTGCGAGGAGAAAGGTGAAACCCGGCAACCCGCGCTACCCTGTCAGGGAAGACATGACGACCAATTGTACCGCAAGTCCGGCCTCGCGAGGGGAATCCAGGAGGGGACCCCTATCCGCCCCCCACCAACGCGACGAATCGCGGATCCTCCCGAATCGGATCCCACTCCGGCTGGACCGTGAGCAAACCGGCCGAGATCGCGGACGGGCGCGCCATCATGTTCTCGAGCAGATCGAGCGCCCGATCGTACTCGCCCAACTCCACGAGCGTCATCGCCCAGCGTGGCTCCGCCTTGAGGCGGAACTCGATGTTGATGAGGTCCTCCGCGATCTCTCGGGCCCGGTTCATCTGGAGCCGGGCGTGCTCGGTGCGTCCAGCCCGTGCGAACATCAAAGCGACTTGCGACCGGACCTCGAGCTCTTCCTGCGGTGTGGTGAACACCCGGTCACGGAGGCCGGCGCCTCCGTACTGATCGTCGGACCACCGGTCACCGCCCATGCCCCACAGCCGCCGTTCCTCGGCCGGATCTTCGCCCGACAGCCAGAGGAGCGATGCCCGCGTCGGGACCACATCGAGCGGCGGAAAGTCGGGGTCTTCCCCGAGCCGGGCTCGGAGCCCGTCGATTCCCAGCATCGTGAGGCTGAAGTCGACGCTCTGGTTCGGCGCCGGAATCAGGAAGATGGCGACGTCCCGGCTCGTCATCGCGGTCCGGTCGATGACGTCGTCGAGCGTCTCCAGCGCCCTGTCGGTATCGCCGTCGGCCGCGAGCCGGATGCCGATGAACGCGCTGTACACCATCCTGATGAACGGAAAAAACCGCGGGTCGGGGTCCGCGCTGTCATAGCCAGGCGCGAAGCGGACCGCCGCCAGCCGGAAGTGGCTCTCCGCGTCGTCGAAGCGCCGCATGAAGTACGCGACCTCGCCGGCCAGTCGTCGGCTTTGCTGTTCCAGCGGGTCGAGCTCGGCGGCGCGGTACAGGTCGAGCCGCGCACCCTCCCAGTTGCCCGCGCGCAGCTTCATCGTCGCAAGCCCTCGCAGCGTACGGGGGTCGTCGCGGTC
Source organism: Gemmatimonadota bacterium (assembly GCA_039591515.1). Taxonomy (GTDB): domain Bacteria; phylum Gemmatimonadota; class Gemmatimonadetes; order Longimicrobiales; family Gaopeijiaceae; genus UBA2589. The sequence goes on along the minus strand of JBDHDM010000032.1, from coordinate 25,698 downwards.
CAGCTCGTGCGCACGACGGAAGCTGGCCGCGGCTCGGTCGGCGTCATGGGTGTACCAGAGATGGTACTCGCCAGTCAGGCGATGGCCTTCGGCGAGGTCGGGATCGAGCTCGAGCGTGCGCTCCAGGGTACGGCGTATGTCCTCGAAGGCTTCGGGCGTGCGCGGCGTTCCGCGCACGTAGAGGAGGCTCGTGTGGAGCATCCTGGCGCGTGCTGCGTGCGCCTCGGCGTACATGGAGTCCCGCTCCAGCGCTTGCTCGTAATAGTCGAGCGCGGTCAGCCACGACTGGCGGTCGGCACGGTCCCCCCGATCCTCGGCGTCTCGGCCGAACATGAACAGCTCCTGAGCCAACTCGTCACGGGTGGCCACCCGCGTGAGTCGGGCCTGCTCGGCCGGAGCCAGGGTGACGCCGAGCGCGTCCGCGATGTTGTTGGCGATCTCGCTCCGAACCGCGGACAAGCTCTCGGGTTCGAAGACACGCTCGAAGGGCTGGCTCCAGATCTCCACCTCGGTGAGCGCGTCCACGAGCCACACGTTGATGCGGATGGTGCCGCCGACCCGCTCGATCGTCCCGTCGAGGAACGCGGACGCCATCGGGAAGTCCTCCGCGATCTGTCGAACGGTCCGGCCCGCGCGCTGGTACCCCGTCACGGAGGTCCTCGCGATCACGTTGATGCCCGACACCTTCGAGAGATTCGTCAGGATGTCGCCGTGGATGCCGCGGACGACCGCGGCGGCGCCCTCCGCCCCCGCACTGAGATTCTCGAAGGGGAAGACCGCCACGACCGGACCCTCCAGAACGCTCTCTACCCCGGGAGGGGTGGAGGACTGGGCCCCGTCGTCTCCGGAGCGGTAGCTGACGACGGAAGCCGAGACCCCTCCGGCGGCGATCACGGCGAGCGTCAGCAGCTCGGCCGCGGTGGCCGTCTGACGGCCCTTTTCCGCGTGGTTCCAGGCGAGTACCAGCGCGGCCAGGAAGCCGAATGCCAACAGGACGATGAGAGCCCGCTGAGCGGACGCGGAGATCCCGAAGGGACCCGCCATCACGTCCGTCACCTCGACCAGGCCGTAGGCACCCGCCAGATACGCGAGCGCCCACTGGACCATCTTCCGCTCTTTCAGGCGATCGAGTAGAGACGACACGGCGTCCTCGGGCGGGGGTCCGGCTCCGAGCAAGGTGTGGATGCGCGTGACGGTGCGCAAAAGAAGAGGGCCGCTGCTTTCGACCGTTGCGTGAGGCTCGGCTTCTACATCACCGGCCTCTGCGGCCGTACGATGAACAGCCCCTCGTTCATGCTCGACACCACCACCATTCCACTCTCGAAGAAGGGCCAGGCCGTCCAGGCCCCACCCTCGAACCCGGGTGGGTTCTCTCCATACGGCGTGGTGTCGAACCAGCCGATCTCGACAGGGCTCTCCGGGTCGGACACATCCAGCACGCGGAAGCCCGCCTGGTAGTTCGCAAGGTACGCGCGGGTACCTTTGATGTAGAGGTTGTGATCGGTGGCCTGGTCCGGGCCGAGGTGCTCTGCGACGAGGATCGGGTCGTCGAGCTCGGCCACGTCGTAGATGAGCGTGCGCGTGCGGTCGGTCGTGCCGACGATCTCGTCGAGCTCGTCGTTGACGTAGAGGTAGCGATGGTCTTCGGTCAGCCAGCCCTGATGCACGTAGGCCGTGCCGGGGTGGCTGGCGGTCGAGATCGGCAGTGGAGCGGTCTTGTCCGTCACGTCGACGATCCGCATGGCGGTTTCGTTGGCGGCGAAGCAGATCTGGCGACCCTGGTACTTCTCATCCGGGCCGCGGTACACGGTGCACTGGGCGTCGTGCGTCCGGCCGGTCCAGATGAGGCCTTCCGTGTCGGTGTAGCAGCCGGCGAAGGCGGGCTGGAGCGGCTCGCGGATGTCGATCATGTGCAGACCGCCGCCGCACGACTGTCCGCCGGTGTTCGTTCCAACCGTGTAGGCGAAGCCGGATTCGGTATCGATCACCAGGTTGTGGACACTGGAGACCTGATCGTAGCGAGCGTCGGGCTCGAAGGTGGCCGGAGACCCGGCCACGCCCCGGAGGCGCGTGAGGTCGAACACGAGCAGCCCGTGGTCGCCGGCTCCGTCGCCGGTCATGAAGGCGTGGTCGCGATAGACCTTGATGTCACGGGCGCCGGACGGGTTCGCAGGCATGAGGCCGACCAGGCGGGGGACACCGGGCTCGGTGATGTCGACGATCGCCAACCCGGCGGTCCGTCCCGCGAGCACGTACTCGCGCCCGGTCTCCGGATCGGTCCAACCCCAAATGTCGCTCACCCGCTCCCCGGGCTCGGCACCGAGCGCTCGGAGCGGGAGGAAGGAGACGAGGTCCACGCCCTCGCACGAGAAGCCAGCGGCCTCCCCGTCCGTGCAGCGGACCGGCTCCGTGCCGGCAACGGTTCGAAGCTCCTCCCCGGGGTCGAGCCAGATGGGGCCGTCGTCGGCATCGAGCTCGAACACGGCGGCACGTCCGTCGTTGCCGTAGGCGCCAGGCGCCCCGATCAGGGCGCGTCCACCGCGTAGCGCCAAGGCGGTCCCGAACCCCGCACGGTCGAGATCGCCCGGCGCCAATGTTCGGTCGACTTCCCACGCCGAGTCGGCACGGCGGAAGGCGTAGACCCTCCCGCGACCCTGGTCGACCCGGGGCGCACCCACCAGCAGCCGGTCTCCGTCGAGCGCGAGCGCCGTCCCGAACCCCTGGGGGTCGCTCCGGTCTTCGTCTGGGGACGTGAGCTCCTCCGAGCGCGCCCAGGAGCCGTCGGGACCCGGGACGAAGCGGAGTACCCGACTTCTGCCCGGTGCAGAGGCGAACGCCTCGTGCCCCGAACCGGAGAGGGCGACCGCCGCGCCCAGCAGACCGTCCGCCTCCAAGGAGTCCGCAACGATCGCCGCCTCTCGACTCCATCCATCCTCGGAGCGCCTGAAGATGTGGACGGAGCCGCCGGCGCCCCCGCCCGGTGTGCCCACGAGCAGGAGGTCTTCATTGATGGCCAGAGCGGTGCCCAGTCCGGCCCGCTCCGGATCGACGCCCAGGACTGCCTCGAGCGCCCAGGCCTCGCCTCCTCGGTGAAGCACGTGAACCGTGCCGGATGAGAGCGCTCCTCCTGCGACGGCCAGGCGAGTCCCGTCGGGGGAAAGGGCGAGGCTCCGAGCGGGCGGCCCCATGAGCCGCATGAGGGTTGGCATGTCGAGCCCGCCCGAGGGGAGCCCCGCCGAAACGCCGAGGGCCGTCGGGTCCAGTGGCACCCGCACACGGGGTGCCCAGCGCTCGCCCTCCCTCTGGTAGAGGTGGCCCGCTTCCCGACCGCCCGGGTCGCCGCTCCCGAGGAGCAGGACATCCCCGCCCGCGGCCAGGACCTCGACCAGTGCCTCACCCGGATAGCCACCGGGCAGCTTCGGAAGGCGAGCCGCAGACGTCCAGGCACCGTCGGGGCCGGCGCGGTAGACCACGGCTACCGCGGGCCCTACGGCCGTGCCGGGCTTGAGTACCACCATCTCGTCGTCATCGGTCATCGTGACGGCTGCACCGAAGCGGTCTTGTGTGGCCGCAGGCGGGGCAGCGATCAGGAGGGGAACGATGGCGAGGAGAAGGGACGATCGGAGGAAGAATGGAAACGGGTGCACGAGCGGATGTGGGCTGAGGCGGCTGGAATCCGAAGGGGTGAGGGCGTACCCCAGGGGAAGGCGTCCGTGGCTGACGGGCGGACCGGAACATGGAGCTGATGCTCGGGGACAGCCAGCCGCGTCGGCTGGCGCCACCGAGCCGTGGCCGGCAAGTGGGCCTCCGGTCGTGCTCATCCGCGTGGCGGATGCGTGCCAGTGGGCATGGGTTGGCTCACTCGACTGCCGGGGTTCTTCTTACAGACCCCTGCCGACCCAGAGCCAGGACCCTGCGAGTGGGAACGATCACGAGGCGAGACTTCATCAACGGGACGTTGATGGTCGCCGGAGGTTCCCTGCTGTCGTGCCGAGGGGACGGTGACCGCCTGCTGGCCACGTTGGAGCCCTCGTATTATCCCCCGGCTCTCACGGGGCTCAGGGGAAGCCACCCGGGGTCGAGCGACCCAGCCCACCGTCAGGCGTGGAATCAGAGCCCGGAGTGGGGGCCGACCACAGAGCTGGGCGAGGACTACGACCTGGTCGTGGTGGGCGGAGGCATCAGTGGGCTGGCGGCCGCCTACTTCTTCCTGGAGCGACACGGTCGAGACAAGAAGGTCCTCGTGCTCGACAACCACGATGACTTCGGTGGCCATGCCAAGCGGAACGAGCATACGATCGACGGCGAGCTGCGGATCACCTACGGCGGCTCTCAGACGCTCGTCGCGCCGAGGGCCGCGAGCGAGGTCGTCCTCGGACTGTTCCACGGAATCGGTGTGGATATCGAGCGGTTCGAGGCTGCCTACGATCGCGACTTCTTCAAGAGGCATGACCTCCGAGCCGTCACGTATTTCAACGAGGCGATCTTCGGCGAGGACAAGGTCGTCGCGCACCCTTTCTGCAACTATCCGAACTACATGGAGGGGCTGCCGAGCCCCGCGCTCTCCCACGAGGAGGCTGCCCGACAGGCGCCTTTGAGCGAGAGGGGCAGGGAGCAGCTGCTCCGCGTGCTGAACGGCGGGGTGCATGTGATCGATGCGCCCGAGGGCGGGCTGGACGACTACCTACGGACGCATTCCTACTTCGACTATCTGGAGAAGACCCTCGGCGTCGACGATCCCGGTGTGCTGCGGATGGCCCGGCACTCCGGGTTGGACTGGGGCGGGACGGGCACGGATCTGATGAGCATCCAGGCCGCGAAGGAGTGCGGCGCGTTGGGCTTTGCACCCGTCTCCGTCTACGACGCGGACCATCCCTACATCCATCACTTCCCGGACGGCAACGCCGGAGTCGCGCGCGCGTTGGTGAAGGCTCTCGTACCCGACGTGGGACCAGGCAACGATGCCGAAGGTCTCGTGTTGTCACGCTTCGACTATTCCCGGCTCGACCGGCCGGGCAACTCCGCTCGCATCCGGCTCAGCAGCACGGTCGTCGATGTGCACCATGCGGACGACCCGGGCGGCTCGGGTGGAGTCCGGGTCAAGTACGTCCACGATGGCCGGGGGTATGAGGTCCGCGGCCGCGGGGTCGTGATGGCGTGCTACAACATGATGATTCCGCACATCGTGTCGGACTTGCCGGACGAGCAGGCCGCCGCCCTGAGACAGCAGTCGAAGAGCCCGCTGATCTACACCTCCGTCGGTCTGAAGAACTGGCGGGCAGTGCGCGAGATCGGCATGGGCCTGGCGATGTCGCCCGGCAATTGGCACCAGGCGGTACTGATGGACTTCCCGGTGAGCATGGGCGGATACGAGTACACCCCTACGCCCGACGATCCGTGCGTCCTGCAGATGATCAGCTGTCCCTACGGCGAGTCCGTCGGGGCACCGAAGGAGGAGCAGTTCAGCGAGGCACGCTACCGGATGCTGGCCCGCCGCTTCGAGGACTACGAACAGGAGATCCGCGCCCACCTCGGGGGTATGCTGCCCTCGGGGAGCTTCGACTTCGACCGTGACGTCGAGAGCATCACGGTCAACCGTTGGGCCCACGGCTACACGAGCGCGGGCTCGCCGGAATCGGTGGAAAGGGGACGGCAGCCCTTCGGCCGAATTACGGTCGCCAACACCGACTCGGCGGCGGGCTCCGACGCGCAGCTGGCGATCGAGATGGCCGCCAGGGCCGTGAGCGAGCTGGGCTGAACCGACCTACTCCGACCTGATCGCTTGCACCGGGTCGATCCGAGCCGCTCGTCGGGCGGGCAGCCAGGTCGACACGAAGGCCACGACGACGAGGAGCATGGAGACCGAAATCCAGGTCAGCGGGTCGAGGGCCCGCACGCCGACGAGGCGGCTCTCGATCGCTCGACCCGCGACGCCCGCGAAGAGCAGACCGGTCGCCAACCCGATCGCCGTGGGAGCGAGCCCTTGTCGAACGACCATCCCCACGACCTTCGAGCGATCCGCCCCGATCGCCATGCGCACCCCGATCTCCCGCGCCCGGTGCTGCACCGCGAACCGGGTGAGTCCGTAGATGCCGAGTGCCCCGAGCAGGAGGGCGATGCCAGCGAATGCGCCCACGAGGGCCAGCACAAGCTCGCGAGTCGCGAAGTACTCCGCCACGATTTCCTGCCCGATGAGGACCTGGTCGATCGGGGCGTTCGGGTTCACTTCGTGGATCGCCTCCCGCACGCGTGGGAGCACGGCCGGCACCTCCCCGGATGTCCGAAGATGTAGGACCGCGCCCGTGCCCCCCGCGGATCCGGGCGGCCGCTGCGCGAGCGGGCGATAGAGCATGGGATCCGCGGGACGCTCGGGCCCCAGGTTTCGCACATCGCGCACCACGCCGACGATCCGGACCCAGTTCCAGTCCTCCTCCGTTCGCCCGTCGAGGCCGGTGTTCACGAGCTGGCCCAGAGCGTCGGCGTCGGGGAAGAAGCGGCGAGCGAGCGTCTCGTTGACGACGGCGACTCGCTCGCTTTCCTGACGGTCGTTCACGTTGAACGTCCGCCCCTCCCGCAGGGCGATCCCTGTCGTTGCGAAGTAGTCCCCCGACACGGCGTGCCACCGCACCGAGATGTCCGGCCCTTCTCCGAGCCGTGACTGGATGCGCAATCCAGCCCCCGCTCCAACTGCGCTCGGGGTGAACTGTCCCCAAGCGAGCCGCTCCACGCCCAGGACGGCGCCCACGCGAGCGGTGAGCTCGTCATAGGCCGCGACCCGAGCCTGTGGTGTGAGTGACGATGCGCCGGGAAAGCCGACGGACATGGTCGTCAGCTCCTCCACGGCGAACCCCATTTCCGTGGAGCGGACCGAGCCGAGGCTCCGTAGCAGTAGACCCGTTCCCAGGACGAGCACGACGGCGAGTGCGACCTCGGCCCCGACCAGAACGTCACGGACGTGTCGGTCGCCTCGAGTTCCGGCGCGCGCGCTCCCCCTTCCGTCGATCGCGGAGCTGGGGGCCATCCGCGAAGCCAAGAGCGCGGGGCCGACGCCGAATGCGACCGCGGTGAGCACGGAAAGAGCGAGCGCGAAGCCGAGGACGGAGAGGTCGAGCTGCACGTTCGACGTGACGGGAAGCAACGGTTCGACGGTGTGCCGTGCGGCCCGGATCGCGGCGGCGGCCGCCGCCAGGCCCAGCGCCCCGCCGACGAGGGCGAGGACGAGACTCTCCGCCAAGACGAGGGCGGCCAACCGGAGACGGCTGGAGCCGAGCGCCAGCCGGAGCGCCCACTCCCGCGCGCGGCTGGTGGCTCGGACCAGCGCGAGGTTCGCAACGTTCGCCGAAACGATCAGCAAGACCAGAGCCGTTGCACCCAGAAGCAACAGCAGGGGCGTGCGCAGATCTCCCGCGTGGTCCGTGTGAAGCGAGGTCAGCCAGATCTCTGCGTCGGTCCCGAACGTCTCCGGATGAGCCCGGCGGAGCTCGGCGGTCAGCACGGAGAGCACATCGCCGGCGGTTTCCGCCGGGACGCCCGGGGCGAGCCTGGCCACGACCGTGTGGTACCACGCGTCCCGAAGGCTCGGTGCATCGGGGCCGAAGAGAGAGGCCGCGGGAACGTCCCAGGGGGCGGCCACCCAGAGGGCAACGTCGTCTGGATACTCGAACCCCATCGGGGCGACCCCCACGATCTCGTGGAGCTCGCCGTCCAGGTCGACCGTGCGGCCGATCACCGTGACATCGGCACCCCAGCGCCGAACCCACAGGCCGTGGGACAGGACGGCCACCCGTACACCCGCTTCGACCGGGGCGGGGCCGAGACTGCGTCCGAGCGTGGGACGCACACCCAGCGTCTCGAAGAAGTTCGCCGACACGTCGGCGAATCGGATGCGCTCGGGGGCGTTGTCGCCGAGGAGGTTCCCGTTGCGGACGAGAAAAGCCGTCACGGCCGAAAACGCGTCGACCTCACGGAGGTCGAGAAAATCGGCTGGTGCCGGATTCCTCGTCGGTCGCTCGGAGTCGGACTCGAGCACCCGCACGAGTCGGTCCGGGTCCTCGAATGGGAGCGGGTCGAGCAGGACGGCGTCGATCAGTGAAAACATCGCCACGGTCGCGCCGACGCCGAGCCCCAGAGTCCCGACCACGAGGGCCGCGTAGCGAGGCTGTCTCGCTACCGCGGTGAGCCCGGCTCGGAGGGCGTCGAGCAGGGCCCGCGCGGACGAGCGCCGGTCTCTCCTTCGCTGCAGGCGGCCGACCTCCGTGCCGATCTCACGGATGTCGCCGAACGCTGCCTCGGCGCGCCGTCGCGCCTCGTCCAGGGGGACGCCTTGGGCCGCGAGCTCTCGTGTGCGCTCTTCGATGTGGAATTCGATTTCGTCGCGGACGGGGTCGTTCATGACGCACCCCCTTCTGCTCCGCGCGGGACCGAGGCCACCGCGGTGCGAAAGCGAGCCCACTCGGTCTCCAGCTCGTCGAGTCGCTCTCGACCGGCGGCCGTGAGCTCGTAGTACTTCGCTCGCCGGCCGGCTTCCGTCCGTTTCCACGACGAGCAAAGGAGCTCGCGGTTCTCGAGCCTGTGGAGGGCGGGGTAGAGCACACCTTCCGCGACATCGAGCACGCCGCTCGAGTGCTCGCGTAGCGCGCGCCCGATCGCGAAGCCGTGCATCGATCCGGCCGCGAGCAGGCGAAGCACCAGTAGCTCCAGCGTCCCGGTGAACAGGTCGTTGCCACCCATCGTCGCCACTCCCCGGAGGCCCCGGCCGGCCTCCCTTTCCGTTACCCTAGTTGAACTAGGGTAATAGACACGATGACGGGTGGACAGGTTGCACGGCGAGGGCCGCACCGTGGCCGCCGGCTCATCCGTCGACACCGCGCCGGAGTGGGAACCCCAGGACAGACCTCGTCGATTGGCAACGCGAAACGGCTCACTTCGGGCCGAGGAGCGGCCCCCGAAGCGGTGAGCTAGTTACTGACGAGGAGTCGGCGGAACCGGGGGAGGCACACGTTCTTCCGCGGAAGAAGAAGTCCGCCGCTTCTCCCACTTGAGGGCCACGCCATGCAGAACACGATCACGCGCGCCGTCGTCGGCGGCATCGCTGGAACCCTGGTCATGACCGGCGTCGGCCTTTACGCCGCCCCGTTGATGGGTATCCCGCCCATGAATCCCGCGAACATGTTGGCAGGGCAGATGGGAGGGAGCCTCGCAGCCGGGTGGGCGGGCCACCTCATGATCGGGGTGGTGCTGGCAGTCGGATACACGCTCATCTTTGCTGCTCGCCTCCCGGGCGTGCCCCCGGTCCGCGGTGCGGCCTTCAGCCTCCTTCCGTGGCTGATGGCCCAACTGATGGTCATGCCGATGATGGGCATGCCACTGTTCTCCGGCTCCATGGCCATGGCCGGCGGAAGCCTCATCGGGCATCTCGCCTACGGGGCCGTCGTCGGGGCCGTGGTCGGCGAGGTGCCGGTTGCGGCGGTGGCGCCGCGAGGGGCCTGACGTCCGGGCAGCTCAGAGCGTGTTTCGGGGTACGGCTGGGCGACGCTGTTCGTGAGCCAGGGACCCTGTCATCGCGCTGGCTCGATGCGCAGGAGCACTCCCTTGCCCCCGTCCGTGAGCGCGGACAGCACGTCGCGTGGGTCACCCGACAGCGCCGGCCGGCCGCGGGCCTCATCGTACCGGTTGAGTGGTTGGAGCGTCGTGAGACCCCTTGAGGAGGGACGACCCATGGCCGGGAAATTCGAGGTGTACAAAGACACGGCAGGCGAGTTTCGTTTCCGCTTGATGGCCGCCAACGGTGAGGCCGTCCTTGCCTCCCAGGGCTACGCGTCCAAGGCGAATGCCCTGAACGGCATCGAATCCGTGAGGGCCAATGCGGGCGATCTCGATCAGTATGAGAAGTCCACCACCGACACCGGAAAGCTCCGGTTCGCACTGAAGGCCAAGAACCACGAGGTGATCGGACAGAGCCAGAATTACGAGTCTGCGTCTGGACGAAACAACGGCATCGAGGCCGTCGGTCGAGCCGTGGACGGCGCTGAGGTTGAGGACCAGACCTGATCCGCGTGGGGGAACCCTACGGCCCCCCCTCACAACCCCCTAGAACGCGAGCAGCTTCGTGACCTTGAGTGTGACGAAGCGCTCCAGGACGCGTTCGGTCGCGGTGCTGCGGCGCTCCGTGAGGACCAGGTAGAGATCCGAGAGCGGGGCGTGGATCCATCGGAAGCGGAGGTTGGTCACGAATTCCTCCTCCGCCGCGTTGTACTGCACGAACGCGCTGGTCAGGACGCGCACCGAGAAGAACACGTCGAGGTTTGCACCGTAGACGTCCGCGGTGGTCACCGGCTGATCGGGCAAGTCGATGACGTTGTGGTTCGCCGAGAGTTGGAGGAGCACCTGGTGTCCCAGGCGACCGAGGACGTTGCCGCCGACTGAGAAGCGGTCACCGCCGAAGTAGCCCCCGCCACCGACGGTTGCGCGTCCGGAGAGCCGGCGCGCACCGCTCGTCTGGTAGGACGCCGAGCCTTCCCGGAAGTCGTACCGCCCCGGCATGACTTCCGCCCCGCGGACGAAGAACGATTCGAAGACCTGCTCGAAACGGTCGGTTACGCTCAGCGAGGCGGTGCTCCCGTCGCGGAAGTCCAGGTCCAAGCCCCCGGTCAGGAGGCGGGTCTCCATGAGACCCTCCGGGTTCACGAAGACGTGCGATTCCACGTACGGGTTGAGCTCGAGGACCCAGGGCCAATCGGGGCGGGGGCGCACCCCCACCGTTGCATAGGCGTGGTCGATCCCCGTGCGGCGCACGAAGCCGATGCCGGGATCGAAGTCGGTGTCGAAGTGCCGGTACAGCGTGAAGATCTCCCAGAACGGATCTCTCCATCCCGCGGAGACGCGCCCCGCCCACTGGCGCGAGATGGGCACGCCCAGGGAGTCCGTCCCTTCGGTGGCGGCGAGGTACGACTGCACGAGCAGGTAGCCGTTGAGTGCCTGGAGGTCGGCGTCGACTCCGTAGCTGCGGTTCTTCGCCGAGCTCCCGTCGGTGGTGACCCGGTTTCCGAAGAGCCCACCGAGCGTGAGGCCGGTCGCCGGCTCCGTCCGTACTCGGGCCACCGTGAAGTTTTCCGGGTCGACGTCTCCCTCGCGGAGCGTCTGCATGTTCAGGACGCCGAGGGACACGGGGCCCGCCGTGCCGCTCACGCGGCCACCCCCGAGGATGGGAAGCGGCGAGCCGTTGGGCGCGAGTCCGATCCGGCGTGAATGGAAGAGCGAGAAGTCCCGATTCGTGGCACCGGTGCGCGTCGAGTAGCTCCCCTGGTCCCCGAACTGGAACACACCCGCGTTCTCCAGGAAGAACTCCCGCTTCTCGGGCAGGAAGAGGGAGAAGCGCGTGAGGTTGACCTGCTCCTGATCGACCTCGACCTGACTGAAGTCCGTGTTGACGGTGAGGTCGAGCGTCATTCCAGGCGTGATGCCGTACTTCAGATCCCCCCCGACCTCGAAGCTCCGCTCGGCGTCGACCTGCAAATCACCGGAAGGGTCCGAGGTCAGGGCGAAGGGTTTGATTGAGAGGTTCCGGCCCGTTCGCAGGCCGTCGAGCCCATGCAGCGTCCCCCCCCGCGAGCTCACGTAGAGCTGCCACTGGAGGTCCATGGGCGCCCACGTAGAGTCCTCGTTCTTCCTCCGGATGCGTCGGAGGATGTTCATGCCCCAAACCTGTTCCTCACGCGTCGGATCGAAGCGGAGTTGGGACCAGGGAATCGCCAGCTCGACGGTCCAACCGCTGTCGTGAACACGCGTGCGCAGTTCGAAGGCCGCATCCCAGGCGGAGTTGTTGATGCGTCCGTCGTCCGCGGTCTGGATATCGCGAACCGCGCCGCCCGGGTTGAAGAGGAAGGTGAAGACCGTCTTTCCGTCGAGGAAGGGGTCGAACATGATGCCGAACGCGTCCCCATCCCGAGTGTTCGGGTCCCGCTGCAGCGTCGGGATGATCGGGCGATAACCAGGCTGGTCGTGTAGCTCCGCACCGATATAGAGGTTTTGGTCGTCGTACAGGATCCGGACCTCGGTGAGCTCCGAGGCCGGCTCCCCCGTGGACGGTTTCTGCTGCCAGAACTCGTCGATGACGGGCGCAGCGCTCCACGTCTCGTCGTTCAGGACTCCGTCGATGCGGACGGGTCCGGTCGCCCGCGCGGCGCTCGCCGATGGACGGGGAGCAAGATCGGGGTCGATGGACGTCGCCCGGACCGAATCACCCGGCGTGACCTGTGCCATCACAGGCGCCACGAAGGCTCCGGCGGAGGCGAGAGTGGCAAGCACGATCAGGGTGTCGCCGAAGGTGCTACGTCTCAAATCGCGGACTCGAGTCGGGTCTCGGGCGGGGTGGGGATCGAATGCGGGCGGCACACAATACGGTCGCCGCCGCCCCCGGGACATGGGCTGACCGAGCCGCGGCGAGCAGGCCGGTCCGTGCCACCTTCCGGCACGGCTCAGGGCTCCAGCTGGCCTCCGCGGTAGATCCTGACCCCATCATCGACGGTGTGTAGCAGCAGCCGAGCGTCGGTGCGCCCGTGTGCGCGCATCAGGTCGAGCATCAGCGGCTCCTCGCCCTTCCACGGATAGCCGTAGACGACGTCGAAGTCCTCCAACGCGTGCCCGAGCTCGATGTAGCCGGATGGACCCTGGCCGATGGTGCCGATGCGCCCGTCGCCATCGGGAGGACTCCATTCCCAGCCCATCGGGATGAAGCTCCCCGCAGCAAAGCGCGCCTTCGAGCCGAAGCGCGTGGCAAGCTCCCGTGCCATCTGCACGAGCGAGGAGTCGAGCTCGATCCCACTCGACTCGAACCCCATCAAATCCGCCATGATCGTGATCACCCCGTTCGCCGACCCCCACTCGAGGAACCGGCTCCCCGGCCTGCGAACCGAAAGGAGCGCCGTGCGGACGCGATCGTAGTCGGCCGCTACGAAGGGGTGCCAATCGTCCTGTCGGAATTCGGCGTCGAAGTCGTGCCAGAGTTCACGGCCCTCGTCGCAGAGCGCATCGATGCGCTCCGAGAGTGCGGCGTCCATCTCTGGCAGTTCCTGCACGTGGAGCTCCGCAGGCGAGTGGACTTGCGCCAGGTCTCGCCTCAGGTCGAAAGGTCGGACGGCCGTCCCGGCTTCAGGAATCTGCGTCGAGCTCTTGGAGCACGTTCGACGTCGCCGCGAAGAAGGATGGCCCCTCGCGGTCCACGATCTTGAGCTCGAGAAGGCGGCTGCCGTCCGAGACCTTGCCGAGTACGCGGACCACTTTGGCGAAGCCCTCGACCGAGAGCACGACAGCTTCGAGCGCCGGTGTGTCCGCACTCACCTCCCAGCCCTCCCGCTCATGTGACGAGATGTGAAGGAGTTTGCGTGAAAGTCGCGAGGTGTTTTGCATGGAGATTCCGATCAGACGGTGTTGACGAGTCGGTGGAGCGCGCGGAAGAGCATGCCGGCCTCGACTGCGTGCTCGAGGGGGTTGGAGGGCACGTGGTCCTTGCTGTGGTTGAACATCCGCGTGACGGTGACGCCCCTCCGAACGTCGTCGGGGAGCCCGTCCATCAGGCGAATGCCCTCGGTGAAGGGAACCAAACGATCACCGCGGCCGTGGATGACCTGGGTCGGAACCAGCACGCGATGGATGCTCCCCGCAGGGTCGAGCTCTGGCTCCACGGCGCGGCAGGTGTCCGAGAGAGCCCGCGCGAGCTGCCCACACGCATCTCGATCCGGGCGGCGATCGGTGGTCGGCGTGGCCAGGATGTCGAAGAGCAGCCGACGGCGCTCGGGGATCGTATCCCTGAGGTCCGCGATCATGGCATCGTGGTACGGCTCCCACGCGGACACCCGGCGTCCGCTCGCTTCTGCGGCGAGGCGACCGGCAGCCTGAGCCACATCCGTGGCATCTTCGCAGCCGGGCACGCGAGTGAGGTAGTTGCTCGCGACGACCCAGCGACCGTACGGATCGGGGCGCAGCCGGTGTCGATGCTCGTCCCACTCGTGCTCACCCGTCAGCATACACGCGAGCGTCCGCTCCAGGCAGCAGTAACCACCGAACAGCACGGCGCCGCTGATCTGGGCGGCGATCTCCTCGTGGGAGGCCGCGATCGCCACCCCCGCGGCACCGAACGAGAAGCCGATCACGCCGAATCGCCCCGGAATCACGTCGTCGCGACTGTTCAGGTAGTCGACGGACGCTCGCACCGTGGGCAGGGTGACCCGTGGCGACACCGAGAGTCGACGCCACTCGGGCAGCCCCGGAACCAGCACCGCCACACCCGTCGAAGCCAGCGCCTCGGTGAAGCGAACCAGCTGAGGGTGGAAACGCCCCTTCCGCGAGACGCCGCCGATCGCGATCCAGCACGGGAGTCGGCCGGTCTCACCCACAGGTCGCACGAAGGTCGCGGGAACCTCCTGGCCATCCCTGAGGATCGACACCTGAGTACTCTCGATCCCCGATGACGAGCGCTTCCAACTCTTCGCGTAGCGGACGGTTCGCATCAAGGACTTCGGCTTCATGGCGCTCCCGCGCAGCATTTGCGCTGCACGCCCTGGACGGTCGTGCAGCCCGCCGCGAGTCGTGCGAATGCCCGAAAACGAAGATGGGCGGAGACCTCCAAGAACGAGATCTCCGCCCTCAAAACCGTGACTGGCCGCGCGACCTCGCAGCACCTGAGAATTCGCGACACTTCCTCCGAAAGTCAACCAGAGGCCCTTCCGCTCGGTGTTTTCTGTTATCTTCCAGCGTGAGTCATGCCTCGAGCCCTCGGTTCCGAGGGCCGGCACTCACTCTCGACTCTGCGCCCGCTTACTCGAGCCGCCACATTTTGGACGGCCGGCCTGCGAGGCGCCTCCCATTTAGGAACACATCTTGGCGTTCGCCACACTGAAGCTGCACCCGACCCTGCTCAAAGGGGTCGACTCGCTGGGTTTTACCCGGCCCACACCCATTCAACACGAAGCCATCCCGCCCGCTCTCGAAGGGCGTGACCTCCTTGCCTGCGCGGCCACCGGAAGCGGGAAGACGGCCGCGTTCCTGTTGCCGATTCTCCATCGGCTCATCGACCGGCCCCGGGGCTCGACCCGCGCGCTGGTGCTCGCGCCGACGCGTGAGTTGGCCCTCCAGATCGTGGGGGACCTGACGGATCTGGCCCGATACACGGGCCTCACGGCCGCCGCCGTGCACGGCGGCGTGAAGATGGGGCCCCAGGAGAAAGCGCTCCGCAAAGGCGCCGACGTGATCGTCGCGACGCCCGGCCGGCTTCTCGACCACTTCCAATACGACTACGCACGACTCGACGGGCTCGAGTGCCTCGTCCTGGACGAGGCCGACAGAATGCTCGACATGGGCTTCCTGCCCGACATCCGGCGTATCCTCCGCCACATTCCGAAGCCGGAGCAGACGCTCTTCTTCAGCGCGACGATGCCTCCGCAGATCGAGAAGCTGACCCGCGAGATCCTGAATCGCCCGGCCAAGGTCGCCCTTCAGCGAAAGGCCGCACCCGCCGCAGGCGTGACACAGCTCGCCTATCCCGTCCCCTCGTCTCTGAAGGGATCGCTGCTCGTCGAGCTCCTCAAGAGCGGCCGGATGGACGAGGCGCTGGTCTTCACGCGCACGAAGCACCGCGCGAACCGGCTCGCGAAGCTCCTCCTCCGCAACGGCATCACCGCGGAACGAATCCACGGGAATCGCTCCCAGGCGCAGCGCACGAAGGCGCTCGCGGGTTTCAAGCGAGGGGACTTCCGAGTGCTCGTCGCGACCGACATCGCCGCCCGCGGCATCGACGTCGAAGCGCTCGGTCACGTGGTGAACTTCGATGTGCCGGCCGTGCCGGATGATTACATCCACCGGGTCGGGCGGACCGCCCGCGCGCAACTGACCGGCGAAGCCTTCACGCTCGTCTCTCCGGAGGAGAAGCACGACTTCGGGAGGATCGAGCGTGCCGTCGGCTCGAGGATCGAACGGGCGACACTCGACGGATTCGCCTACGATGCGACTGCCGAGGCTCCACTCGAGGTGCCGCGCGGGGACCGCATCAGGGCGCTTCAGAAGAAGCGCGCACAGGACCGGGCGCGCGCGAACGCGAAGAAGGCGGGCTCCTCGTCGAGTGGTCGTGGCGATCCCCCGGCGGAATCCGCCCGTCCACGCCGGCGGCGCTTCGGAAAACGCCGTGACTGAGGCCGTACGGGGTCGGTGATGGTTCGCTGTGCTCGACCCGCCTATCGCTTGGTACCGGACAGCGCGACCATCGGGTCGACCTTGGTCGCTCGGTAGGCGGGGAGCAGCACGGCCCCGACCGCTACGCAGATCACCACGGCTGTGACTCCCGCGAAGGTCCCCGGATCGAACGGCTCTACGCCGAACAACATCCCCTCGATCAGTCGACTCAGCCCGAGTGCTCCGATGGACCCCAGGAGCACGCCGACCGCGACGAGCACCGAACTCGTCACCGCGCTCCGCCACCGAGAACGACATCAGCGCGTAGACTCCGATGGCCGAGAGTGCCAGCGCGAGCGTGGCGAACGCCGTCAGAAGCACGGTGTTGAAGGTGCGATGCCGCGTGGACTCGGACAGCAGATCCGTCACCGGCCGATTCGCCCAGATCGCCTGGGAGGCGTCAGTGTCCCAGAGGGCCTCTCGGACAGCCCCCACGATCGCCGCAGCGTCTCCCCGCGTGCGGATGACGAACGTCAATCCGTTGAAGCGTTCTTGGGCGAGCGGCATGTAGAGTTCTGGAGTGGCTTCCGACTCCAAGCCCTGCCCTCGGACATCGCGAAGCACGCCGACGATCTCCGGGCTGCGCCCGTCTCTGAAGGCGATGATCAGCTGCGCACCCAGGGGGTTGTCGTCGGGGAAGTATCGTCGAACGAATGCCTCGTTGACCATCGCCACTGGCGACGATCGGTGGTCGTCACCCGAGGTGAAGCCACGTCCGGAGACGAGACCGATGCCCATCGTGACGGGGTACATCGCATCGATGATCGAGAGCGCCGCGAAGTACTCTTGGCCGTTCGACCCGGAGGGTCGCTGGGCCACCACGAAGGGAACCGGGAGGGGGCGCGCGAGCAGAGACTCGCCGTCGGCCAACGGTAGATTGGACGTGATCCCTACGCTCTCCACACCAGGAAGAGCGCGAAGCGCCTGGGCGCCTCGCTCGAAGTAGCCGAACTCGGCCTCGTGCCGGTCGTTGTAGGCCCACACCTGGGCCGCCACGAGGCCGTCGGGATCGAACCCTAGGTCGTTGCCGAGCACGCGATCGAGGCTCAGCAAGAGCAGGCCGGCTCCGAAGGACAGGACGAGCGCGAGCGCGATCTGACCCACGACGAGCCTCTCACGCAGGGGGCCCGACCCGGGCCCACCGGTCTTGCCCCTCCCGCCGTCGCCGAGCACCGAGCGCACGTCGGTCCCTGAGGACCGGAGGGCTGGAGCGATCCCCGCCGCCAGCGCGCTCACGAGGGAAACCAGGAGTGCGAATCCCAGGACCGTTCGGTCGATCCGCAGCTCGTCGATCCGGGGTAGGTGAGCCGGCCCCAGCATCTGGATCATGTCGATGCCGAGGTAGGCGATGGCCACGCCTCCGAGCCCACCCAACAGGGCCAGGATCAAGCTCTCCGCGAGTAACATGCGGGCCACGCGACCCACCGTCGCGCCGAGCGCGACGCGTACTGCGTCGTCATGGGCACGAGAAGCGTTCCGTGCGTATTGGAGGCCCGCAACGTTGGCCGAAGCGATCATGAGGACGAGCAGAACCGCACCCATCAGGAGCGTGAGCGGGGATTCGACGTCCCCGAGGAGCTCGTCACGGAGCGGTATCAGCTGGAACCCCGAGTACGCATTCGTGGCCGGGTAGGTGCGGGCCAACTCGCGGCCGATGCGATCCAGCTCCGACTGAGCTTCGGCCAGGTCGACGCCCGGCTCGAGCCGTGCCACGCCCCGCATCGACACCCGGCCACGTCGCTGGTCATCGCCAGCTCGGCTCGCTCGCGGCGTCCAGGCTTCCGCCGCGGAGGGGTAACGGAAGTCCTCGGCAAGCACACCCACCACACGGTGCGCCACGTCGTCGAGGACGACCTCGCGACCGATCACACGCCGGTCGCCGCTGAAGCGGGCCTGCCAGGTGCCGTAGCTGAGCACGACGACCTTCTCCCCGTCGGGGACGTACTCGTCGGGGGTGAACAGCCGCCCCACCGCAGGCCGTGCGCTGAGCGCCTGGAAAAACCCGTCCGACACCAACCAGGTGCGCAGGCTCTCGGCTCGACCGTCCCGTGCCAGCCGGAGACCGTGCAGTCCGTCGGCCATGCCCACGTCCGTCAGTGTCAGGGAGGCTGTGCCGACATCCTCCAGGTTGGCTGCGGACACACCCTCGGACAGCGACCCGTCGCGGGTGTCCGTCTGTCGAACGACGACAACGCGCTCGGATCGTCCGTACGGGAGCTCCCTCAGCAGCACCGAATTCACGGCGCTGAAGACCGCGGTCGTTGCGCCCGCACCCATGGCGAGAGTCAGCGTCACGACGAGGGTCAGGCCCGGGCGCGCCCTCAGCCGCCGAACGGCTTGGTCGAGGTCGGTCCTCCATCCATCGAACCCGCTCCCCATCGCTCCCATCGCCCGACCCTTTCTCATCGCGTTCAGTTCCCAGCGGAGACGCCTCGTGGTCAAGGCGTCCCCCGCCGCCCCCGGTAGCAGCCGCAGCTCGGTCCACCAGCCCCATCCCCGTGAGGTTCTGCGGGCCTCCGCGATCTCACCCACCCACTCGTTCACCCATTCCTGGCGCATGCCCGCCGGGAGGATCGAGGCGCAGGCCCTGAGAACGAGCCGCGTTGCGGCCGTGACGGTCGAGTTCACGAGACGGGTCCTCTCAGCTCACCGGCGGGCCAAGCCCATGGCCCGCTGCCTCGCGATGAATGCCTCGCGAGCCTTGATGAGTACCGCCCTTCCTTCCGGTTGCAGCTCGTGCATCCGGCGCGCTGGACGTCCCGCGGCGTGTGCCGTCGCCTCCTCTTCCTTTGAGGACGCGATCAAGCCACGCGCTTCGAACCGACGAAGGATCGGGTATACCGTACCCGCGGAGAGCTCCGTGAATCGCATGACCTCGAAGCCATACCGGCAGCCTGAGTCGAGGGCGTGCAAGACGAGCAGCTGGTTGTACGAGATGGTGGGGCCGGCGTCGTCCCGAGCAGTCATGTATCCCCCTATAGCGGAATCGCTATAAGCTATAACGAGATCGCTATACGGCAAGCTTCGCTCGAACAAGGTCCGCCGATGTCACAACCGGGCCGCTCGAGTCGTTTTCCAGGTGAGAGTCGGGCGCACAGGGTGGGGAGGTGACGATGAGACGGCTGATGGGTGTCGTGACGGTGGTCGCCGTCGTGACGGGATGCGGATCCGAAGTGACGGAACCGGACGTCCTGGCGGATTTGCTCGGAGCCTGGGTGTGGCTCGACGCCTCTGGCGGGATCGCCGGCACCACCCGCAGCCCCGCGAGCGAGGGCTATGGCCTCACTCTGCGTTTCTCCGACACCGGGGGAGTCGAGCTACTACGGGACGGAGTCACGCAGGTCCGCACTGGTTTCACCTACTTGGATGGCCACGACGGGGATTCTGACGGCACACTCCGGTATGACGAGCCTCTATTCGGGTTCGAGTCATCGGTCTTCGAGCTCATCGCCAGCGATACACTTCTCCTCATCGACCCGTGCTGCGACGGATTCGTGCGCCGGTGGGTGAGACCGTGAGTTCGGTCGTCGGCCGGTTGACCTCCAAGTAGCGGTCACGGATCTCACCGCGGCAGCAGCAGCTTGCGTACGATGACTCGACCCTCGAAGCCATTCCCCATCGTGCCGCGGTGGGTATTGAAGTAGACGACGTCCTTCGCCGCTGTCGTGGCGATGCCGTTCGGCTCTTCGATGGTCGCCACCCCGGTGGGGCCGTCGTCGTAGCCCGCTCGACCGTTCCCGGTCACGATGCCGTAGGCGCCCGTGCCGAGCTCGACGCGGTAGATCACGTGATCCCAGATCTTGTTCACGTACAGGGCTCCACCCGCGATCACGCCGTGCGCATTCCCGTCGCCGGGCAGCTCGGCCAGGATCGCGACCCCACCGTCCGGGCGCCATTGGATGACCTTCCCGGTGTCGAGGTCGGATACGTAGATGTTGCCCTCGTCGTCGATGGTCACGCCATTCGGTGCCGTCATGTCCGGGTGTCGTAGCACGACCTCGGCGTCGCCGCCCGCCGCCCCGACCCTCGCCAGATACTCGCCCCGGTGGTTTGCGACGATGAAGTCGCCGTCGGGTCGGCGGACCAGGCCGACCGGCCCGTCGAGGCCGGCCTCGGCGAAGACCGACCGCGTCCCGTCCGGCTGGATCCGGTAGATCCGGTTCTCCGTCCAGTCGCTCTGGAGCAGATCACCGTTCTCGAGCGGGAGATTCCCGGAAGCGCTCGTGAACTCCCCGTTGAGGAGCGTCACTGCCCCACCCGGGGTGATCCTCCAGACGGACTCGCGGAAGTTGGTGCTGTAGAGGTTACCGTCAGCGTCTACGGACATGCCTCCGATGGCTCCGTCGGACATCAGTTCGAGGTCGGTGACGACGGTCTCGGTCTGATGCATTGGTAGTGGCGAACCGTTCGACATGGTCGACGGCGCGTCCAGGATCCGCGGATCCTCGCTCGGCCGCGTCGCATCCACCGGTGGAAGACCTCGCGGCCCACAACCGATCAGGGTCGCCACCACGAGAATCGAGAAGCGGCCCCGCCGGCCGCGCTCGTTTCCCCCGGGGCTCGACGCCGCTCCACTCCCGTCCGCAGTCATCCCCGAACGCAACTCGGTCCACTTCATCATCATCCTCCTCGTCATCTGAGTGTCGATTCGATCTGTGAGCTCAGGCGTCGGCCCTCAGGCTCTTGATGGGGTCGATCCGGGACGCCCGCGTGGCGGGCAGGAAACTCGCGATCAGACAGACCACGGCGAGCGCGACCGCGACCCCCACAACCGTCGACGCGCCGCCCACATCGGCGCGGAACTGGGCGCCGATCCCCCGAGTGGCGCCCTGGATCATCAGGCCAAGCGGCAGCCCGATCGCGATCCCGATCGCCGCCTGTGCGATCCCGGTTCGGAGCACCAGCCCGACGACGCTCGCCCGTCCTGCCCCGAGCGCGATGCGGATCCCGAGCTCCCGGCTGCGACGGGCGACCCCGTGTGCCATCACGCCGTACGTACCCATCGCCGACAACGCCAAGGCGAGGAAGGCGAAGATGGCCATCGTGATGCCCATCACGCGGACCGCGGCCATCTCCCGCTCGATGAACGTGTCGAGCGTCTGCACGGCGTCCACTGCGGCGAGGGGGTCGACGGCCCGCACCGTGCTCCGCAGCTCGGAGGCGAGGACGAGCGGGTCACCCGTCGTCCGCACCGCGAACGCCACGTCCCGAACCGGATGCTGCTCCATGGGGAGGTACGCGAGGCCGGCGAGTCCTCCGGGAAGCTCGACCCTCGAGTGGAAGACGTCTTCCGCGATGCCGACGATTTCCCTGGACGCCCCGTCCAGCGTGATGCGCCTGCCGAGCGCGCGCTCTCCGGGAAAGTGGAGCTCCGCGAACGTCCGGCTCACGACCGCCACGGGCGCCGCACCGGGTCGATCCGATGCCTCGAAAGAGCGCCCCTCGCGCAGCGGGATCTCCATCGTGCGGAAGTACGCCTGGTTCACCGACAGCATTTGCGTCTCGGGCAGCTGCCCATCGTCTCCCGTGTCCCGACCATCGATCGTGAACCGTCGTTGCGGGATGAGTCGCCCGCGCGGCAGCTCGTCCATGGCCGCCACTCCGGTGGCGCCGGGTAGGGCGAGCAGCGCCTCCTCCATGTCGCGATGGAACCGGGCGAGCGTGCCGGGTGGATCGTACCGCGCACCGGACGCGGTCGTTCGGAAGGTCAGCAGCCGCTCCGAGTTCAGTCCAAGCTCGACGTCCACGATGCTCCGCGTCAGCTGCGTCATCGCACCCGCACCCGTGAGCAGCGCGATCGCGATCGCGATCTGTCCGACGACGAAGGCGGTCCGAACGTGCCCCCGTCGATGGCCGCGCGAGCCGCGCCGGGAGGCCTCCTCGAGGCCGTCCCGCTGGCCCGAGGTACGCAGCGCCTGGAGCGCAGGGGCCAGCCCGAAGAAGATCCCGATGGCGAAAGAGGCGAGCACGGAGAACCCGAGCACGGACGGATGCGCTCGCGGGCGGAACGCGTCGGGGATCTCCGGCGGCCAGATCCCCGCCAGCTGACTGATCGAGAACCAAGCCAGCGCAATGCCGAGCACTCCGCTGAGCGCGGCGAGCACGACGCTTTCGGTGAGCAGCTGTCTGAGTAGGCGGAGGCGGCCGGCACCCAGGGACATACGCAGCGCGATTTCGCCGCGGCGCTCCTCCGCTCTGGCGAGCAGCATGCTGGCAACGTTGGTGGCCGCGATGAGCAGGACGAAAAGGGCGACGAGCAGGGTCACCCGCACGAGCCTCGTATCGCTCTCGCCGGGGAACTGCTCGCGGAGGGTCTCCACACGGAAGTCGTAGCGTTCCAGCGCGTCGGGGTGCTCCGTCCGCAGCCGGTTCCAGGCGGCGTCGGCTTGGGTGCGGGCCTGGTCGCGGGTCACGCCCGGCGGGAGAGACAAGACGGCGCTCACCGGCGAGCGCGTCCGGGAGGCGCGCTCGAGTGCGAAGGTGTTGGCGACGACGAGGCCGATATCCGCGGGCAGGAACTCGAAGTCCCGCGGCATCACTCCGATGATCGTGACCGCCCTGCCCGCGACCTCGATCGACCGGCCGATCACGCCGGGGTCGGCCGCGAAGTGACGCTCCCACATCGCGGCGGTGAGCACGCCCACGCGGTCGCCTGGAAGTCCCTCGTCGGGTGAAAACGTCCGTCCAAGTGCGGCGCTGCGGCCCAGGACCTGGAAGACGTTCGCGCTGGCGTCGAGGCGTGTGATCTGCGTCGGTTCGTCGCCCGTGGTGAGCGTCGTCGGGAAGCTCCGCCAAACGGCCACATGCTCGAACGCCGGTACCCGGTCGACGAGGTCCAGCACGTTGCCCACGCTGATGTACTGCTCCGAACCCGACGCCCGATCCACCTGGAAGAGGGTGAGCAGGTCGGCTTGGTTGGCGTACGGCATTGGCGCGTAGAGGAAGCCGTACATCGTCGCGAACATGGCCGTGCTCGCCGCGATCCCAGTCGCGAGCGAGACGATCGAGACCACGGTCACCCACGGGATACGCCGGAGCATTCGGAGGCCGTATCGCACGTCCTGCGCGGTGTCGGAGACGCCGAGGCCCGCGCGGTAGTGCCAGGCGATCTTGAGCGCCTCGAGGACGTACCAGGCACGGGCCAGCCCATTGGGTGCTCGGTGCTCCAGGTACTCGGCTTCCAGGTCTCCGCGGATATCCTCGCCGACCTGGCCGATCGGCAGCGCCGAGCGGAGCAGTGCAGCGGCCCAAGCCGGTGGGGGACCCCGGCGATCCCGGCGCATCAGTCCTCCAGGACGGGCTCGAGCCCATCCCACAGCGTGATGAGGGCGCGGCGAGACGTCTTGAGCGCCTCCGTCCCGGCAGGGGTGACCGAGAACCGTCGTTGGCGGGACTCGCGACGTGCGTTCTTCGGGACCTCCGAAACCCAACGGACCAGCCCCTTTCGCTCCAGACGGTCGAGCGTCGTATAGAACCCGCCACGCGACACCGTGCGCCCGGCTGCTCGTTCCAGCTCCCGCCGGACCTCGAGCCCGTACGCCTCGTCCCCCACGCGCAGGATCGCGAGGAGCACCATCTGCTCGAACTCCCCCAGAAACGCTCGCGTCATTCGATCTCTCCCCGCCAACATATGATCACAATGTAGACTCTACGGTCACAATGCGAGCGATGTTTCAACCGTGTCAAACGGGGATTCGAGCCGTCCCTCGGGGTTCATGGAGGTGGATCGCGGCACGATTGGCACGCCGGCAGCTGGAGGGGTAATGTGCGACACCCTTCCGCCCTGACGACGAGGCGCGATCGATGAGTGAGCAACTCAACCCCGGTCACATCATGGAGGTGGCGACCGGCTTCTGGTCCTCGAAGGTCCTCCTGACGGCCGTCGAGTTCGACTTGTTTTCCACCCTCGGAGAGGGTCAGCAGACCGCTGCGGAGTTGGGCGAGGCGCTCGGTATCCACGAGCGTGGGCGCTTCGACTTCCTCGACGCACTCGTGGCGCTCGGATTCCTCGAGCGGCATGGCGACGGCCCCGACGGTCGTTACGCGAACACGCCGGAGACGGCTGCCTTCTTGATCAAGGGCAGCCCCCAGTACATCGGCGGTATGCCGGAGATGCTCAACTCCCGCCTCTTCCGGTTCTGGAACGACCTCGGCGAAGCGCTCCGTACCGGTGAGCCACAGAACGAGGTCAAGATCCATGGCAAGCCCATCTTCGAGGAGCTCTACGCGAACGACACGACGCTGGGCACCTTTCTGGCGGCGATGACCGGGCTTCAGGCCGGCAACTTCCACGTGCTCGCCGAGAAGTTCGACTTCTCCCGATACGCGACGGTCACCGACGCCGGTGGCGCGCTGGCTCTTCTTTCTCGAATCGTGGGAGCGCGTCACCCCCACCTGAGTTTTCAGTCGTTCGACCTGCCGCCGGTTGCCCCGCATGCCCAGGGGCACATCGATCGTGCGGGCATGTCCGATCAGATCCAGGTGGTGAGCGGAGACTTCCTCGTCGACGACCTTCCCAGCGCAGACGTCGTGACCATGGGCAACATCCTGCACGACTGGGATCTCGAAAAGAAGAAGCTGCTCATCGGCAAAGCCTACTCGGCGTTGCCGGAGGGAGGTGCCTTCATCGCCATCGAGAACGTGATCGATGATGCGAGGCGGGAGAACGTGTTCGGGCTGTTGATGTCGCTCAACATGCTGATCGAATTCGGCCAAGGAGGCTTCGACTACACCGGCGCCGACTTCCGGGAGTGGTGCGGGGAGGCAGGCTTCAAGAGCTTCGATCTGATTCCGCTCGCAGGGCCGTCCAGCGCCGCAGTCGCCTACAAGTAACCCGCATGCACGCCGAAGGCCGCGCCCCCCGGATAGGGAGGGCGCGGCCCCGGCCGTGCGCGGTCAATCTCGCGTCAGGCGAGAGCCACGAGCAGGCGCACGTAGATCACGATCGCCTGGCGGGCCAGTGTCCACGCCTCGTACCAGTGCTCGGTGCCGAACGCTGTACTGGCCTCGCCGAGCAGTGCGTCGGCTCGCTCGCCGGCCTCTGTCAACTCGGCCGGCGTGTCTGGACCGATCTTCTCGGCGACGCGCGCGCTGAGCGCGATCGCGACCTCGACCGCCGCCGTCGCTCTGAGCTCAAACGGATCCGCCACGTCTCCTCGGAGATAGCGGAGGGCTCGCAGCGAATGGGCTGTCGAGCTCCAGGCCAGCCCGATGGCCACGCGATACCGTTCTTCGTCGAAGGCGACGATGGCCCGGCCCAGGAAGTCTCCGGCTTCCTGGAGTAGCTCCGCGACACGCGGCTCGGGAGTGGGTCCGGCCTCCTCGGATACGCGCTCGAGGACGGCGCCGGCGTGAGCAATCGCTTCCTCTGCCCGCTCCGCCAGGAGGTCCGGGTCGATGCCGGCCGACAGGCGTACGATCACGGCGCGTGAGATGCGGGCGCACGCCCGGGCGTCTGCGACCGCGAGCCGCCAG
>JBDHDM010000031.1:0-18578 GCA_039591515.1 Gemmatimonadota bacterium | reverse complement strand
CGTAGAAGACCGGCAGCGATGTGGACACGCGATTCGGGAAGGAGTGGAGTTCGGCCGTGCGCGAAGGTCCGAAGCTATACGGATGGGGGAGGCACGACTACTTTGCCGCTCCATGAGACAGCTGATCCGCCGGGCGGTCCCACACCGCTGGCACCCGACCGCTACGGTCACCTCATGCGGCCTCGTCGCCCTGCTCTGCGCACCACCCGCCGCGCGCGGCCAGTCCATCGAGGATCTCGTCACTCGGGCGGAGCAGACCGGCTTCGTCGAAACGAGCCGAAACGAGCCGCTACGACGACGTGATGGAGATGGCCCGACGTCTCTCCGAGCTCTCGGACGAGGTGCACCTCACGAGCTTCGGGTACACGAACGAGGGGCGACGATTGCCCCTTCTCGTGCTCGGGGCCCCCGATGCGTCCCCCGAAGCGGTACTCGGCACGGGCAAGACGCGTGTGTACCTCCAGGGCAACATCCATGCGGGCGAGGTCTGCGGGAAGGAAGCCCTCCTCATGTTGGTCCGCGACTTTGCGGCCGGAGCCTATCCGTCCTGGACCGACGACCTGGTTCTGCTCGTGGCGCCGATCTACAACGCGGACGGAAACGAGCGGATCGACCTGCGGAACCGTCCCCGGCAGCACGGACCGCTCGGCGGGATGGGGCAGAGGCCCAACGCCCAGGGACTGGATCTGAACCGCGACCACACCAAGCTCGACTCGCCGGAGGCTCGGTCTCTCGCGGCGCTCCTGACGGCGTATGATCCGCACGTCGGCGTGGACCTGCATACGACGAACGGCACACGGCATGGGTACCGCCTGACGTATTCACCTCCGCTCCACCCGAACACGCCCGACGGCATCGATTCGTTCTTGCGGGACGACTGGCTACCCGCGGTCACGGAGCGCATCAAGGCCGAGCACGGGTGGGACTACTACTACTACGGCAACGTGAGCGCTCGGAGGCCGGGTTGGTACACCTTCGACCACCGACCCCGCTTCAACAACAACTACCTAGGGCTGCGCAATCGGATGGCGATCCTCAGTGAGGCCTACGCCTACGACACCTTCGAGGATCGGGTCAAGGGTACGCTCTGGTTCGTCGAGGAGATCCTGACCTTCGCACAGGAACACGCCGAAGAGATCCGAGCTCGTGTGAGGGAAGCCGACGCTTCCCCCGTGGCCGGCCGGTCGCTCGCGACGCGCGCCACCTTCGAACAGTCCGAGGACGAGGTGACCATCCTCATGGGCGAGGTGTCGGAGGAGCGCCATCCGCAGACGGGCGAGCTCATCCTCTTGCGGCGAGACGTCACCACACCGGTGTCGATGTACGAATACGGCACCTTCCGCGCGACCGAGACGGAGGTGGCGCCCGAGACGTACTACGTGCTACCGGAAGCGGGAGAGGCGATCGAGCGTCTACGGGCGCATGGCGTCGTCACGATGCCAGCCCCGACTGGCGGCGACGTGCGCGTCGAGCGATTCGTCGTGGATTCGACGACCGTATCTCCGCGGGCGTTCCAGGGCCGCAACGAGCGCACCGTGTGGGGCCATTGGGAATCGGTGACGGAAGTCGTTCCAGAGGGCACGGTGTCGGTGTCGCTGGCTCAGCCTCTGGGGCGGCTCGCCTTCACGCTTCTCGAGCCCCGTTCCGACGATGGGTTCACCAACTGGGGGATCCTCGACTCCTCGATCGAAGCCGGGACGTATCCGGTCCTCAGGGTCCGAGCGGCTGGCGACCAACCGGACCGGTAGGGGACCTTTCGGACCGGGTTCGGCTACAGCTGCTCGACCTTGAGGAAGATGTGCACGCCGCGCGCCTCGAGGTGTGAGATCACCGCGTCGAAGCACGCCTCGTTTCGCCCGATGACCTCGGGCGGCGCCAATCCCGGATGGGTCCACAGCCCACTCGCCACCAGGTTGACCATCCCCGTGCACGTGTACCCGGTCGCCCGGGCGAGGGACATGGTCTCGGTGTCGGGGTTGTAGTAGTCGAGGAGGTTGTACGTGTGCCGCTGTCGCTGCCCGTCCTTCTCGCCTTCCACGACGATGCGCATCACCGTCAGGTCGGGCTCACCTTCGTCGAACCTCCACGCGTTGAAGAGCAGCGCCTCGGTGACGTCGCGGGGCACCACGATGCCCGATGCCGCCTGGATCTTCTGGGTCGAGAAGAAGCCGGCTTCCTTCAGGATCCGCATGCGCATCGCGTGCCCCGGATACCGCATCGTCTTCTCGACCATGTTGGGGGTCTGAGAGGTCGTGAGGAGTGAGCGCAGACCGTCGGTGTTGAACGCCTCGAGGGAGCCGAGCCCACGGAAATCGACCAGCTCGACGTCGCTGAGCGCCGGCCTGGTGACCTCGGTGCCGTTCACGCGGACTCGCGCCGGACGCATGTACTCGGCGATGACGTCTCCCGGTGAAAAGGGAGCCTTGTATTCCCAGGGCCACGTCCGCTCGATCGGCAGGCCGCCGACGAAGCAGGCATAGGACGACGTGCTGTCCAGGCTCTCCTCGACCCGTCCGAGAACGAGGTTGCTGAGGCCCGGGGCCAGGCCGCAGTCGAACAAGCACGGCACCCCTGCCTCCTCGGCCAGCTTCTCCAGGCCGAAGGCGTCCTCGGGGAAGAACGAGATATCGACGACCGGCTTTCCTTCCCGGAGCACCCGCTCGACGGTGTCGTATCCCATGAAGCCAGGGACGGCGCCCACCACGAGGTCCGCATCTCGGACAGCCCTGGCGACGGTCTCCGACTTCGAGAGATCGGCCACGACGCCGTCGGCGCCGAATTCTGTCATCCGCTCGACGGCGACGGGGTCCAGGTCCACCACGAGCACGTCATAGTCGTCTTCTGCAGCCAGGTCGCGCACGATCGCGCTCCCGACCCGGCCTCCGCCAAGCACCACGATGTTCAACGCCGTCCTCCGGATTGGCTGATGCCCCAGAAGAATCAGTCCAGACTCGCGGGGCTGTGCAAGGGGTCGACTGCACGCCGTCTTAAGGGATGAGACCGAACAGATGGATGGACGTTGGAGGTGCGTAGGATGGACGAGACGACGCGTTGGGCACGGGCCGTGATTGTGGCGTTGATGATGATCCTCGTAGGGGCGAGCTCGGGGGCGGCCCAAGGGTGGATCGAGCCCGGAGTGGACCGTGGCGGGGTGACCGTCGACAAGGTCCGAAGTGAGGTGCGCGTACGCGTTCAGGGGCGTATCGCCGAGGTCGAAGTCTCGGAGTGGTTCGTCAATCGGGGAGCGAGGCTTGCCGAAGGCGAGTACATGATCCCGCTTTCAGGTGAGGCTGTGTTCCAGGGCTTCTCCCTCTTTCAGGGGGACGCGGAGCTGCGTGGCGAGATGATGGACGCCGCACAGGCCAGGGCGATCTACGAAGAGGTCGTGAGGCGACGCGCGGACCCCGCGCTGATCGAGCTCGCGGGCCAGGGCCTTTTGCGCGCCCGTGTCTTCCCCATCCAACCGGGTGAGACACGCCGGGTCTCGCTTCGCTATACCCAGGTGCTCGAGAGGGCCGGAAACGCGCTCCAGCTGAGCTATGCCGGCGCGGCGAGCCCCAGAGGGGTCGACGTGCGGCCGGTGGAGGGTCGTGCGCCCATGGAGGGGAGCTTCGAGGTCGTGGTCGAGGACTGTGAGACCCTCCTGGACGCCTTCAGCCCGACGCACCCGATCCGCGTACACCGGGACGGAGACCAGATGAGCGTCTCCTTGGACGAGCCCGTCTCCGGCCGGCTCGCTCTGTTCCTGCCCTTCGCGGGCGAGGCGGTGGGCCTGTCGGTCGCAACGCATCGACCGCCCGGAGAAGACGGCTACTTCATGCTGACGTTGTCTCCCGACCGGACGGCGGAGTCGGCTCAGCCGCGCGACGTCGTGGCCGTGCTCGACGTGTCGGGCTCGATGTCGGGCGAGAAGATCGAACAGGCGAAGGTCGCTCTGCACCAGCTTCTGACGACGTTGGCTCCGCACGACCGCTTCCGGCTCCTGGCCTTCTCCAACGGCGTGCGATCCCATGACGAAGGGTGGACGGTCGCGAGCGACCGGGGCCTGAGCCGTGCACGCACCTGGATCGATGGACTCGTCGCCGACGGCGGCACCAACATCGAAGCGGCGCTCTCCGAGGCGTTCCGTCTGAAGACACCGCGGGACCGCCTCCCAGTGGTCGTGTTCCTCACGGACGGCCTACCCTCCGTCGGGGCCGAGTCGCCCGACGAGCTGGCGCGCATTGCCGAGCGAAGGGCGGGCCGGGCGCGCGTCTTCGCCTTCGGTGTGGGCCACGACGTGAACACGCGCTTCCTCGATCGCCTTGGAGTGGCGGGTCGAGGTGACACGGACTACGTGCAGCCCGGTGAGAACGTCGAGAGGGCGCTCTCACTACTGTCGGCGAAGATCCGTCATCCCGTGCTGACCGACCTGCGCCTCGAGGCCGGACCGGTCCGACTCGGCGAGGTCTATCCGGTTCGGCTCCCGGACGTGTTCGCCGGCCAGGAACTGGTTCTGTTCGGGCGCTTCGGGGGGGCGGGACAGAGTCAGGTCACCCTCGTCGGTGAGCGGCTGGGGGACGAGCTCGAATTCTCCACCGAGTCGATCTTCCCCGAAGCGGCAGATGCGAACGGGTACATCCCGCGCCTCTGGGCTTCGAGAAAGCTGGGCCATCTGGAGCAGCAGCTTTGGACCGAAGGTGCGTCGGAGAGCCTCACGAACGAGATCCGCGCGCTGGCTCTGCGTCACGGGCTTCCGAGCCGCTACACGTCGTACCTCGTGCAGGAGCCCGAGCGGGTGGCCGATGGCGGTCGCGTTCCCCTTTCCGTTGCCGCTCCGACGACAGGTGCGGGAGCCGTTGCCGCAGCCCAGTCCGCGCGCCGGATGCGCTCGATGGCATCGGCGGACGACCTGGAGCGTGCGGAAGCCGAGATGATGGCGGAAGCCGTGGTCGTCACGAGCCCGTCCGAGCCCCGTGACGCCTTGGGCGGACGGGTCTTCGAGCTGCGCGAAGGCGTCTGGACGGATCTGGCGCACGACGCCTCCTCGCCGACCGTGTCCGTGCGAACGTACAGCGCGGCTTGGTTCGATCTCCTGGGGGTGCTCCCGGAATTGGGCGCCGTGCTCCGCAAGCACGAAAACGTTGTGATCGCGGGAGCCGGCCTTAGTCTGGAAGTGGGTACCACGGGGCGCATCGAGGCGTTCGAGGGCGACGAGCTCGGCGATCTCGCTGCCGAGTTCCGCGGCGGCAGTGCGGGCTGAGCGTTGCCACGGGCTCCGGGAGGCCACGAGACGACCATGAGTAGCATCGACTGGAACGACCTGTACCGGACGACGTTCCCGGATCTGGTCCGCTTCCTCCACCGGAAGGTCTGGGACGCCGAGCGGGCCCGGGACCTCGCGCAGGAGGCGTTCGTAAGGGCACTTCAGCACGAGCCGAAACGGCCACGGGCCTGGTTGTTCCAGGTGGCGGCCAACCTGGCCCGCGACGAGGCCCGAATGGTCCTGCGGCGGCGGAAGCACCTCGTGCTGCTCAAGACCGAGGTGGCCGTCAGGGAAGAAGCCGACCAGGACCCGGTGTCGGAGCTGGACGAACAGGAGCGGTGGGCGTCGGTGCGCGAGGCGTTGGACGCCCTCTCCGACCGGGACAGGGAAGCGCTGCTTCTCTGGGATGCGGGCCAGAGCTACACGGAGATCGCCAATCAACTGGGGCTGGCCGTGGGTGCGGTGGGCACGACGCTCGCCCGCGCTCGCAAGAGACTGGCCCAGGCATACAAGGAAAGGGAGGAGGCCGATGTTGCACGTCGATGAAGGCGCGCTGCACGCCTATCTGGACGGAGCGCTCGACGAGTATCCGACGGCCGAGGCCGATCGAATCCGATCGCATCTCGAGGCGTGTGCGGAGTGTGCCGAACGGATGGAGGAAGAGCGCCGGGTCCGCTCCGACGCGCATGCGTTGCTCGGGCTCGCGGCTCCAGCGGTTGAAGCCCCCGACTTCGAGGAGCTCCGGGCGTACGTGGAGCGAACGCGCGGGGCAGGAAGGGGCGTGTCGACGCGCGTCTATCGCTTGCGGTGGGCAGCCTCGATCCTCGTCGCGCTGGGTACGGGATGGCTGCTTCGAGGTGGGGTGCCGGGGCCTGCGACTCCGATGCCCGACGCCGTGGTGGCGTCGTCGGGCGCCGAGGATGCGTCGGCGCTGGCCCGGGCGGATGCCGATGGACCTACCGTGACCCGAGTGGAGCCTCTGGTGAGCGCGCCGTCGACAGTGGCTGCTGGGCGCACGGCTCCGACCGAGCCGGATCCGAGCGCGGCCAAGACCGAGGACGCGGGCTCGGCCAGAGCCCGGGCGGCGTTTGCGCAGTCCGCCGCCCCCCCGGCGCCCTCTGGCCAGCCAGCAGGCGCGCCCACGGAAGTCGTCGTGGAGGCAGAGATCTCCTCGGCACAGGTCGCGGAAGCGCAAGTCTCGGCACTTCCCGACGCGGAGCTGCGTGCATCCGCGGACGCGGAGATCCGCAGCCTGGCACGTGACGAGTCGCTTGGTGGTGCGGGTGTCCGGTCCCTCGAGGCGAACACCGCGGCCGATGTGGAGCCGTCTGCAACCGACGCGGTCGAGTCTCCGGCCGCCTTCGACGATCGGGCGGCCCTGGCGGCACGAGAGAGCGCCGACGAGGTCGATACCGCGGAAGCGGGGCAGCCCGAGGTCGAAGGTCAGGCCGACGAGGAGGCGGAGCGTCTCCAGCGTGCTCCCACGGTGGTCACCGCGCTCGAGCAGGACGCGTTCGCGCCACGCCGTTCCGTCGACGAGGAAGTGGAGCCCGTGACCGACGAACCGTCCCTGGTCGTCCCCGGATACGACGTCCTGTCGGTGACGAATCTCGGGCGTGGTACCGCCTCGCTCGGTGTGCACGTGGTGCAACGGCTCGCCGACGGCTCGACGTTCGAGATCTATCACCTGGAGCCGGAAGTGGAGCGGGATGCCGTCCCCTCGGCCGGGCCGGCCCGAGACGAGGTGAGCGTCCGCACGGAGGGCGGCTGGATCGTCCTCCAGGGCCCGTTGCCCCGTTCCGAGCTCGAGGAGCTTCTGGCGAGGTTGTTTCCCACGGGCTGACGCCGCGTCCCTTTCGTCCGAACTTCAAGGCCCCGCGACCGTAACAGGACGCGGGGCCGGTTCGTTTCCCGAAACGGTCGCATCACAAAGGAGAGACGATGAAGAAGACCTGGACCCGGAGTCGACTCGGTCGGCGCTTGGCCCGCGCCGCGTTCTGGGCCGGAAGCTGCGTCGCCCTGACGATCGGGCCGTCCGTCACAGGGGCCACGGCTCAGCAGCCCCCGATCGTCGACGGTGCGAGCACGATCACGGCGGACGACCTCGCACGGCGGGTCGGCGTCATCGCGCACGATTCGATGCAGGGTCGGGATACCCCGAGTCCGGGACTCGAGAAGACGGCCGTGTGGGTCGCGTCGGAGTTTCGACGGCTCGGACTCTCGGCGGGTGGCGACGACGGAGGGTTCATCCAACGCTATCCCCTGAGGGCCGTGTCGATCGATCCGGAGCGCTCGTCGTTGACGTCGGGGTCCGTGCGCCTGGGCTTCGGTGAAGATCTCCTGCCCCTGTTCGGCGAGATCGTCGAGGGTGAGGCGGTGGCAGACCTCGTGCTGGTCTCGGGATCGGGCTCGGTCAGCCGCGGGACGAGTCGGAGCGTGCAGGGGAAGCACGTGGTGCTGGTGTTGCCCGAAGGTGCCTCAGGTGTGGGGCGGGAGACCTTCCAGGTGGTTGCCGGCTTGAGGAACGCCGGTGCTCGCTCGGTCATGGTCACCAATGGAACGGACGACGCACGGTGGGCGTCGAACCGCGCGCGCTCCATGGCACCCTCCGTATCGAAGGACGAACCGACGGAGGGGGGCGGAGCTGCCTTCCTTCCGCTGCTCCAGATCCGTACTTCGTCGCTCACCAGGCTGATGGAGGGGTCGGACCTCGATCTGGCCTCGCTCATGGCGCGCGGTGACGCGCGCCTCCGCGTGGACGAGATCGAAGGAGCGCGCGTAACGCTCGTGCAGCGCACCCGATCGGACTCCGCCTCCGCACCCAACGTGGTGGGGATTCTCGAGGGCAGTGACCCGTCGCTCCGGGACGAGTACGTCGTCTACTCGGCGCACATGGATCACGTCGGGATCGGGACCCCCGACGAGCGAGGCGACTCGATCTTCAACGGCGCCGACGACGATGCTTCGGGAACGGCGGCCGTGATCGAGGTGGCCGAGGCCATGGCCGGGCTCCAGACCCCTCCGCGCCGCTCGATGGTCTTCCTCGTCGTGAGCGGTGAGGAGAAGGGACTCTGGGGAAGTGAGTGGTACGCCGCCAATCCGTCGGTCCCGCTCGCGTCGACCGTTGCCAACCTCAATGCCGACATGGTCGGTCGGAATTGGCCGGACACGATCGTCGCCATCGGCAAGGAGCACTCGGACCTGGGAGCCACGTTGGAGCGGGTCAACGCCGAGCACCCCGAGCTCGGGATGACTGCCATCGACGACCTCTGGCCCGAGGAGCGATTCTACTTCCGCTCCGACCACTTCAACTTCGCGCGCCGCGGTGTCCCGATTCTCTTCTTCTTCAACGGCACGCACGAGGACTATCACGGACGGGCCGACGAGCCCGATCGCATCGACGCCGAGAAGGCGTCCCGCATCGCCCGGTTGCTGTACTACCTCGGCGTGGACATCGGGAACGCCGACGAGCGCCCACAGTGGAACCCGGAGAGTTATGCTCGGATCGTCTCGGACGACCGATGACGGTCGAGGGCCCGGAGTGAGCGGAGTGGGAGAGCGATGACCGCCTCCGGAGTGCTCGAGATCCTCGAGGGGTGGGACGGGATCGGGGTGCTGATCCGTCACGATCCGTCCACCGGCACGTGGATCTTCGTCGCTCTGCACGACGACACGCTCGGGCCGGCCACGGGTGGCTGCCGGATGATGGTCTACGATCGTCCGGAAGACGGTCTCCGGGACGCGCTCCGCCTGGCCGAAGGGATGACGCACAAATGGGCGGCGATGGACTTCCCCTTCGGGGGCGGGAAATCGGTACTCGCGATCCCGCACGCACTCGAGGGCGAGGAGCGGCGAGGCCTCTTTCACCGCTTCGGGGAGCTCGTCAACTCGCTCGGTGGCCGGTACGGGACGGGCGCCGACCTCGGGACGACCACGGAGGACATGCAGACGATCGCGGAGGTGTCCGAGTACGTCATCGGCGTCCACGGGCGGACCGAGGGTCCCATGGACCCGAGCCCGTACACCGCTCTGGGCGTGTACGAGGGCATACGCTCAGCGCTGCGGCATCGCTTCGGAAGCGACGATCTGAAGGGCCGGTCCGTGCTCGTCGAGGGGGTAGGAGCGGTGGGTGAGCCGCTCTCCGAGCGCATCGCCGACGCGGGTGGTACGCTGCTCGTCGCGGACCTGGATTCGGGCCGGGCCGGCACCCTCGCAGATCGGCTCGGTGCCGAGGTGGTCGCGCTGTCGGCGGTCGGGAAGACCCGCTGCGACGTCTACGCTCCCTGTGCCGTCGGAGCCACGCTCAACCCGGACACGATCCCGACGCTGGACTGCTCGATCGTCGCGGGTGCCGCGAACAATCAGCTCTCGACGCCTGCGGACGGGGAGGCCCTGCACGGTCGGGGGATCCTGTATGCGCCCGACTACGTCATCAACGGGGGTGGCGCCATGGCGTTCACCTCGATCTACCTCGGCGTGGGCGACCTGGTCGAGGTCGAACGACGGGTACGCAGGATCGGTCGGAGCTTGGACCAGATCTTCGCGGAGGCGGATGCGAGGGGGTCGTCGCCGGTGGTCGCGGCCCAAGCGCACGTGGCGCGTGTGCTCCAGCGTGGCCCCAGGAGCTGACGGCGGGCCCGTGGGCCGCCGGTGGCTCGCGCCCTAGTGAGGCTGCCCCTCGTCTTCCGGGTAGCGAAGGAAGAAGTGGTCCAGACGCAGATACCTGAGGATCTCGGCCGTACGCTCGGGTAACGAGCGCACCCAGACGCTGTCGCCCGGAGCCGAGTGCAGCCGGGCCGTCAGGATCATCGCCAGATCTTCGACGTCGACGTGGTCGAGGCCCGTGAAATCGAAGACGACGTGCCCGTCTTCCTGGGACTTTCGGTCCTTCGCCTTCATGGTGCCTCTCTCCGGTTCGGGGCGCCTTCCCTTCGAGAATGGGAGAGAACAGGTCAAGAGTCGTGCCACCGCTCCCTGGGGGAGTGCTGCCAAGGTGGCACGAATTGTGTGCCGCTCGGGCGGGGGCCATACTTGAAGGGAACTCCACCGATTGGAGACAAAGTGCGATGAATCGCGCGTTTCTCTTGCTCGCGGCCGTGGTATCCACGTCACCGGGGGTATCGGCACAAGATGCCGACCATGAGCAATATTTTCGGGCTGTGGCCGGATATTTCAGCCTTCCCGCGGGTGAAGTCGCCATTTTTTCGGATTGGGGGATCGCGCCCGATGAGATACCGGTCGTGTTGTTCGTCGCGAGCCGCTCGGGGGTGTCACCGGAGGCCGTGGTCGCGCTCCGAGACTCCGGGCAGAGCTGGTCGGCGCTCACGGCTCGCTTTTCGGTCTCGCCGGCGGCTCTCCACGTGCCGATCCGAGACGACGCTCCGGCCGGGACGCTCGACGGCGCCTACGAGCGCTTCCGCTCTACGCCCGTCGGGTCGTGGGGTTCGATGCAGCTGCGCGACCACGAGATCGTGGGGCTCGTGAACGTGCGCGTGATCTCGCAGGTGCTCGAGCTCTCCGTGGAGGAGGTGGCTGCCGCCACCGGTACGACGGCCACCTACGTCCAGCTCCACAGCCGCCTCCGCCGCTAACCCCGACCCGACCCAGATGCCCGAGCCCGAGTTCGTCCCCTTGAATCAGTGGCGCGAGAAGACGCTGGAGGAGATGCGGGCCGCCGCCCGGACCTTTCTCGAGACCATGCAAGCCCGCCGCACCGTGCGCGACTTTTCGGCGCGGCCCGTCCCGCGGGACATCATCGAGAACTGTCTCCTGGCGGCTGGTACGGCTCCCAACGGTGCGAATCGGCAACCGTGGAAGTTCGTGGTGGTGGGGGATCCCGAGCTGAAGCAGCGGATCCGGGAGGAGGCCGAAGTCGAGGAGCGGGCCTTCTATCAGGAAAAGGCGCCGAAGGAATGGCTCGACGCGCTCGCCCACCTGGGCACGGACGAGAACAAGCCGTTCTTGGAGCAGGCTCCCTGGCTCATCGTCATCTTCGCGGAGAGCTACGAGCGGACCCCCGAAGGCGAGAAGGCCAAGAACTACTACGTGACCGAATCGGTGGGCATCGCCACCGGCATGCTCATCACCGCCCTGCATATGGCGGGGTTGGTCACCCTGACGCACACTCCCTCCCCGATGAAGTTTCTCAACGACTTGTTGGGCCGCCCTGACAACGAGCGGCCCTTCCTGATTCTGGTCGTCGGATATCCGGAGGAGGACGCGCGGGTGCCGGCGATCACCAAGAAGCCGATCGAAGACATCGCGGTCTTCGTCGAGTAGCGGCGAAGCCCCCCGGCACGCGACGGAAAGGAGGCCCGTGGGCCAGGACGTATCCGGGCAGGCCATGACCCCTGCCAACACGAGGGCGTTCACGAAGGCGCTCCTCCGCGATCTGCTCGCCCTGGAGCGGATGGTCGCCGACGGACTCTTCGAGACGGGCGTACGCCGGATCGGGGCCGAGCAGGAGATGTTCCTGGTCAACGAGGCGTGGAGACCGGCCGACACCGCCCTCGAGATACTCGATCGCCTCGAGGGCCCCTTCACCTCCGAGCTGGCGATTTACAACCTCGAGGCCAATGTCGAGCCGCGGCTGCTCGAGGGGCGCTGTTTCACCGACCTCCAGGCACGCGTCGAGGAGCTCGTCGCCCGGGCTCGGGAGGCCGCCGCGGACGTCGGGACCGACATCGTCCTGACCGGCATCCTGCCGACGCTCTCGAAGTCCGACGTCACGCTCGAGAACATCACACCGAGGGCGCGCTACTACGCGTTGAACGAGGCCTTCGCGCGGGCTCGCGCGGGGGAGCCCTACAAGGTCCGCATCCAGGGGAGTGACGAGCTGTATACCGAGCACGATTCGGTCATGCTCGAATCGTGCAACACCAGCTTCCAGGTCCATCTGCAGGTCGACGCGGAGGAGTTCGCGCACGTCTACAACGTGGCGCAGCTGGTGACCGCTCCCGTGATGGCCGCCGCGGTCAATTCGCCGGCGCTCTTCGGCCGGTACCTGTGGGAGGAGACCAGGATCGCCCTCTTCCAGCAGTCCATCGACACCCGGCGCGGTTCGGTTCACATGAGGGACATGTCACCCCGCGTCCGATTCGGGGAGGACTGGGTCCATTCCGGGGTCACGGATCTGGTGGAAGAGGACATCGCCCGTTTCCGCGTGCTCCTCACCCGCGACGTGACCGAGGATCCAATCGAGGTCCTCGATGCCGGCGGTATCCCTTCACTGCAAGCGCTCTGCCTGCACAACGGGACCGTCTATCGATGGAACCGGCCATGTTATGGACAGACGGATGGCAAGCCGCACCTGCGCATCGAGTGCCGAGTCATCCCCTCCGGTCCCACGATCGTCGACGAGGTCGCCAATTCCGCCTTCTGGATCGGGTACGTCTTGGGAGCCGCGGCCGAGTACGGGGACGTGCGAAAGAGGATTGACTTTGCGGACGCCAAGTCCAACTTCCTCGCTGCCGCGCGCAATGGCCTCAAGGCGGGTTTCCGATGGCTCGACGGAGCCGCGCGAAGTGCCCCGCAGCTGATCCTCGAGGAGGCCCTCCCGGTTGCGCGCTCCGGGCTCGCGGAAGCGGGAGTGAGCCCGAACGACATCGACCGGTATCTTGGGATCATCCACGAGCGGGTCGAGTCGGGAACCACAGGTGCGCGCTGGATGGTTCGCTCGATCCAGCGCATGCGGGGCCAAGGCACGCGCCCGGAGCGCCTCGCCGCAGTCACGGCCGCTGCGGTGGCCCGGGAGAAATCCGGCACGCCGTGTCACACCTGGACCGACGCGGACATAAGGGAAGCAGGAGGATGGCGTCTGACCTACGAACGAATCGAGCAGCTCATGACCACGTCGCTCTTCACCGTGCATGAAGAGGAGTTGGTGGACATGGTCGCTTTCCTCATGGCCCGAAAGCGGATCCGCCACGTGTTGGTGGAGGACGATGCCAACAAGCTGGTGGGCGTGGTGTCGTATCGATCCGTGCTCAAGCTGATGGCGGAGGGATTCGATCCCCGGGAAGACGAAGCTCCACCGGTGCGCGACATCATGGAGCGGAATCCGGTGTCCGTCTCGCCCGAGACGAAGACGCTCGAGGCAATCGACGTGATGCGGCGGAACGAGGTTTCGTGTCTTCCGATCGTCGACGACGGGAAGCTGGTGGGGCTCGTCAGCGAGTCGGACTTCCTCCCCCTCGCGTACGATCTGCTCGAAGATCGGCTGAGGCAGGGGAGTTGATGGGCGGAGGCGTGACCGAGGTGGCGAAGGGCACGGTGATCGAGGACCGGCTGCTGGGGCGCCTCGAAGGTGCGAAGGCGGGGCCCACGCTGATTTGCGTTGCCGGAATCCACGGCAACGAACCGGCCGGCGTGCACGCACTCCTGCGCGTGTTTTCGAAGATCGGAGACCGCGTGGAGCACATGTCCGGACGACTCGTCGCGTTCGCCGGGAACATCTCCGCGCTCGAAGCGGGGCGCCGCTTCGTCGATCGTGACTTGAATCGGGCGTGGACGACCGAGCGACTCGCCCGATTGCGCCGGGAGGGTGGCGACGGCACGACGGTCGAGGATCGGGAGCAGATGGAGCTCCTCTCCGAGATCGAGCAGGTGCTCCGGGCCGCGGACGGGCCGGTGTATGCGCTGGACCTGCACACGACCTCCGGGCCCGGCGGCATCTTCTCGGCCTTTACGGACTCCCTCCCACACCGCGAGTTCGCGGCGACGTTTCCGGTGCCGATGATCTTCGGGCTCGAGGAGCTGGTCGACGGGACGCTGCTCAACCTGCTCAGCGTGCACGGGATCGTCGCGCTGACCCTCGAGACCGGACAGCACGACGAGCCCGAGTCGGTGGATCGAGCCGAAGCCGCGGTCTGGATCGCGCTGGTGAGCGCCGGGCTTCTGCCGGCGGAGCTCGTCCCCGAGGCCACCGCCGCCCATGCACGACTCGCGGGCGATTGCGCCCGGGCGCCGCGGGCCCTCGAAATGCGGTACAAACGCGACGTCGAGGACGGGGACGGCTTTTCGATGAAGCCGGGCTATCGGAACTTCCAGCGCGTCGCGCGTGGTGACGTGGTGGCGCGTGACCGCGACGGTGAGGTCGTGCTGCTCGAATCGGGGCGACTCCTGATGCCGCTCTACCAGGAGCAGGGCGAGGACGGCTTCTTCCTGGTCCGCGAGTTCCACCCCTTCTGGATGGGCCTGTCGCTCGTCATGCGCCGAGGGGGGCTGTCCAGGGTCGCCTATTGGCTTCCGGGCGTGCGCCGGGTGGAGGGGACCGAGGACGAGGTGGTCGTCAACAAGCGCGTCGCGCGGTTCTATGCCCGACAGCTCTTCCACCTGCTCGGGTTCCGCCAGTTGGACGATGCCGGGGACGAGCTCGTGATGCGGCGCCGTCGGTTCGACGAGGGGAAGTACCTGCGGGAAGCCCCCTCGCCGCGCCCCCTCGAGGAAGATTGAGGCGGCGGGCGGGTGTGCGGGCGATACACGCTTGCGACCCCGGCCGATGAGCTGATCGAGGCGTTCGACGTCGCGGTCCCGACCTTCGACCACGCCCCTCGCTACAACATCGCGCCCGGTCAGGATGCGCCGATCGTCGCTCAGGACTCTCGAGGTCGCCGCATCGGCCTCCTCCGGTGGGGTTTCGTGCCCGCCTGGAAGGACGAGGCCGGGTCGGGCATCGTCAACGCACGGTGCGAGACCGTCGCGGCGAAGCCCTCGTTTCGGGAAGCCTACCAGCGGCGCCGGTGTCTCGTCCCCGCTGACGGCTTCTACGAATGGCAAAGCCCAGTAGGCGCCTCGGGGGCGCGTGCGACGGCGGGCGGAGCGGGTAAGCAACCGTACTGGTTCCACGCCCCCGGCGGCGGGCTGTTGTCGTTCGCGGGGATCTGGGAGAAGTGGAGTCGCCCCGGAGCGGAGCCGCGCTACACCTTCGCGATCCTCACCACGGATGCGAACGACGACGTTCGGCCCATCCATGACCGCATGCCCGCGATCGTGCGACCGGAAGCCCGGGACGCCTGGCTCGACCGGAGCACACCCGCCGATCAACTCGCTCGGATTCTCCGTCCGCCGGCGGAGGGATCGCTGACGCCCCGACCGGTCTCGACCCGCGTGAACCGCGTGCTCGAAGACGATGCGGAGCTGATTCGGAGCGTCGAGAGCGAGTAAGCCGGCGCCGGTTCAGCTACCGGTCCGAGACGCCGGGTGTCCGCTCCCTCCGCGAGGGGATGACGCTCCCCGGTAGCGCATAGAGGATCTCCCCGTCCTCGACGACGAATTGGCCGTTGACGATGACGTGGTCGATGCCGCTCGCGTGCCGGTGCGGCTCGAAGAACGTCGCCTCGTCACGAAGGGCGTCCAGGTCGAATACGACCAAATCGGCCCAGTTGCCCTCTCGGATCTCGCCTCGGTCCCGGAGTCCCATGATCCGGGCCGGGAGCGAGGTCTGGGAGCGGATCGCGGCTTCCACCGACAGGGCATCGACCGTCATGGCGTAGTGGCGGATCTTGCGGGGAAATGTCCCGTAGTACCGCGGATGCACGGATCCGTCCTCGGGAAGGGCGATTCCCCCGTCCGAGGCCGTGGCGACCCACGGCTGACCCGCGTACTGCTCGACGTCGAGCTCGGCCATGGAGAATCCGCGCAGGCGCCCGCCACCTCGGCGCGCGGGGTCACCTTCGAGCTGCAAGTCGATCGCCATCTGGACCGGGTCCACGCCACGCTCCTCGGCTACCTCCTGCAGGCTCTTGCCGACCCACTCCGGCCGGGGATACTCGAAGATCACGACGCGGTCTGCACCACCGCGCCGCCGGATCTCGTGCGCGATGTCTTGGCGGATCATGGCTTCCGACGCGGGGTCCGCCAGTCGCTCACGAAGCACTTCGGCTGGCGGTGGGCCGTCGTCCCCTGCATCGGACGTGGTCGCCCACCTCGGGATCAGCACGGTGTTGCCGTCCGATCCGCTCGTCGCGTATGGGTATTGGTCGGCCCAGACGCGGACGCCTTCGTCCCGCGCCCGCTGGATCAGCTGGATCGCGCTGCCGCTCGAGCCCCAGTAGTGCGCGCCCTTGGCCTTGATGTGGGAGGCCACCACCCGGGCCCCCGTCCGGCGCCCGATCTCGATCGTCTCCATGACCGCGTCCTGCAGCGTCGGTGGCCCGGGCTCGTCCTGGCTCGGCCAGAACCACATCGGGTCCGCTCCTTCCGATCGCTCGTGGGAGATGTACACCCCGTCGTAGGGCACGAGCTCCTGCGCGACGCGCGCC
The DNA here is from genome assembly GCA_039591515.1 of Gemmatimonadota bacterium. Taxonomy (GTDB): domain Bacteria; phylum Gemmatimonadota; class Gemmatimonadetes; order Longimicrobiales; family Gaopeijiaceae; genus UBA2589. Next base: position 2,072 of record JBDHDM010000031.1, on the reverse strand, counting down.
ACCTCGTCGGTCGTGCTCCACCGACCCGGCACGTACTCCAGCCCGGCGGACATGCCGACGGCTCCTTCTTCGAGAGCCTGGCGCACCAGCGCCCGCATACGCTCGATCTCCACATCCGTAGCGGGCCGGCGGTGGTCGTCGCCCATCACCTCCCTCCGCACCGTACCGTGGCCGACCATGAGCATGACGTTGGGCCCCACTCCCTGCTGCTCGAGGAGCGTGCGCTGGTCTCGCAGGGGCCAGGGTGAGCGCCCGTCGTGATTCACCACGACCGTGGTCACGCCTTGCGACACGACGTTCGGCGCGGCCTTCCGGTCGGGTTCGTCGGTCCGGATGGTGGCGCCGCCGATGCGTGCGTTACCGTCGTCCGCGTGCGAGTGGATGTCGATGAACCCGGGAGACACGTACCGGCCCGAGGCATCGACCACCCGCTCGGCCGTTGCGGCGCCGAGCATGCCCACCGCCACGATCCGACCGTCCGTCACCCCGATATCGGCCCGAAACCACGGGTTGCCCGTGCCGTCCAGGACCCGACCTCCCCGGATCAGGAGATCGAAGCTCGGCGCGGTCTGGGCGGTACCGGCCGCCGGGCCGACCAACAGCAGTGTAGTCGCGAACGCCAGTGCGGTGCCCCGTGCACGAGGGCGGAGCGTGATCATGACCGGGGCCTCATCGTCGTCTAGGGCTGTGCGGCGCGCGACAAGCTCACTTCGTCGAAAGCAGCCCTGATACGACCCAGCCCTTCGAGGAGCTCGTCCTCCGGGTTGCCGAAACCGATCCGAAGGTAGTGGTCCATGCCGAAATGGTCCCCTGGCACGACCAGGACGGACTGCTCCGCCCTGAGCTTCTCCGCGAAGTCGCTCGAGTTCACCGCGGCATCATAGTGCGCGTAGCAGATGGCCCCGGCGTCGGGCGGACGATACCGGAACAGCCCTTCCTGAGCGTCCATCCACTGCTCCAGGACCCCGAGGTTCTTGCGCACGATCCCTCGCGTCCGCTCGCCGATTCGGGAGCGGGTCTCCGGCTCCAGGGCGATGCACGCGAGGAGGTCGGAGAGCGTCGCCGGGGAGATCGTCGTGTAGTCGGTACGCCCCCACAGCTCCTGGACGAGCGCGTCCGGTCCGACGATCCAGCCGAGCCTGAGACCGGGGAGCCCGTATGCCTTCGACAGCGAGTTCGTCACGAGGACACGGTCGTGGGATCCCCAGAACGAGGGGGTGCGCTCCTCGCGCGATTCGGCGCCAGCGTACACCTCATCGGCGAGGATCCAGGCACCGTACTTCTCGGTGAGCTCTGCGATCGCGTCCATCGAGGCGCGACTCAGGGCGGCCCCGGTGGGGTTGTTGGGGTTGGTGATCAGCACGAAGGATGCCCCGTCCCGCAATGCCTCTTCGAGGGCGCCGAGGTCCGGCTGCCACTCGTCTTCCTCGCGAAGGTGGACTGGGCTCAGGCGACTGCCGAAGGACTCGAGGAGCCCGGGGACCTGCCCATAGGTCGGAAGCACGATGGCCGCTTTGGCATCACCTTCGAAGAGGTGCCAGAAGCAGGTGAAGTTCGCTTCGGCTCCCCCGGTGGTGACGAGAATGGACGCATCGGTCGCGCCCTCGTACTGGTCCGCGATGAGATTGCGCAGCTCGTCCGAGCCGTTGGACTGACCGTACCCGAGGAGCGCGCCGTCCAGATCGACGTCGTGTCCCGACAACTCGATGAGCTCGCCGGTGGTGAGGGGGTGGACGCCGCTCTCCGAGAGATTGATCTCGACGCGATGCTCGAAGGTCGACTGCCACCGCTCCATGCGGAAGGGCGTGTATCGCAAGGCGTTCATCTCCCTGGTGAGGTGGGGCCCGGGCGGGCCGGGCGATGCGGCGGATGCTAGGTCGGTGTCTCGCCGAAGTAAATGTCGGCGCCCGATCGCATACCTGACAGTCCTACCCCTATTGATCTTATGCATCGGAATGTTATGCTTCGGGCAGACCCCGAACCCGAGGAGCTCGATCATGGCCCCGCGCCCTCTCGAACTGATCAAGGGCACGCTGGACGTCCTCATTCTCAAGACGCTCAGCTCCGGCCCA
>JBDHDM010000030.1:0-24375 GCA_039591515.1 Gemmatimonadota bacterium | reverse complement strand
CGCTTCGGAGTTGGGCGTCGATGCGGAGCTCGAGGTCGTGGGGCCGTGGGAGGACGCAAAGCTCTGATGCTCCGCCCGCTCGGCCCCTCGTTCTACACGAACGTCCGCGATCGCCTGCGTGTGCGGGCCGAGGCGGCCCGAGTCGATGGCCTGCTGCTCCTCGCCCCCGGCAACGTCCGGTACGCGACAGGGTGGCACTTCTCGGTGAACGAGCGGCCGGTGGGTCTGTGGCTCCCGATCTCGGGCGATCCCCTCCTCTTCGTACCGCTGCTCGAGCTGGAGAATGCTCTCGAGGTCCAGGGTGTGGAGGTCCGCACGTACGAGGAGTATCCGGGTGAGCGCCCGCCGGTCCTCTGGATGCTGGAGGAAGTCGACGGAAGTGTCGCCATCGACACGCTCGACGCGCGCCTGCTCGCCGCGGCCGAGACCGTCGTCGACCGCGTCGATCTGGCCGACCACGTGCTGTCCGAACGTGCGATCAAGACCGACGAGGAGCTCGCACTGATCCGTGAGGCGGCCCGCTTCGCCGACGTGGTACTCGAACGGCTGCTGTCCGCGGGCGGCCGGATCATCGCCGACGGCGGCACCGAGGTCGACCTCATGGCCGACTGCACGGGCCACGCCCGTCGCCTTCTCATGGAAACCCACGGCGTGGCCTTCCAGGGCACGAAGCTCGGGATCACGGCCTCGGTGCACTCCGGCCCGCGGGCCGCCCTGCCCCATGGCTCCGTCCTGCCACGCCGGCCGCAACGCGGCGAACCGATCATCGCCGGCATCGGATGCTCGCTCGGCGGATACCACGCCGAGAGCGGTGTCACGCTCGTCTGCGGGGAACCCGACACCGAGCAGCGCCGCGTCATGGAGACGATGGCCGCGGCAAACCAGGCCACCGTCGACGCGCTCGCAAACGGGCTCCCGTGCGCCGAGGTGAACGACGCCGCCCTGCGTGTCGTCCGGACCGCAGGGTTCGGCGACGCGATCCGGCACCGGATCGGCCACGGCATGGGCGTCGATGGCCATGAAGCTCCGTGGCTCGCCCCCGGCGACCCGACGCCGGTCGCCTCCGGCATGGTCTTCTCCTGCGAGCCGGGGATCTACCGGCCGGACCTCGACGGATGGCGCACGATCGAGACACTCATCGTCGGTGCTGACGGCGTGGAGGTGGCGAGCCGCTTCCAGACCATGCACCCTCTCGACTCCCGGACCCTTCCCTGCTGAGGACTTCATGCCCGAGCCCGCCGCGTGGCGATATCAGAAGATCACCAAGCCGATGTTCGACCTGCCCACGGAGCACCTGGTGGTGACGGGGCGAGTCCTGACGATGACCGGCGGGGTCATCGAGGACGGCTTCGTCGAGATCCGGGCCGGGGAGATCGCGGCCGTCGGCGCCCGCGCGGACATGAACGCGGGTGACGCGACGGTCGAAGAGACCGGCGGCACGATCATGCCGGGTATGATCAACAGCCACGCCCACCTGAACTGGGACGGCATCCACGACCTGGCCCGCCAGTCGATGGACGACCCACGCCCGATCTCCGCCTTCAAGGCGGCGGGCAACATGCTCAAGAGCCTCCGCGCCGGGATCACGATGGTGCGCGACCTCGGCTTCCACGACATGAACCTCTTCACCAAGCAGGCCGTCGAGCAGGGCATCGTTCCGGGGCCGAGGCTGAAGGTCACCGGTGCGGCGATCATCCAGACGGGCGGACACACGTACTGGGTCTGTCGCGAAGCGAGCGGCGCGGACGAAATGCGCCGGGCGGTGCGTGAGCAGGTCCGCGGGGGTGCCGACCTGATCAAGATCATGGCCTGCCACGACACGCTCGAGTTCACCGACGAGGAGCTCGCGGCGGTCATCGACGAGTCGCATCGCAACGGCCTCCCGATCACCGCGCACGCCACCTACGACGAGTGCATCGAGCGGGTGGCGCGTTTCGGCGTCGACTGCGTCGAGCACGGCGGCTCGATGTCCGACTCGACGATCACGCTTCTCCTCGAGAAGGAGATCCCGATCGTGACGACGTTCGCACCCCTCGTGCAGCAGTCGCAGCCGGAGATCGCCCGCCGCTTCGGAATCCCCGAGTGGAAGATCGAGGAGCGCCAGAAGGCCGTGGCCGACCCGACCCGCTACGAAGGGCTGGTGAGAGCGGCGAAGGCGGGGGTGCCGATCGTCTTCGGCACCGACGCCGGCAGCCCGGCCGTCGAGCACGACGTCGTCGCCCCGGAGCTGGCCCACATGGTCAAAGTCGGCGTCTGCCCCGACAACCTGGACGCGCTCGCCTCGATCACGATCCGCGCCGCGCGGCTCTCGAAGATGGACCACCTGATCGGTACGCTCGAAGCCGGCAAGGACGCAGACCTGATCGTCGTGGACGGTAACCCGGACGAGGACCTCTTTGCCCTCGAGCACGTGAAGACGACGTTCGTGGGTGGCCGGAGGATGCACGGATGAGCCTGCTCCACGACCGCCTCGCGCCGAGGATCACGGAGGAGGACGGCGCCTTCCGCACGCGTATGCTCGACATCGCGGCCGGCATGGACGACATCATCGCGCTGGGACGCGGTGACCCGGACTTCCACACACCCGCGCACATCGTTCAGGCCGCCAAGGACGCGCTGGACGCCAACCACCATCACTACACGGGCCCGACCGGCATCGCGCCGCTGCGCGAGGCGATCGCCGGGGACCTGACCCAGCGGTACGGCCTCGACTACGGGGCCGACGAGATCGTCGTCACTGCCGGAGCGCAGGAAGGCATCATGCTCACGATGCTCGGCCTGGTGACGCCCGGCGACGAGGTGCTCATCACGAGCCCGCGCTTCACGAGCTACGACACGGCCGTGCGCCTGTGCGGCGGTGTCCCCGTCCCGGTCCCGACCTTCGAGAAGGACGACTTCGCGCTCGACGTCGCCGAGATCGAGAAGCGCATCACGCCGATGACTCGGATGTTCGTGCTGGTCTCACCGAACAACCCGACCGGGGCCGTCACACCTCCGGACGCCATCCGGGCAATCGCCGAGCTCGCGATCAAGCACGACATCCTGGTCATCGCCGACGAGATCTACGCGCAGCTGATCTACGCGCCGAACGAGCACCTCTCGATCGCGACGCTGCCGGGCATGCGGGAGCGCACCGTCACGCTGAACGGCTTCTCGAAGACGTACTCGATGACCGGGTGGCGAGTCGGCTACCTGGGGGCGCCGCAGGACCTGGTCGAGATGCTCACCGAGCCGCGCCACACGCTCTCGATCAACACATCGACGATCAGCCAGTACGCGGCCCTGGCCGCGCTGACCGGCCCGAAGGAGCCGATCGACGCGATGGCCGAGGCGTACGCCGAGCGCCGTGCGTGGCTCATGCCCGCGCTCGACGACGCCGGCTTCACTTACGGCCACCCGGGCGGCGCGTTCTACATCTACACGAACGTCTCGTCGACAGGGCTGCCGTCACCCGAGTTCTGCCTGCGCCTCCTCGAGGAAACGGGCGTGATGCTGTTCCCGGGCACCATGTTCGGAGACGAGACGACCGACTACATACGGATCAGTTATCTCCAGCCGCTTCCGATGATCCAGGAGGCGATGGAGCGGATCACGAACTTCGCCGCCTCTGCGCAGGCGGCGTCATGACCACCGACACGATGAATGAGACCAACCCCAACGACCGCTTCGTCGGCATTCAGATCTCTCCGATCAGCTTCGTCGACGAGGGTGTGGAGACGGTCCTGGACACGCTGCAGAGCCGGGTCGGGGTCAACGTGCTCATGCTCGGCACCGTGAGCTGGTTGGGACTCAAGTCGGGTCGCTCGATCAGCCACGAGCTCGACGGCTGGCCGGACCACGGGGTCCCGGAGCCGTATCAGATGCGCGGAGGGGCATACTTCGACCCCGACCCCCGATACTACGCCGACACCTTCATGGCCGACTACCGGAGCAAGGACCCGGAGTTCGCCGACCGCGACATCCTGAAGATGGTGATCCCGGAAGCGCACGCTCGCGGGATGAAGGTCTACGTCGAGCTGATGGAGCCCTTCTTCAAGTACGCCGGGCACGGATCGGCCGGGAACGTGGAGATCCCGACGCTCGCCCAGGCGATGGAGGTCGACCTCTTCGGACGGATCGGCTCCGGGCCCTCGACGTCGCATCCCGGATACCGGAAGTGGATCCACTCCATGATCGAGGATCAGGTCCGGAACCACCCGCTCGACGGGGTGATGTGGTGCAACGAGCGAGACTCCCCGCTCGACACGCTCATCCGAGGCGGAGCACCCGGCGACTTCTCCGCGGCGGCGCGCCGGGAGGCCTCGGAGCGCGGCGTCGACGTGGAAGCGTGCCGGCAAGCGCTGCTTCGTCTATACGACTTCATGCAGGAGGCGGCGGCCGGCAAGACTTTCGCCGACGGCCCCCTCATCACGTTCCTGCGGGTTCTCCTCGACAACCCCGAGGCGCTGATCTGGGAGAAGTTCTGGCTGGAGCGGAACAAGGACCTGGACCGCGAGCTGTACGGTCTGGTGAAGTGGTGTCGGCCGGACCTTCCCTTCGGGCTGAACGTGTGGAACCGGAACCACTTCAGCCTGATCCGGCGCGCGCAGTGGCCGTGGGCCGAGCAGACCCGATACGCCGACTTCGTGAAGCCGATCACCTACCAGCACCAGGCCGGTGAGATCTGGCACAAGGAGCTCGGCTTTCTCCGCACGACGATCCTGCGCGATGTCCAGCCCGACGAGGCCACACGTGGGCTCTTCCGGATCCTCGGGCTGAACGAGGCGCCCTTCGACCAGCTGATCGCGGAGGGGATGGACCCCGACACGTACGTCTTCGGCCAATGCGCCGACGCGGTCCGTGGCGTGGACGGCATGGCCAAGGTCTACATGGGCGTCGGGGTCGACGCGCCCCGCTCCCGCCCCGAAACGGCGAAGTGCTCGAAGGACATCGTGTACCGCTCCGTCATGGCGACCTACCGGGCCGGAGGGGACGGGGTGGTGCTCGCGCCCAACTACGCCGCCATGCACCTGACGCACCTCGACGGTGTGGCGCAGGCGCTCGACGAGCTCGGCCTGAAGTGAGCTTCGAGCGGGTCATCACCGGCGGCACTGTGGTCACGCCGGACGGGATGCGCCCCGGTACGCTCGGGATCAGGGATGGCCGGATCGAGGCCGTCGCTCCTCCGGATGCGTCCCTCGAGGCGTCGGCGAGGTGGGACGCCACGGGGCTGCACATCCTGCCCGGAGCGATCGACATCCACTGTCACATCCGCTCTCCGGCGTACCCCGAGCGGGGCACGGTGGCGTCCGAGACCGCGGCGTGCGCGGCCGGGGGGATCACGACGCTCTTCGAGATGCCCATCACCGACCCGTGCTGCAACTCCCCCGAGCGGGTCTCGCTGCGCCGAGACCACTTCGCCAAAACCGCACTCGTCGACTTCGCGATGTATGCGGCACCCGCGGAGCTGACGCCGTCCGCCTTCGAGGCCCTGGCCGACGTGGGCGTGGTGGCGCTGAAGATCTTCACCCTCCCTGCCCCGGCCGGACGGGAGCACGAGTTCGAGGGGCTCGCTTGGCCCGACGCGGCCGACCAGCTGGAGGCTCTCACCCTGGCGGCCCGTGTCGGGCTGCCGATCGTGGTCCACGCCGAGCATCCGGAGATCCTGGCCCGGAGCGAAGCCGACGCAACCCGATTGGATCCGGCGGACGCCGCCACGCACGGCGCGGCGCGGCCGGCGGTCGCCGAGGCGCTCGCCGTGGCCCAGCTCCTCACCCTGAACGTCGAGGCCCAGGCCGAGCTGCACATCGCGCACGTGACGTCGAGGGCCACGCTCGACGTCCTCCGCCGCTTCACGGGAAGATATCTCCGCTACACGGAGGACGACGTCGCTCGGGTCGGGGTGTGCGGCAAGGTCAACCCGCCCATCCGCACCGCCGCCGACCGCGAGGCCCTCTGGGAGGCCGTGACGGACGGAACGCTGGCGCACGTCACGACCGACCACGCCGGCTTCTCGGCCGCACAGAAGGCGGCGCACGAGGACAACTTCCTCACCGCTCCCCCGGGGCATCCGGGAACGGAGCTCCTTCTCCCGACCCTGCTCGACGGCGTGGCCGAGGGTCGTCTCTCGCTTCCGCGACTCGCCGACCTCGCGTCGGGCGCCGCGGCGCGCCGCTTCGACTTGCCGGATCGCGGCGTCGTCACCGAAGGGGCACGGGCCGACCTCGCCTTGGTGGACCTCTCGGGCGAAACCACGCCGACACCGGCGCAGCTCCGCACGGCGGCCCGCGACGTGGCCAAACTGGCGCACGGGCAGCGCTACCGGGGGCGCGTCGCCGCGACATTCCTGGCCGGCCGACCGATCTTCGACGGCAAGGACGTCACGGCCACGCCCGGGAGTGGGGGCTTCGTCCGACCAGGAGCCGGGGCATGAGCAGCGGACCCCTACTCGAGGTCCGCGACCTCCAGACGAGCTTCCTGCTCGGCGGGCGCGGCCCGATCGTCGCGGTCGACGGCATCGGCTTCACCGTCGACCGCGGAGAAACGGTCGCGATCGTGGGGGAGAGCGGGTCCGGCAAGTCGGTGACAGCGCTCTCGATCATGCGCCTCCTTCCGGCCCGCGTCGGCCACATCACCGCAGGCTCGATCCGTCTCGGCGGACGGGAGCTCACGGACTTGCCCGAGGCCGAGATGCGCGGCGTGCGCGGTAAGGAGATCGGCATGGTCTTCCAGGAGCCGATGACGAGCCTCAACCCGGTCCACAGCGTCGGCGCGCAGATCGCCGAGGTGCTCATGGAGCACGAGGAGATGTCGGGCAAGGAGGCGCGGGAGAGGGCGATCGAGATGCTGGTTACGGTGGGCATCTCCGAGCCCGGCCGGCGCGTGGACAGCTACCCCCACGAGATGTCCGGCGGCATGCGCCAGCGAGCCATGATCGCCATGGCACTGGCCTGCAGCCCGAGTCTCCTCATCGCCGACGAGCCGACGACGGCGCTCGACGTGACGATCCAGGCGCAGATTCTGGATCTGTTGGAGGAGCTTCAGGAACGGCTCGGAATGGCGATCATCTTCATCACGCACGACCTGGGCGTCGTGGCCCAAATGGCCCGACGCGTGGTCGTGATGTACGCCGGGCAGGTGGTCGAAAGCGGCGGTGTGGCCGAGATCTTCCACCACCCGCGCATGCCCTACACGGCAGGGCTGATCGGTTCGATTCCCCGCCTCGGGAGCTCCGCGCGGGATCAGCGCCTACGGACGATCCCGGGCAACGTGCCCGCCCTCGCGGAGCTGGGCGACGGGTGCCGCTTCGCCTCCCGATGCCCGCACCGGCAGTCCGCGTGCACGGCGGGTACGCCGCCGCTGGAGCAAGTGTCGGACGGACACGAGGTGCGCTGCCTGCGCTGGCGGGAGCTGGACCTGTCGACGGAGGTCGCCTCATGACGAACGACCCCACCCGGACGAAGGACGCCCACGAGTCGGGCGCTCCACTCGTGAGCGACGAGCTGCTCCGCGTCGAGGGCCTCGTGAAGCACTTCCCCATTCGGGGCGGCGCACTGAACCGAGTGGTCAACCACGTGCAGGCGGTGAACGGCGTCTCGTTCACGGTGCGCCGCGGGGAGGTACTCGGACTCGTGGGCGAGAGCGGCTCCGGAAAGACCACCGTCGGGCGGCTCGTCCTTCGTCTCGAGCACGCGACCGACGGAAGGGTCCTCTTCGATGGAGTCGACCTCCTGACGCTCCCGCGGGGCGAGATGCGCCGCTTCCGTAAGCGGATGCAGGTCATCTTCCAGGATCCGTACGCCAGCTTGAACCCCAGGGAGAAGGTCCGGACCGTGCTGGGGCACGCGCTGGCGCTGCACCGTATCGGCACTCCCGCAGACCGTGAGGAGCGCATCCTCCGGCTCATGGAGCAGGTCGGCCTCTCGGCCGATCAGCTCGACCGCTTCCCGCACGAGTTCTCCGGCGGACAGCGCCAGCGCGTCGGGATCGCCCGGGCCCTCGCCGTGAACCCGGACTTCATCGTGGCGGACGAGCCGGTCTCGGCTCTCGACGTCTCGATCCAGGCTCAGGTCATCAACCTCCTGAGCGATCTCCGGGACGCGCTCGACCTCACGATGCTGTTCATCGCCCACGACCTCGCCGTGGTCGAGCACATCTGCGACCGTGTGGCCGTGATGTACCTGGGCAGGATCATGGAGATCGCCCCGTCCGGCGTACTGTACGAGGAGCCGAATCACCCCTACACCGAAGCGCTCCTCTCCGCGGTCCCCGTGCCCGACCCGGACCGGGCGCGGAAGCGGACGGTACTGACGGGTGACATCCCAAGCCCGATCGACCCGCCCTCAGGGTGCGTCTTTCGGAGCCGCTGCCCTCGTGCCGAGGCGATCTGCGCGCGTGAGGTGCCGGAGCTGAAGCAGGTCGGTCCGGATCACTTCAGCGCGTGCCACCTGACGACCTGAGCGCACCGTCCAACGGCTCCGTGCGTACGTCGCCCTCGGGGAAACGCGCGGCGAGGGCCCACCCTCCGAAGCTCTCCACGACGACGGCGACGAGCTCGTTCCGCCCGGCCTCCAGCGGGAGGTAAAGCGTGTTCTGGTCGGGCTGGAAGAAGCCCTGGCGCATGGGCTCCGCGTAGCTGTATCGCAGGTCGCCCTGGTAAAGCGGGACACCGTTCAGGAACACGGTCACGAGGTCGCTGAAGCCGAGCTCCATCTTGACGCGTCCAGCCTGATCCGCGTGGATCGTGATGCCCGCGGCGACGGCCGGCACCCCCTCACCGTCGGGTCGCTCGACGTGGCGGTCGATCAGGAGTGTCCCGTCCGGCTCCGAAGGCCGCGGACGGAACCGCACGTCGTCCGGCACCTGCTCGGCGAGGCGATCCGTGTGAAACACTTCACCGACTCCCCACGAGAGCACGGCCCCCTCCGGCGTCGGGACCGGCTCGGCCGCCGGGAGCGGACGGGTCCCCGTCGACGACACGCGGATGTTCTGGAGGACGACGGGGCGCTCGTGGTCCGTCGGTTGCAGGACGTTGCTCCAGAAGGTCAGTCCGCCACCGCGGGGCTCGAGCGCGAGCCGCGTGACACGCATGGCCGGCTCTGCGCCGTCGCCGACGAACACGGCCAGGTCCCGGTCTTCGAAAACGATCTCCACGTCGATCCCCTCGACCGTATCCTGTGTCGGGGCGGGCGCGGTTCCGGCCGGGCCGTGGAAGATCTGCCAGTTCGTGTCGGCCCCGGAGAACGACGGCGTGTATTGCAACGCATCGGGGGCCCGGTCCTTGTGAGGGCGCAGATAGAAGTCTTCGTACGATCCGTCCTCGCTGGTGCGAAAGCGGAGGCCGACGAAGCTCCGAGCTCCGGGAGCCTTGATCGTGAAGGACACGCTGCCGTCCCTCAGGCTCGTGTCGAGGAGCGTAGCCGTGCCCGAGCGGAAGCGGAGCGTCGAGCCCCCCGTCCCCTCCACCACCAGCGCCTCCCCGTCGAGCGCCCAGCGCATCTCCTGCGACTCCCCGCGGGCCGCGCCCTGGGCAGCCACTTCCTGCGCTCCGAGCCATCCCGTGGCGGCGAGCGCGCCCACGATCATCATCTTCGTCTTCGTCATCATCGACCTCCCGTGGGTCCTCGTCACGATCGTGCCGAAACTCTAAGGCTGCGCGCACACGCCACAACGGCTCCGACGCCCGCCAGCCCCGCGGTCCCACCCTCCGACCGCACCGTTCCACCAACGAAACCAAGGGTTTCGGCTACCTGAGGGGTTCGATCGAGGACCAATCCCCCTTGTCCGATTTCTTCAAGATCGCGGACGGCGACCGGGCCATGTTCGTCACGACGCGAGCCGGCCGGTTCGTGAAACCGATGCGTGGGAGGGGTGGTGCGTGTGGTGAAGCTTCTACGCAGAGCTCGCGGATCGCTGCTCGAGCCGGCGCTGCACCCGGCGTTCCCGGTGCAGCGTCTTCGGCGTGCACCCGGTCAGCGCTCGCGCCTCACGCACGAGATGCGCCTGATCGGCATAGCCGAACCGGAACGCCATGTCGGACCAGCGCGGCCTGCGGAGGCCATCGGCAGCGGTCACGGCACGCGTGAGTCGCTCCACCCGCTGAATCCACTTCGGCGACATCCCTGTGGCGGAGGTCACCGAGCGGTGGAGGGTTCGCTCCGAGACGCCTGCGGCTCGGGCCAGCGTCGACACACGACCCGACGACGGATCGACACGGAGGTGCTCAAGGGCGCGGTGGGCCGTGATCCCGGCGGCGTCGGCTCTGACCGTACCGAGGCGGTCGTGAACGAACGCCTCCAGCCACGCACGTGCGACGTGGAGACGGCCCGCTTCGCGCACCAGATCGTAGACAGCTCTCCACGCCGGTGTCTCTTCGACGGCCACGATGCGGTCCTTCAGCTCCCCCGCGTCGACGCCCAATACCGCGCGGACCCACTCCGGGCGGAGGCGAACTGCGGCCAAGGACAGCCCGGAGGTCGGTCGGAAGAAGCGGTAGGATTCGGCCGCACCCTGGAGCTGCAGTCCCGCGGGCCGGAAGTACCCCGCGCCGTTCCTACGCCCGTGCACCACCAGACTCACGCCGACGTGAGGCAGGACTCGGTGCTCGGTCGGGGCCGCCGCGTTCTCCGACCCGGCCCCGGTGTAGGTCCACGACGCCTCGACCACGCGGGCAATCCCCGGCGGCACGGTCCACTCCGTGTACCCACCCAGCACGTATCTCGCCTTCATCCGCTCCCCTCCTGCACCCGACCCCACGTGCCACCGCACCGTGCGCTCCTCCGCCACGGCCCGAAGATGAACCCGAATCGAAGAAGGAGCCAGCCGTGAGCCCTCGCCCACTCTCCCTCGCCCTCCTCCTCTGCTGCCCGTCGGCGCTCGCCGCGCAACCGGCCCAAGAAGCCGAGCTCGGCATCGAGGTGACCCGGCTCGCCGAGGACATCTACCTGATGCGGGCACCTTCGGCCCTGGACCAATGGACCTCGTCGAACTCGGTCGTGTTCGTGGGAACGGAGAGCGTCGTCGTCTTCGACACCAACGCGCTCCCATCGACGTCACGCCTCGTTCTGGATGAGATCCGCGCCCATACAGACCTACCCGTCCGTTGGGTCATCAATTCACACTGGCACATGGACCACTGGTCCGGGAACGAGGTGTACGCCGACGCGTTTCCCGGACTTCAGATCGTCGCCACGTACCGCACGCGCGACCACATGGCGCACATGCCGAGCGGCTTCTTCTCCATCAGCGCAGGTGTGACTGGAGCCCGCGAGCGTCTGGCGCTGGCCGCGGAGTCCGGCGCGCTCGAAGACGGAACACCCGCCGACGACGAGGCCCTCGCGGAGCTCAGGGAGGATCTGGAGGGCAGGTTGGCCTTCGAAGCGGAGGTGGCCGCCGTCCGGCGCACGCTCCCCACGCTGACCTACGCCGACAGCATGACGTTCACCGTCGACGGGCGGACGTTCGAGCTGTACAGCGTCACGGGTGACGCCGCCGGCTCGACCGTGCTCTACCTCCCCGACGAGCGCATTCTCGTCACCGGCGACGTGCTGGTGCGCCAAGAGGATGGCCGCGGCGCGCAGCCTTGGACCATGAACTCCTATGCCGTGAGCCAGTGGCTCGCCGCTCTTCGCCGACTGGAGGGTTTCGACGCGGCGATCATCGTGCCCGGTCAGGGGCCCGCACTCCGCGACAGCGCGTACCTGGAGACGACGCGCGAGCTGTACGGAAGCCTGATCGAGCAGACGAGAGCGCTTCTCCGCGACGAGGTCGTCTTCTTCGATGACGTGCGCACGGCCATCGACGTCGAGTCGTTCCGATCCCGCTACGGGCTCGACACGCCGGAGCTCAACGAAGCGTTCGACGCGGTGGTCACCGCACTCGTGACCCGGATCATCCAGGAGGTCTACGACGGGGCGCGTCCGCGAACGCTCGGGTAGCGCCCGGCAGTGGCACTTCGCGAAGCTGCGGCCCGCCCGGACCCGCTCCCTTGCCCTCGGCGGGCCCGAAGCGTCGGTTGAGCGTCTCGTACGCCAACCGGAGAAGCGACATGTCCTCTGCCTCGGATCGGGACCTCGGAATGGGCCGTTCGATCCCGCGCCGCGACTTCGTGAGCGGCGTCGGCGTCGCGCTGACCGGATCCATGCTCCCTTTCGGATCGCTGGACCCGATCGCTTCGTTCCCGATGATTCCGCAGGTATCGACGGACCCGCCCGCGCGCACCGGTATGCGAGGAAGCCACGACGGTGCGTGGGAGGTCGCGCACGGGCTCGTACGAGGGGAGACGTGGGGCGCCGCCGTCGACAGGGGCGAGACGTACGACCTTGTGGTGGTGGGTGGCGGCATCAGCGGGCTCTCCGCGGCGCACTTCTTCCGGCGGCAGGTCGGCGGCCCCGAGGCCCGGGTCCTCGTGCTCGAGAACCACGACGACTTCGGTGGCCACGCGAAGCGCAACGAGTTCCGTCACGACGGGCGCCTGTACCTCGTCAACGGCGGAACGCTCAACGTCGAGGCGCCGGCGCAGTACAGTCCGATCGCCGCCGGACTCCTCTGGGATCTGGGTATCGACCGCACGCGCTATTGGCGCGAGACCGCCGAGGTTCGGAGGCGGTACGGAGAGCTCGGGCTCTCGCGCGGCTACTTCTTCGATCGGGAGCACTTCGGCGAGGATCGCCTCGTGTCCGGCTGGGGGCGAGGCCCCTGGTCCGAGCTCGCCAACCGGACGCCGCTCTCGGAGCGCGCCCGGGCCGACCTCGTCCGTCTGCACGAGGACCGCGCACGGGACGATCCGTGGCCCGGGCTCTCGTCAGACGAGAAAAAGGAGCGGCTCGCTCGCACGAGCTACCGGGACTGGCTCGTCGACGTTCTGGATGTCGACCCGACGGTCGCGTTCATGCAGGACGCTTCGGGGTACCTGTTCGTCACCGGCGCCGACGCCGTGCCGGCGCTCTATGCCTGGGAGATGGGCTACCCCGGCTTCGCCAGCCTCGACCTCGAGCCGACCCCGCCGGAGCGCCTCGTCGACGAGCCCGGGGGATCCCACGGACGAGAAAACGCCGCACGCGCGGGGTCGGGAGGCCCGGACATGTACTTCCCGGACGGGAATGCCACGATCACGCGGCTGCTGGTGCGGGCGATGATCCCCGACGCGATGCCTGGCGAGTCGATGGAGGACGTCGTGCTGGCCCAGGCCGCGTACGACAAGCTCGACCGAGACGGGGCCCCGGTCCGCATCCGGTTGAACAGCACCGTCGTCGGGGTCCGGCACCTTGGCGATCCCGACGCGGCACGTGAGGTGGAGGTCACGTACGTGCGGGACGGGACGGCGCACCGTGTCCGCGCTCGAGGCGTCGTGCTCGCATGCTGGAACCAGGTCATTCCCTGGCTCTGCCCCGAGCTCTCCTCGACGCAACAGGAGGCGCTCCGATACGGTGAGAAGGCGCCGCTCGTGTACACCAACGTCTTCCTCCGTCGCTGGCAGTCACTCGTCGACGCGGGGGTTTCGGGTGCCTCGGCGCCCGGCTCCTTCCATCAGGGAACCGGGCTGTCGACCTCCCTGCGCGTGGGCGACTACATCTCCGGCCAGGACCCGCAGCAACCCGCGGTCCTGCGCATGACACGATACGTCTACGAGCCCGGGCACTCCCGACGGGAGCAACACCGACGGGGCCGGCAGACGCTCCAGCGCACATCGTTCGAGACCTTCGAGCGCAATATCCGGGACCAGCTGACCCGCATGTTCGGCGACCACGGCTTCGAGGCCCCGAACGACATCCTCGCGATCACGGTGAACCGGTGGCCCCACGGCTACACCTACTCCTACAACACCCTTTTCGACGACCCTCGCTGGGCCCTCGGCACTCCGGACGACCGGCCCTGCGTCGTCGCGCGCCAGCCTCTCGGCCGGATCACGATCGCGAACGCCGACGCGGCCGCGAGCCCGCACACCGACGCCGCGATCAACGAGGCGTATCGGGCCGTACAGGAGCTGCGGGTGCGGTTGGGCTGATCGGAGGCGGGTGGCAGCTCCTCAGCAGCCGCGTGCGAAGACGCCAGTGCTCCGAGCGTCGTCCCCTCAGCGCGCCCCCGGTCGATACCGCCGGATCACGGCTCCTTCGATATCGGCGTCGGTCCACAGGATGGGCTTCATCTCGCCCCGCGCGAACATCGCCGCCTGGTCGTCGTGGTGCGGCGACTCCTCGAGGCGGCTCTGTCCGTACGCGAGAACCGAGTAGCCCCGTGGCACCTCGCCGAACTCGACCGCGAAGACCCAGCCGTCGCCGCGGTTCGCCGCCCTGCGGCCGTCGGGAAGCGTCGTGAACGAGAGCGTGCGGAAGCAGCCGAGACCGCCCTCACATCCCGAGACGGGCTCGTCCACGTCGCCACGCACGACCCGATGGACGTCACCCCAGCGCGCGTCCGGCGCGATCCCCTCCTCGGCCAGGTCCTCCATGGCCATGCGCAGCGCCGCGAGCGCCCGCCCGGGCCTCCCGATCCCGACGGGGGTCGAAGCAGGGGCTTCGCTGTCCCACTCCACCCGGTGCTCGAGCGTGTCCGTCACCTCAATGTAGGTATCGAACCACGCCTTGAAGAGGACACCACCGCGGCTCTCCGCCGCTGCGGTTCGATCCCACGCGCCCAACGTCCTCCGAGCACGCCCGAGCTCGGATGTCGGCTCGGAGGCATCGATCGCAGCCAGCAGGTCGTCGACCATACGCTCGGCGGCGAGCATCCGCGGCGAGTGCTTCCGCTCGACCACGTCCTCGAGGCTCAGTCGGTCGTCGCCATGGACGAGGGCGAAGGAGAGCTGGCTACGAAGCCGCAAGCGTGGATCGGGGAGATTCTGGGCCACGGTGTCGCGGTCGAGCGTGACGTTGAGGTTGATGAAGTCCGGTGTATCGTTGGCCTGCTGCACATAGCCACCCGGCGGATTCACGTACAGCGGCAGACGCTCCCACGTCACGACGTCGCGCCACATGTCGGACGCGGAAGTCGCGACGGCAGCCGAGTCGCCGGTCGGCTCGTGGGGCAAGTCCGGGATGCGCGCGTTGTAGTAGAGCGCGATGTTCCCGTCAACATCCGCATAGGTGAAGTTCGAGCTCGCGTGGGCGCGCATCCTCATCACCTCCAGCCACTCGTCGAGCGATTCCGCGGACATCATGCGGACGAGCTGCTCGCCGCGCCGGTATTGACCGTCCCTGGGATCGGTGAGCACGTACACGTACTCCGCATCCTCGTGAATGACCGGCCCCCACGGACTCCAAGGCGTGACTTCGGACACCCAGCCCGAGCGTCCGTCCGGCTCCGTCCAATCGACCGTGATCACCGAGTCGGTCAGGGCCACGGCCTGGCCGTCCATGACGACGTGCCCGTCCATCGAGGAGTGCCACGGCAGCGCGTACACCTGAGAATAGACCGGCGAGTTGTTCGTCGTCGCCCACCCCAGGTGTCGGTTGAAGCCGCCGATGATCCCGAAGGCGCCCCCGATCCGGAAGTCGCCGTAGAAGTCCAGCTCGTCTCCGATGCGGACGTGAGCCTCGTAGTAGCCCGCCGTCCAAGACAGATGTGGGTTGCGCAGCAGGATGGTCCGCCCGGAGGTCGTGCGTGACCCGTGCAAGGCCCACGCGTTGGACCCGTCCAGCGCAGGATCGAGCGCCGCGGCCTCAGCTTCGGCGGCGGCCCAGGACGGCGTGAGAGGCGGGCGCGCGACGGCCAGAGCGCGCTCCGGAGATGACCGTCTCTCCGATGCCCCCTCTCGGCCCCGCTCCGCCGCGGCCTGCTCCTCGGCCCGCCGCTCCTCGGCGCGTACGAACCGCGCGGCGTCCCCGCGGCTCCAGATGTAGACATCGTTCGCGAACGCGTCGATCCCGGTGAAGTCCGGTGTGAGCCACTCGGGGAAGAGCCCGGGGTGTTGGCGCGCGTACTCGTTCACGCCTTCGGCGAAGCCCTCATAGACCGCGCGGGAACGGGGCTCGAGCGATGGATATCGCACGACCGCCACTGCATGCGCCTCGCGGCCGGCGAAGTCTCCCCCGATCGAGTCCCGACCGACGTGACGACCGTAGACACCCCGATCCTTGACCAGACCGATCGCGGTCTGGCTGCCGTAGTCCTCGGACTGCACCCATGCCATTGCGAATCCGAAGGCCTTCCAGTCGTCGGCAAAGATGTGCGGGATCCCGTACTCCGTCCGCACGACCTCTACACGCTGCGAGAGTGCTGCGGCCGAATCTGCGGACGCGGCGGGCGCTCCGCCTGGTACCGTCTGCGCTGACGCGGCCGCGGGTCCGTGCAGCAGCGTAAAGGCGGCCAGCGCGGTGATCGCGGCGGTGGTCGATCCAGTCGTCATGAATCCTCCGAGCACGAGTCGACGACTTCCAGATGGGCCGCGTGGGGCCCGTGCGCCAGGGGCGTGGAGAGAGCGGCCCGGGCTCAAGCCCGAGCTCCGAGCGCGGGCACCGGTTGATCGCCTCCATCAGGATCTCCACGCCCACCGCCGTAGGGGCCTGTTACACGGCCCGTACGTCGCTCCGCTGAGATCGACGCCAGCCCACGCGAGGCAACTTCCATTCGACGATCAACGGGTCGATGGAGGAACTCCGATGAAGACGCGCGCGGCGGCCTACGCGCTCGTGGCCACCCTCACCTGGCTGACTCCGGTCACCCTCTCCGCCCAGCCGGTCGCCCCCGAACGGCGCGAGGCGTCCGCCTACCGCGTGAGCGGACTGAGCCTCGGCGTCATCGGCGACGGACTCGTGACCACCACCTGGCGGTGGGCTTCGATCGGCGCGGACGGCCTCGGCTGGAACGCTGCCGTGGCGACGGCGCCGCAGGTCTTCATCATGCGCGCGCTGCCTCTCCTCGTCGAGATCGGGCCGTCTTTCGGCATCCCCTTCTCGGCGGGAGCGCTGATGGTCGGCGCAGGCGGCGGCGTGGTCGGCGCGGTCGGCCCGGGTGGCGCGGTCGCCGCGATTCAGTTCGCGCTCGGCGGCACGGCGGTCATCGACCTCGGCAAGACCGCGGGGCTGCGCCTCGACTACACGCGTCGATATCTCCGGGGCCGACACACCGGTGCGATCGGGTTCTTCGAAGCCGGGGTCGTCGCTACGACGCGCTAGGGACCGTCAGCGCGGCAGGACGAACTCGAGGCCGAAGCGTACCACCCAAGGGTGGAACGTCTGGTCGATCGTCTCCGATGCGACCACCTCTCGCCCGACACCGGTGCGATACACGACGGTCTCGTTCAGCTGCGGAATGCTCAGGTTCCACCGATCGACGTCCGTGTAGGCCGCATAGCGCCCGAACGTGTAGCGCACGCCCAGCCCCCACACCCAATCGAAGACGTTCTTCTGCCAGATCCAGCCGACGCCGAGCCTGCCGCGAGGGCTGATGGCCGACCCGGCGAACGGCTCGAGGATGGCCGACGCGTGCGTGGCGAAGAAGTCGACGCCCTCCAGCTCGTCGTCGTAGGAGGTCTCCAGGATGGGCGTATCGAGCGGCGGAGGCGCGAGGCCCGGGATGGCGCACGACTCTCCGCCGAGCTGCCCGGTCACGATGGCCGATCCCTCCAGAGAGAGCCAACGGAGGGGACGCCAGGCCGCGCTGCCCGTGAGACCGGCGGCCTTGGCCTCGCAGTACTCCTCCTGAAAAGGCTCTGGGACGTCGATGACGAAACCGGCCCCGACGCCGACGTCGTATTGCTGCGCGTCGACGGACGTGACGCCGATCCCCGAGAACAGCAGCGCCCAGCCCGCGATGAGCGCACCGAGCGTTGTCTTCCCGAACCACGTTTCCGGCACGCGCGACCTCCCCCTTCCATGGACGGACTTCATCTCGTACGCCCATGCGGTCTGGAGGTGTCAGCGGTGGTGACTATTCGGCGTTGAGCACGGTCACCGGATCGACGCGGGCCGCACGCCGTGCGGGTAGCCACGAAGCGCCGACGGCCACCGTGCCTACGAGCGAAGCGACGAAGACGTAGGTCAGGGGATCCGTCGGATCGACGTCGTAAAGGAACTGTGCCAGGAGACGATTGGCCCACACCGCGATGAGCGCCCCGAGCAGGACGCCCGCGACAGCCAGCTCGAGGCCGGCCCGGATCGTACCGGTCACCAATTCCCGGGGGTGGGCCCCGATCGCCATGCGCACCGCGAGCTCACGCGTACGCTGTGATACCGCGAAGGTGACGACCCCATAGACGCCGAGGAGCGCGAGAATCGTGGCCATGGCCGCCAAGCCCACCACGAACAACGTCCGAAAGCGTGGGACCGCAACCGACGAGGCGATTCGTTCCTCGAGCACCTCGACGCCGCGCACCGGTGTCGAGGGCGACACCGAGGTCACCGCCTGGCGGGCGAGCTCCATGACGGCGGACGGGTCACCCTGGACCCTCAGGAGCCATTGGTCGGCATCACGGTGGTTCTGCAGCACGGGCACGTAGAGCTTCGGCTCGGCGGGAACGTGCAGCCCCTGATGCCGAACGTCACGAGCGACGCCGATGATCGTCGTCTCGGGAATCACCACCTCGGCGCCCTGCCCCTCGGCGCCAGGCACGAACCCCGACTCCTGCGGCTGCGCGCGGATGCGTTTCCCGAGCACGGATTCACCGGGAAAGATCTCGTCGGCGAAGGCCTGGTTCACGATGCCTACGAGGGGCCCCTCGGCCACCTCCGACCCGTCGAAGCCGCGTCCCGCGACGAGCCCGATCTCCATGACGTCGAAGTAGTGCTCGTCGACGAGCGAGATCATGACCGTCACCTCCTGCTCCTCGTCACCACCGTCGTAGTAGTACGTGGTGGACGACGTGGAGCCGCTGAGCGGGATCTGGTTGGTGCGTGAGACCTGGACGCCGGGGATCGCTTCGAGCCGCTCGCGGAGCTCCGCGCGGAAGATCCGTCGGTCGGGCAGCTCGGCGTGGGCGACGGGGCTGGGAGCCGCATATAACGCGACCAACCCTTCGCTTTGGAATCCGCGTTCTACGTTCCACAGGCGCTGGTAGCTGGCACCGAGCAAGGTCGCGCCGACCAGGAGGACGAACGCCAAGGCGACCTCCGTCACCACCAGCCCCGAGCGGAGCCGTCGGCCCGCCCGACCCCCCGCGAGGCCACGGCTGTTCATGTCCATCATCTGTCTGGGGTGCGTGCCCGCCGCCTGGAGCGCGGGCAGCACGCCAACGAGCATGGCCGTGGCCGCCGTCACGAAGAGTCCGAAGCCGAGTACCGCCCCGTCGACCGAGACCGCGTCCGTCCGGGGCAGGCTCGTCGGCAGCATGCGCACGAGGGCAGGCAACGTGAGCGCGGTGAGCACGATGCCACCCAGACCGCCGAGCGCAGCCAAGACCCCGCTCTCGGTCAGGAGCGCGCGCACCAACCGCCCGCCGCTCGCCCCGAGGGCCGCGCGCACTGCCATCTCCCGACGGCGCGCCAAGCCTCCGACGGAGAGCATGTTCGCGATGTTCACGCAGGCGATCGCCAACACCAACCCGACCGTGGCCAGCAGGAAGAAGAGCGTCGCCCGCACGTCCCCGACCATGAAGTCGAGCAACCCCTGTACGTTGGACCGCATCGATCCCTGATCGTCGGGATACTGCTCACCGAGTCGGGCCTGGATCACGTCGAGGTCGGCGCGCGCGCTCGCCACGGTCTGCCCGTCGGAGAGACGGCCCAGCACGGTGTAGCCCTGCGACCCGCGATCGTGGCGGTCGTCGTCCACGAGCGAAGTCCACACCTCACCCTCGGCCCGTGGGATGGTGAAGCCCTGGGGCATGACACCGACCACGGTGTGAGGCACGCCGTCGAGCGAAAGAGAACGACCCAACACCTCCGGGTCGGAGCCGAAACGGTCCCGCCACGACGCGTGCGAGAGCACGGCCACGGGTGGTGAACCGTCCATGTCGTCGTCGGGCGCGAGGTACCGGCCCATCAACGGGTCGACGCCGAGCGCGCGGAACACGCCCGAGGTGAACGTTCCTCCCCGTACCATTTCGGCCCCGTCGGCCGTCTGAAGGACCCAGCGCCTCTGCGCGTGGAGGCCGAACGCCTCGAGACCCGCGCGGCCCTCCTGCCAGTCGAAGAAGGTCGGGATCGACAAGGGGAAGCGCTCGGCGAACGCCCGAAGCTGCGAGCTGGGGTGATCGGCCCAGTCGGGATTGGTCTGCCAGGCCAGCACGAGCCGATCGGGCTCGGGGAAGTCGAGAGGCCGCAGCAGGACGCCGTTGACCACGCTGAACACGGACGTCGTCGCACTCACGGCAATCGCGACCGTCCCGATCACGGTCGCCGAGAAGCCGAGGCGGAGCCTCACGCTCCGAAGGGCGTGTCGAACGTCCGCGAGCCATCCTGTCGATCCCCCCATTCCTCCCCCTCCTCCCGTCGAGCGCGCGAGCGAACGCGGACGCATGCGCGCGAGCTGTCCCACGAGCCACGTGTGTGCGCTGCCCACTCCCCGGGTCGCGCGAATCTCGATGAAGCGTTCCGTCAGATCGCCCTCGATCTCATCTCGGATCGGGCGTGGCACGACGAGCCCCACGACAACCCTGGCATACAGGGGCAGGGCCCCACCCCGGGGGCTCACGCGGTCTCCAGCTCCTGCTCGACCCCTTCCCACATGTTGAGCAGCGCGTGGCGCGACGCTTTCAAAGCCCCGATGCCTGCCGGCTCCAGGGCGAAGTACCGGCGCGGCTTTCCGCCCCGCCTCTTCGCACCACCTTCAGCAGGGCCGTCACCATCGACGGGAGCTTCGAGCCAGGAGCGGACCAAGCCCTTCGCTTCGAGACGCGTGAGCGTGATGTAGATCGAGCTGATGGCCGAGGAGCGCCCAGCCGTCCGGTCGAGCTCCTCCTGGATCCTCGCGCCGTAGGCTCGGTCACCCAGGCGCAGAACCGCGAGCAACGCGAGCTGCTCAAACTCCCCGAGATGATCGTTCTTCCCCATGGGGTCTCCGAAGAAGATGATAGTTACAATATAACTATTACATCATGAGAATCATGGCAAGCGGTCGCTGCACCCGAGGCACACCGACGCTATGGCGCGGTGGCGGCTCGGGGCGCAGCTTCAGGAACCGAGCAAGTCGAATGACAACGGCGGGCTGACGCCGATGTCCCGCCCTCGCGGAGGGACACGGAGGGCCGGGAGGCGAGCTTCAGGGCTCGCCCCCGGCCCTTTTCGGTGCGGCCAGCGTGGGCGCCTACTCCGTTGGGAACCGCCCTCCCGTTCGCGATCGATGCAGCCCGAGATTGACACCGTCCGCCGACGGACAGCACACTCCCGTTCGGTCTTCACCCTTCGTCGGAGCGAAGCGCGCATGCTCAGCCGGGTAACCCTCCTCG
Source organism: Gemmatimonadota bacterium (assembly GCA_039591515.1). Taxonomy (GTDB): domain Bacteria; phylum Gemmatimonadota; class Gemmatimonadetes; order Longimicrobiales; family Gaopeijiaceae; genus UBA2589. Next base: position 3,074 of record JBDHDM010000030.1, on the reverse strand, counting down.
TCCTCGCGACGGCCGCCATGGCCGCAGCTCCCCTCTCGGCCCAGATGGAGATCGCCGAGCCCTTCAAGGTCGGCACCTTCGAGATCGACGGTGCGCCCACGGTCGCCCTCGTCCTCCGCGACCAGTACGTGGTCGATGTGAATCGGGCCAACGTTGCCCTCGAGCGCGATCCGAGGTACCCCGCGATCCCGGTGCCGCACGACATGACCGACCTCATCTCGCGTTACGAATACGGGATGAAGGCACGTCTGTACGAGTTGGTGAACCATCTCGTCGAGAACGACATGATCACGGGAAGTCGGCCCGCGTACGTGTACGACCTCGACGACGTCGTGACGCTGCCTCCGATCATGTATCCGGGCAAGATTCTGAACGCGGCCGTGAATTTCTACAGCCACGTGAACGAGACCGGCACGGACGAGGAGCGCGCCGAGTCACGTAGGCAGCGAGCCGAGAACCGGGGCGTGCCCTACCTCTTCCTCAAACCGAGCCGTGGGGCCGTGGTCGGCAACGGGCAGCCGATCGTGCTCCCCTGGGGCCGTACCAGGATCGACTGGGAGGTCGAGTTGGGCGCGGTCATCGGCCGCGCGGGGAAGTACATCTCCGCCAACCACGCGGAAGCCCACGTCTTCGGCTACATGGTGACGATGGACATCTCCGATCGGGGTGGCCGGCCGCCGGGCGGCAACCCGCTCACCTCGGACTGGTTCGTCGGAAAAGGGCACGACACGTTCGCACCGCAGGGTCCCTGGATCGTCCCCAAGGAGTTCTATGGAAACCCGATGGAGATTCTCCGCCAATCGCTCGACGTCGGCGACGAACGGATGCAAGAGGCCACCGCGGGCGACATGATCCACTCACTCTGGGAGCTCGTCGAGTACGGCTCCTCCATCATCACCCTCTACCCCGGCGACGTGATCAACAACGGCACGTCGGGCGGCACGGGCATGGGCACGGCGGTGCGGGGTGAGCAGCGCTTCCTCCAGGCCGGCGAAGTCATCTCAGCCACGATCGAGGGCATCGGAACGTTGACGCACCCGGTCGTGTCCGAGCCGGAGCCGCAGGGGCTCACGGGCGCCAACCTCACCCCGGTGTGCAACTACCGGAGCTGTAACTGATTGGATCGTCGGCACTTTCTCGGAACGATCGGCGCCGGGCTCGGATTGACCGGGCTCGGCGCCGGAGCGGCGGTTGGCAACACGCCGCCTCGAGGGGCCTCCCAGTCCCTGACGCTGACCGCCGCCCCCGCGACGGTCACGCACGGGGGAGGCACGAGCGAAGCCTGGGCGCTCAACGGTGTGCTTCCCGCCCCGACGCTCCGACTCCGTCAGGGTGACACCGCGGAGCTCGTGCTCCGGAATCAGCTGACCGAGCCCACGATCCTCCATTGGCATGGCCTCGACGTCCCGGAGGCTGCCGACGGCCATCCTCGCTTCGCCATCGACCCCGGTGAGGAGCTCACCTACCGGTTCCGGGTGAAGGACCCGCCCGGACTCTACTGGTACCACCCCCACACCCACGAGCGTACGGCGCCCCAGACCTATCGCGGCATGGCCGGTCTCCTCGTCATCGAAGGCGACGAGGAGGAAGCCTTGGACTTGCCCGACGGCGAGGCCGAGCTCCAACTCATCCTCAACGATCGCCGCACCGGTGGCACGGACCCGTTCGCGTATGCCCACGTGGGCATGGGCCCGGACGTCATGATGGGATACCTGGGCGACGCCCCCTTCACGAACGGCGTGGAGACGCCGACGATCGAGGTGAAGCGCGGCGCCTACCGCGTGCGAATCCTCAACGCGTCGAACGCCCGCCTCCTGGACCTCGGCCTCCACACCGGAGACCCGATGACGCTGCTCGGGACCGACGGAGGTCTTCTTCCCACCGCCGCGCGCATCGATCGCATCCTGATGGGCACCGGCGAGCGGGCGGACCTGATCGTCGACTTTTCGTCCTTCGACCCGGGCACGCGGGTCGTGCTCCGGTCCCACGCCTTCGAGATCCCCGGCATGATGGGGATGATGGGCGGCATGGGGGGTCCCCCGGCGGGGCGCGGGCCCGGCGGGATGGGCCGTGGGCCCGGCGCAGGGGGCGGCCGGATGATGGGGGGCGCCGGCGGCTTCCCCCAAGGCACGCCGATGGACTTCGTGGAATTCCTGGTCGGGGACGAACGCGCCGCGCCCGCCCCTCGTCTTCCGGATCGCCTACGGGATGAGCGCGGCCCGGTCCCCACCGCCGACTCCGTACGTCGCTCGTTCCACTTCGAGAGCATGATGATGCGGCACACCATCAACGGACGCGCCTTCGACATGGAGCGTGTGGACGTCGAGGTTCCCCTGGGCCGGACGGAGGTCTGGACGTTCGTCAACGACACGGGATTCGCGCATCCCGTGCACGTCCATGCCGGACAGTTTCGCGTCCTGTCGCGGGCCGGCGGACGCGAACGACTCATGCCGTGGGAAGCGGGATCGAAGGACACGGTGCTCCTTCTGCCCGGCGAGCGGGTCGAGGTGGCGGTGCGCTTCGCTGAGTACCCGGGACTCTTTCTGCTCCACTGCCACAACTTGGAGCACGAGGACGCCGGCATGATGTCGAACTTCCGGGTGCTCGCCTAGCCCGTCGCGCGTCGGGCCGGGCCCCACCGTGCTACATCCGGAAGCGGTAGCTCAGCTTGAGGAAGAGGCCATCCGCGACGGGCTGCACCTGGTCGAAGCTGAACGCGGACGTATCCCGGAACTGCCTCGTGTAACCGAAGAAGACCACGGTGCCCGGCGAAGGCTCGTACCCGAGGAGCGTCTCGACCCGGAAGTCGTGCTGGTCGGATCCGGAGCGCGCGTAACAATCGCCGCTCGAGCAGCTCCACACCTGCTGACCTGTTTCCGGATCGAGAAGCGCGCCGCGCTCCTGATTGGCGTACTCACCGATGCCCCGCACGTACAGGGCTCGCGTCATCTGGTACCGGGCCTGGATCCGCGGAATCGTGGCGGACGAGTACCGGGAGCCATCCCGATCGCGGAAAATGCTCACGTGACGCGCGCCGACCTCGAACTGCATCTGTCCCGTGGGAATCAGCGTGA
>JBDHDM010000029.1:0-18881 GCA_039591515.1 Gemmatimonadota bacterium | reverse complement strand
GAGATCGCGGAGATGCTCGGGCAGGCCGAGGCGGTGGTCGTGGAGGGAGGGCACGTCGCGCTGCTCCTGAACCGGATCCGACTCTTCGGCGTCGCTCCGCTGCTGGGCGACAAGGTGGTGATCGGGTGCGCCGGCGGCGCCATGTCGCTCTGCGCACGGGTGGTCCTGTACAACGACCAACCCGCGATCGGGCGGGGGCACGCCGAGGTCGCACTTCCCGGCCTGGGCCTCGCGCCGGGTCTGGTTGCCCTGCCCGACGCAGCCGAGCGCCTGCGCACGGACGACCCCGAGCGGATGAGACGCCTCGCCCGGCGCCTCGCGCCAGAGCGCTGCGCGCTCCTCGACCCCGGTGCACGCCTGTACTGGAACGGGGTCGAATGGACGGGACTGCGCGCGCAGGAGGTCCTGCCCGATGGGCACCTGACGGAGTGGGGTCACGCGGCATGAGATCCGTCCCGGCCCAGGAGGATTTCGTGCCCTCCGCCGATCACCAGGGCCTGGCGATCGCTCGGCTGGTGGACGCGGAGACCCCGTCGTCCGAGACGATCGACCGCTTCATCTCGTCGCACGAGTTCCCCGTCATCGAAGGCGCACGCTGCACCTTCGTGTATCGGGGCGAGGCCCGTGAGGTCGCGCTGCGCCACTGGGTGTACGGGCTGCCGATCGCCGCGCCCTTCACGCGCATCCAGGGGACGGACGTCTGGTTCTACGTGCTCGAGCTGCCGGAACGGTCGCGGGTGGAGTACAAGTTCGAGGTCACCAGCGGCCGGCGCTCGACGTGGATCCGCGACCCACTCAACCCCCGGGTCGCGCACGACCCGTTCGGTGCGAATTCCGTGTGTCATGGCCACGGATACGAGACACCCCGGTGGATCGAGCACGACCCCAGCACGCCTCGAGGCTCCCTGGAGGAGCGCGTCGTTCACAGTGAGGCGCTCGCGGGGACGCGCCGAGTGACGCTCTACCGCCCCGCGCGCTTCAAGGAATCACGACGGTACCCCCTCCTGGTGGTCCACGACGGTCGCGACTACCTGAAGTTCGCGAGCCTGCAGACCGTCCTCGACAACCTGATGCACGGGCTCGATATCCCGGGGATGATCGTCGCCCTCACCCAACCGCCGGACCGCATGGAACAGTACCGGGATTCGGCCGAGCACGCGCGGTACCTGGCCCAGGAGCTCGTACCCTCGCTCGAGCGTGAGCTCCCGCTTCTCGGGACCCCCGCCGGTCGTGGCCTCATGGGGGCCAGCCTCGGGGCCGTCGCCTCACTCTCGACGGCCATCCGCTATCCGGGAACGTTCGGTCGACTGCTGCTCCAATCGGGGTCGTTCGCGTTCAGCGACATCGGGACGCACGATCGCAGCCCACTGTTCGATCCCATCGCCGAAATGGTGAACCGCTACCGCGCCCACCCCACCCCCGTGAGCGAGCGTGTCTTCGTCAGCTGTGGCACCTACGAGTCACTCATCTACGAGAACCGCTCCCTCGTCCCACTCCTGCGCCGCACCGGCATGAGCATCCGCTTCGTCGAAGCACGAGACGGACACAATTGGGAAAACTGGCGGGACCGCCTGCGCGAGGGCCTCGCCTTCCTCTTTCCGGGCCCGAAGTGGTGGGTCTACTACTGATGCGCCATGGCTGACGTCACGAGAAAGATCGGGCTCTCACTCGGAGCCGACATCTGCTGGCCGATCGCGTACACCGAGATCATGCGCGAGCTCGACCTGAAGATTCCATACGAAGGGGATACGGTCCGCTTCGAGGTGGAGCGCCTCAGCATCGAGCCATTCGATCTCGAGGAGCACGTCCCGCACGATCTGGTCATCGACCGGTTGACCCACTGGTTCAACCCACGACGCGAGTGGATCAAGAAGGCGATCCTCCTCGACGACGTGTACGTCTTCAACAACCCGTGGTCGGTACAATCGATGGAGAAGCTGACCACGTACTGTGCGATGATCCGGCTCGGGCTCCCCGTCCCGAAGACGTGGCTGATCCCACCCAAGGAATACGAGAACTGGGAGCCCGATCTCCACGCCACCCTCCGCCAGTACGCCCGCTACTTCGACCTGCCGGCGATCGGCGCTGAGGTGGGATATCCGCAGTTCATGAAGCCTTACGACGGCGGCGGTTGGCGCGCCGTCAGCAAGGTCGACGATCCGGAAGGCCTCAAGAGCGCATACGAAGAGAGCGGCACCGCGGTCATGCACCTCCAGGAGGCCGTGCTCCCGTTCGACCGGTTCGTTCGCTGTGTCGGACTCGGGCCACAAACCCGCATCGTGCTCTACGATATCGAAGCGCCGCTCCACGACCGCTACACCATGGAGCGCGACTTCGTCAGCGAGGAGGAGGCGTCGCTGATCCGCGACACGACGCTGCTCATCAACGCGTTCTTCGCCTGGGATTTCAACTCCTGCGAGCTGATCCACCGTGAGGGCGTGTGGCACCCGATCGACTTCGCCAACCCGTGCCCCGACTCACAGGTGACCTCCCTGCACTTCCACTTTCCGTGGCTCATCATGGCGAACATCCGTTGGTCCGTCTTCGCCGCCGCGACGCGTCGCAGGCAGCGTCCGATGGGCTGGCACCGCTACTTCGACGCAGTGGAGGACGGGATGACCCTGCGCGAGCGTCTCGACGCGCTCCTGCCCATCGTCCACGAGCGTTTCCAGACCGATGCATTCGAGGAGTTCTGCACGACCCACCTCGCCCACCTCGACGAAGTCACGAGTGCGTGGTTCGCCACGGACGCGGCCCGGGACGCGATCCATCAGAAGGTCGCTGCGCTCTTCCCCGAGCAAGAGGTCGAGAAGTTCACGGCCCTCTTCTTCGACCGGATTCAGCAGTGGCGCGCCATCGAAGGCTCGGCCGCGTGAAGATCACCGATGGTTGGCACTCCGAGCGGCTCGGGCGGGAGGTGAAGGTCACGCGATGGGGAGAGGTCGGTGTGCCTTTCCTCATCTATCCCACGGCCGGGGGCGATCACGAGGAGATCGAGCGCTTCCTGGTCATCGACACGCTCGCGGAGTACCTCGAGAGCGGGCTGATCAAGGTGTACTCGTGCGATTCGATCGCCGGACGAGCGATGCTGGCTCACGAGGGGACACCCCAGCATCGGATGCGCCTGATGGATCGCTTTCTCGACTTCGTCGGGCACGAGCTCGTTCCGGCGATCCGCACCGACTGCCGGAGCGACGAGATCCGGATCATGGTCGGCGGTTCGTCGATCGGGGCCTTCAACGCGCTGGCGAGCATCTGCCGGTTTCCCGAGGCCTTCAGCAAAGCGCTCTGCATGAGCGGCACCTACGACCTGGAGCGTTTTCTCGATGCGCCGATGACCGCGGACTTCTACCGCAGCTCCCCGGTGCACTTCCTACCCGACCTCGAGGGGCCGAGACTCGAATCGCTCCGCTCGTGCTTCGTGCTCCTCGCCTCCGGCGAGGGGGAAGCCGAAGACATCGGCGAATCGTGGAGGGTCGCTTCCGTGCTCGGCGAGCGGGGCATCCCGAACCGCGTCGATTCGTGGGGACTCGACTGGAAGCACGATTGGCCGCTGTGGCGCAACATGCTCCATACCTACACCCCCGAGCTCGCGGCGGCCGACGAGCCTTGACCCCGGGCGCGCCCGGCGGGCCGAAGCCACCGCGACGGGTGTCTCACGCCGGCAGCGGCTCGCGCTCTCACGCCGTGGGTGGGTCGTCTCCCTCGACCGAGGCCGCCCACGCCGGCAAGTAATACCGAGCCGTGTAGTCCCGGAGCATCCGATCTGTGGTGTACGCGCGCCCGGCGACCCAGAGCGCGTGCTTCATGCAGCGCACCCAACGGCGTGGGATCCCCTCGGCTCCGCGGTCGTGGTACCGGGGGACGACGTCGTTCTCGAGCAGTAGAAAGAGCTGGTCCCAATCCCACTCGTCGGTGTCGTCCGAGTTCGACCGGGACGGGATCGCCCATCCGTTGTCACCGGTGTAGCCCTCGGCCCACCATCCATCCAACGTCCCGAGTTGGGGCACGAGATTCAGCGCAGCCTTCATGCCGCTGGTGCCCGAGGCCTCCTTCGGGACCCGCGGGACGTTCAGCCAGACGTCGACCCCGGTGAGGAGCGCCCGCGCGACGTGCATCTCGTAGTCCTGCACGAAGGCCACGCGGCCGGCCGAGCGTGGATCGTGCGAGAGGCGGTAGATCCGCTGGAGGATGCGCTTGCCACCGTCGTCGGCCGGGTGCGCCTTGCCCGCGAAGACGAGCTGTACCGGGCGACGCGCATCGGTGATCAGGTCGAGGAGACGGTCCTCTTCGCGCAGGAGGAGATCGGCGCGCTTGTACGTGGCGAAGCGCCGTGCGAAGCCGAGCGTCAGAACCTCGGGGTCGAGTAGAGGTCCGGAGGCCACGAGGTGACGTGCCTTCCCCCACACGTCCTGCCAGCGCTGGCGGGCCTGCTCGGTGAGGAAGCGGAAGCTCCGACCCTTCAAGTGCTGGTGGAGACGCCATACCCGCCCGTCGTCGATATCGAGGACCTGATCCCAGATCTCCGGATCCTCGGCTCGGTGCGCCCACCACTCGCCCAGCTCCGCGTCCAGCAGCTTCTGGATCTCCGGGGCCATCCAGGTCCATCGGTGGACACCGTTGGTCACCGAGCCAATGGGCACGTCATCCGCGGCGCGGTCGTGCCAGAGAGAGCGCCACATGTCGCGACTCACCCGGCCGTGCTTCTCCGAGACGCCGTTCACGCCCCGTGCCAGGCGGATCGCGGTCGCCGTCATGTGGAACCGCTCCGATCCCGTCTCGGGCGCGAAGCCCATCCTCATGAAGTCCGCCTCGCTCAGCCCGAGCGACTCCCACACCGGACCGAGCACGGTCTCGATCTGCTCTCGGGTGAAGTTGTCATGCCCGGCCGGCACCGGCGTGTGTGTGGTGAACACGGTGTTCGCCCGAACCTCCCCGACCGCCTCCCCGAACGTGCACCCCTCACCCACCAGGGTGCGAGCCCGCTCCATCATCATGAAGGCCGCGTGCCCCTCGTTCGCGTGCCAGACGCCCGGCTCTACGCCGAGCGCGGCGAGCACGCGCGCGCCACCCACACCGAGGATCCACTCTTGCTTGAGACGGAGCTCTTCACCCGACTCGTACAGTCGATTGGTGAGCGCCCTGTCGGCCTCGTCGTTGCCAGGCAGATCCGAGTCGAGCAGGTAGATCGTCGAGCGTCCGACGGTCATCGCCCAGACGCCGAGCCGCACCGTGCGCCCCTCCAGCTCGACAGAGGCCAGGCCTTCGCCGGTGTCGGGGTGGAGGGGAGTGAGAGGCATGCGCTCGGGATCGAAAGTCTCGTCCTCGCTGATCTGCCAACCCTGGTCGTCGAAGCTCTGATCGAAATATCCGCGCGAGTAGAGAAGCCCGACCCCGACCAGCGGAATCCCCAGATCGGAGGCGCTCTTGACGTGATCGCCCGCGAGGATGCCGAGCCCCCCGGAGTAGATGGGAATCGAGTCGTGGACGGCGAACTCGGCGCAGAAGTAGGCGACGGGCCCGTGAGCGACGCCGCCGTGGTTGATCTGGAACCACGTCCCGTCGTCCGACGAGAGCGCTTCCAGCGCGCTCTTGACCCTTTGATACTGCTCCACGAAAGCCGGGTCGACCGCGCAGCTCTCGAGCCGGCTCGGGTCGACCTCCTGGAGGAGGCGGACCGGATCGTCCCGGGTCTGAGACCAGAGCACCGGGTCGACGCGGGCGAAGAGATCTCGGGCATCACGATTCCACGACCACGCGAGGTTCATCGCGATGTCGCCCAGCCCCGCGATCGGGGCCGGAAACGGAGGCATGTTGGCTAGCGCTGCGGTCATCAACGGGAGGGAAGTCGGGGTGTTTCGCCGGCGCGAAATGTGGCACGAACCGTGCTTCGGCTGAACCCGTTGACACGACGGCGCAGCACCCCTTCCCAAGAGGGTGTATTCCCGTACCATTTTGTTCACGGGGGAACGCGGGCGGTCGGGCCTCCGCGCCCAGCGCCCCGAAACACCTCGGACGAACCGACCAACCCAGGGCCGCTCGTGCCCGGGAGAACGAACATGGAAACGCACCTGAATGCATTCATCGAGGCCCACCCCAACGGGTGGGACCACCTCAGCTGGCTCGAGCTCCTCGCCGAGCTCGAGGAGGCCGGCTTCGACGTCTCGGACCCGGACGCCATCGGATACGACCTCGAGAGCCACCGCCTCGCCTGGGAGCTCCGCCGCCGTGAGGTCCCGGGCCTCGGCCCGAAGCGGATCGACGCGGTCGTAGACCGCTTCGGCACGCTTTGGAGCCTTCAGCACGCAGAGGTCGACGAGGTCGCGGACATCAAGACGATCCCCGGCGCGCTCGCCGAAAAGGTGGTCGCGGCGATCCGCTGATCGAACGGTCGGTGGACCGCACCGGCCCCGTTGGATGACGAAGGCCCCCGAGGACGCTCCTCGGGGGCCTTCTCGCGATTCCGTGGATGGAGGAGTCACATTGGCCAGCCGATCTCCACTCCGGCCGACACGAGGCGCAGCGTCGGAAGAGGCTCCGGCGGACCGAAGAACGCGGCATCGATGAAGGGCGTCACGTCGGCTCCGATCCACTCCCGTACGTCCCAGCCGACGCCGAGAATCCCGGCGAGCTGGCCCGAGCCCCCGTCTCTTTCCCAAGAGATCCCGCCCCCGCCTCGGACGAAGACCGGTGCCCGGATCGAGGGGTAGACCCGCGCGGCGACGAAGACGGAGAAGCGCTGGACGGTCACGTCCCGGGTGGAGCCGTACCAATACGCGGCCGTGACGTCACCTGCCACACGGCTCGCGAGCGGCATCACCACACGCACCGACGCACCGCCACCGTTCACGCTCTCGACACACTCCCCGGCCGCGCACAGGGAGCCCCAATAGAACGCAGGCCCCAGAGACGCCGTGGGTGGAGCTTGGGCGTAGACGGGGCCGGTCAAAAGGATCAGTCCGGCGATCGTGGCAACGGCTCTCATGATGCCTCCTGGCAACGCGCCACCTGGCGCGACGTCACGCCCACGCCACGGGCGTCCCGAAGTCCTGCGTTAGACTAGTCCAAGGTCGCGCGGGCCGAAGTCGGGAGAGTCCCCGGCGCGCGTGTGGCGAAATGGCGACCGTTCGCCAGACCGACCCGACCGAACGTGGAACGCACGGGGCTTGCCGAGCCTCGCGGCCCGCAAGACGCGGTCAGCCGGACCGCAGGATCCGGGCGACCAGCCCCGGGGACAGCCGGTACAAGCTGGCCAGGATCTTGGCCTTTCCCACGTAGATGTGGTCCAAGTCACGCTCGAGGCCACGGACGATCTGAACCGCAGCTTCGCGGGCGGAGATCTTCCCTACACCCCGGCCCGCCGTCATGGCGGTCTCGACGAGCGGTGGGACCACCTCGACCATCCGGATTCCGGTCGCCTCGGCGAGTTGGTACCGCATCCCCTCGGTGAAGGAGCGGAGGGCTGCCTTCGTCGCGCAATACACCGGGGCGCTCCTCTTCGGCTTCCACGCCAACACCGAGGTCACGTTGACCACCACGGAGTCCGGGTGCTGCACGAGCGAGTCCATGAGAAGGGCAGTCAACGCGAGTGGGCTCGTGAGGTTGACGGCGATCTCGCGCTCCACCGCTCTCACACGGTCGGCTTCGCCGAGCTGCCGCCACCCTTCGTTGAACTGAATCCCGGCGTTGTTGACCAGGACAGATGGGGCGCCGAATTCCTGAAGGAGCTGCCGTACCAGGGATGGGAGCTCGTCGATCCGGCCGAGATCGGCCCTGAAGATGCGGATGGCGGGCCGCTCGAGGGCGAGCGCGTCGAGCCGCTCTCGCGACTGACCGCAGACCGCGACCTCGGCGCCCTTCTCACTCAGGAGCTTGGCGAGCTCGCGACCGATCCCACTCGTCCCACCCGTGACGAAGGCTCGCTGTTGTGATAGGTCCAAAACGACGCTCCGAGGCTCGGCGCGACCGGACGAGCTCGACGGGAGTACAGATCGGTCCTGCGATTCTGCCGCCGGAGCGTAGCGCTCGCAAACGTCCGACTTCTACGTCGCGTGACGTAGAGCGGGCAAACGCACACCCCGCGTATGGTGGCTCCTACGATGGATCCGCGGCCGAAGGAGCGGTACCGGCCGGATCTTGCACGTTGCGCGACTCTAGCACCCCTCACAGCCATGCCTCCATCACCACCTCGATTCTCGTCCGATCGGGAACGACGCCTCTGGATCTGGACGCTGGCCGTGGTCCTGGCGATCTACTCGACGCTGGGATTGGCCGGCACGCTCGCCGAGACGCTGCTCGCCCGCGGCAAGCTCGACCTCGCGTACGTCGTCAGCTTCCTCTGTGTGATCCTCGCGATCGCCGGCACCGCGCTGCGAAAGCGTCCGGACCGACGCGAGGTCTGGCTCGTGCTGGGCATGTCCGCGGTCTTCGTGATGGTCGTGGTACGGATGGGGATCGGCCCCGCGGAGCGGACCCATCTCTTCGAGTACGGTCTGGTCGCGGTCCTCATCTACCAGGCCCTCACGGAGCGGGCGCGGAACGGCAGGAAGGTCCCGTTCCCCGCCGTGGTCACGGTCGTGGTCACGTCGGCGTTGGGCTGGATCGACGAGGGAATCCAGGCGCTCCTCCCGAACCGCGTCTACGACCTCCGCGATGTCGGGACGAACGCGTTCGCGGCGGTCATGGCGACCCTGGCGAGTGTCGTCTTGGCGTGGGCTCGCGCGAAGATCGTCGAAGGTCGGTCGGGTCGAGGCAGCGGTTGACGGCGCCTTCCTCGGGCACCGTTGCGGCCGCGGTGTCGCCCGGCGGCCTCCCGCTCGAGAACTCGCATGGCGGGAGCGGATCGCGACGTACCGGATCCGGGCCGGAACGACAAGCGCCCCGCCCACCCGAAGGTGGACGGGGCAGGATATCGCGAGGGCCGCCGCCCTAGCGTCGCTGTTCCATCAACTCCAGGAGCATGGCCTCGAGCTCGATAAGTCGCTCGCGTAGCACTTCGTTCTCCGTCGCGAGATCCCGCGTACGCTTCTCCAGCGCCTGCACCGCGAGCATGTTTACGCCGCTGATGTCGGACGTGGTGATCGTCTTGTCGTCATCCCCGAGGGCGAACGCCTCGTAGAAGTCCTGTGCGACGGGTCCGAGGTGGCGAATCGACGGGTCCTGTGACAGGTAGCTCCAGCTCTGGATCGGCATGTCCGCGATCCGCGCGAGAGCTCGCTCCCCGCTCTCTTCGCGGAAGTCCTGCTTCCGGTTCCGGTCGGACACCGTCGCCCACGCGCCAGCACCCGTGGCGAGGGAGACCCCGGCGGAGCGCGAGGAGTTGCTGTAGAAGTTCACACCACCCGAGGCTCGGACCGTGAACGAGTTGTCCGCGGGGGCATCGAAGCCGGCAGAGGTGGATTGGTCGCCGTAGACGAAGGCACCGGTACGTGACGCGGTCACGAAGTAGCCCATCGCCGTCGAGTTCCTACCGGTGGCGTTGGTCGACTGACCCATGGCGGTGCCGGCAAAGCCGCTGGCGACGGTGTTCACCCCCATGGCCATCGCGTTTTGACCGCTGGCCAGCGTGCCGTTGCCAATCGCGGTGGACTGTACCCCGGAGGCGGTGACCCCAAAGCCAATCGCAACCGCGCCATTGAACCCGCTCGCGGTGCTGTTGACCCCCATGGCCAATGCGTTGAATGCGCCACTTGCCACGTTGTTGTTCCCGATCGCCACGGTTTGTGTCCCGCTTGCCACCGAACGATCGCCTAGAGCTACGGAGTAGTCGCCGCTCGCCTCGGTCCGCCGGCCTGCGGCCACCGATCCGCGGCCCACACTGGCGTCATCCCATTCGGAACCTAACGCCTCCCCCGCCCGGAACGCCGACTTCCCCGGGTACCACATCAATCTCGTTCCTGCACCCGTGGCCGGTATTGTGCCCGTGCCGGGGGTTCCCGTGACCGCGAAGCCATCGGTGGCCGCAGCCGTACCGTTCACAGGGACGAACGCTCCAGCACCTGCTGCACTGGTCTGCGTCGTCCCATCCGGGAACTTGATCCCACCGGTGGTGGACTCGATGACACCTGCCACCGAGAGCTTCTGGGCGGGCGAGGTCGTGCCGATCCCGACGTTTCCGCTCCCGGAGACGACCATGCGGAACAGGTTGTTGGTCAACACACCGAACGTGGAGTTGCCCGTCGTGCCGATACGAATCTCCCCGTTGCTCAGGATGTCGGCGTTGGTCCCGCTTGACGAAAAGAGGATCTCTGGACCGACGCCCGTCTGGATCGAGAGCGGTGCGGTGGGAGCACTCGTCCCGATCCCGATCGTGTCCGCAACCAGGTTTCCCACCATGCCTCGGCTCCCGTCCAGCGGTAGATATTGTAGGTGGTCGTCATCATCCAGCCCCGTCAGTGCTCCGTGGTCCGCTCCGTCCGCATCCACCCAGGCGAGACGAAAGTGCTTGTTCGGCTTCACACAATCTGTCGGTAGGTTGCCGGGTTCTGAGCCGGTCGGATCAATGAGATAGATGACGCCCGTCTTGTCGGCGTAGCAGACGTCCACGGTGTCCGGGATGACAATCTGAGCGTTGAGTGCGGGCGTTACGGCAATGAAAAGAACGGCCGCGAGCAGTTGGGCGGTCGCTACCCTTGAAGTCGTTGATGTCATGGTGCGTAGATTTCCAGCGATAGTTGGTTGATCTCAAGCCGGTGAGCCTAGATGAGCTCGGCTTCTTCGAAGTAGCGTTCGAGCACGGCCCACCAGAGTCGACTCTCGAAGGCGTCGCCGGACGAGTCATCGTCCAACGCATCCGCTTCAGCCTGGGCCTCGATGATCAGGCGAACGGCCCGCTTCGTGCGATCGGTCTTGAGGGCGTCGACCGCCTCGAGCAGCGGCTCTTGCACGGACGGCGCAATCACGCCCTCGACAGAGGCGCGGAAGATCGGATCGCCGAGCATATCCTCGATCGCGAGCGGGCTGTCGTCCCCACCCTTCTTCTCTTTCGCCGCCGCCATTTGGGGCTGCAGGTCCGCCGCGGCACTGGTGGGTGAAGCGGGCACGGGCTTGTCGGTGCAGGAGAGTGTGAAGACGATCACACCGAGTACCAGCAAGCGGGCGCTTTGGACCAAACTCGGCGGTGAGGCTCCGACCGGACGCCGACTATGGACACCGAGGGGAGTACGCACGGACATCTCCAATGGCTCGGGGGGCTCGTGACCTCGGACAGGCCACGTAGGACTGCGAACTGCGATTCGGAAGCGGTGCAGTCCTGGGGGGGGCTGGCCGCGATTCGTCGAAGATCGTAGCGGACGAGCTTATGCCGTGGCCTACCCTCTCGCAACAAACACGCCCAGATGCCCGCACCCTACGCGGTCGTCAACCCTGCCGCACAGTGGGAAGTAACACCGGGATAACGCCCGATGGTCGTGGGCGCCAGCGCCAACGGGTTCGACCTGAGGAAGCCCGGGGACGCATGCTCGGCACCTCAGCCCCATCCAGACATCCCTTCGCTGATGAAGGGCAGCGGTCGTGATCTCGCAACGCGAAGCGAGGAGATCACACGATTGTCTACAAGCAGACCCGAAAACGGCCCCTCGGATCGTATCCGAAGGGCCGCGTGTGCTGTCGCAAAGCCAGTGCCGGAGGAGGGACTTGAACCCCCGACACGCGGATTATGATTCCGCTGCTCTAACCAACTGAGCTACTCCGGCCGGGCGAAAAAGCTCATCGTCGCGTGTTGCGAAGTCAACCGGAGGGCCCCCTGTTGGTTGAAGAGACTCCGCCGCTGCGGGGTAGTAGGTCTAAGCCCGTCTCAGGGAGGTACATCGATGGATCCCGCTGCGCTGCTCATTCCCGCAATCATGCTCGCCGGTGGCGCCATCCTCACGGGGGTGCGAGTCCTCTTCGAGTACGAGCGGGGCGTGGTGTTCCGCCTCGGCAAGCTGACTCGGGCGAAGGGGCCCGGCCTGATCTTCCTGGTGCCGTTCGGGATCGATCGGCTCCGGAAGATGGACCTACGGATCGTGGCCCTGGACATCGCGCCCCAGGACACGATCACGAAGGACAACGTGTCGGTGCGTGTGAACGCCGTGGTGTACTTCCGGGTGGCGGTTCCGACGAAGGCCGTCATCGAGATCGAGGACTACTACTTCGCGACGAGCCAGCTCGCCCAGACCACGCTTCGCTCCGTGATCGGTCAGTCGGAGCTCGACGAGCTCCTCGCCGAGCGTGAGCGGATCAACGAGGTGGTGCGGCGTATCATCGACGAGGGGACGGACCCCTGGGGCATCGACGTGACCGGCGTCGAGATCAAGGACATCGATCTACCCCAGGAGATGAAGCGCGCCATGGCCAAGCAGGCCGAGGCCGAGCGAGAGCGCCGGGCGAAGGTCATCAACGCAACCGGCGAGTATCAGGCTTCCGCGAAGCTGGCCGAGGCCGCCGAGATCATCGAGCAGTTCCCCGTCGCCATGCAGCTGCGCTTCCTCCAGACCGTCACAGAGGTCGCCGTCGAGAACAACTCGACGACGCTCTTCCCGATCCCCATCGACCTCTTCGCGCCGTTCATCAGGGAGTCGAAGATGGCATCCCCCGAGGCCCGTGCCCGTGCGCTCGCGGCCGCGACCGCGGCGACGGCGGCCTCTTCGCTACCCGGCGCCGAGGACGTGGAAGGGCTCGGGGAGGGGTCCGCGGGTGAGGCGCTCGCGAGTGCCGCGAAGCGGATGTTGACCCAGGCCACGGGATCGAGCCCACGCGAGGTCACCGACGAGGCCGCCGAGCATCGGCAAGAGGAAGGCGACGCCGACTCGGAGTGATCCGGGCCGCGCAGCGACTGTTCGCTCGAGCTGGGGGGCATGGCTTCGGGCGCCGAACGAGTGCGACGGTGCCGACTCAGCGCTCCGGGGCCGCCGCCTCGGCGAGGCTCGGATCAACCTCCGCGAACCGGTAGAGGGTCTCCCCGTCCCGGATCATCCCGAACTCTTCCCGAGCCACTCGCTCGATCGTCGCCGGATCGTTCGCGAGCGAATCAGCCAAAGCCGTGAGACTGTCGATTCCCGACTCGATCTCGGCCAGATGAGCCCGCTCGACGTCGACCTCGGAGCGGGTGGAGCGAAGCTCGAAGACCGAGTACTCGCCACCGAACACCGCGAAGTACACGGCGGCGACGAGGAGTCCGGGGACGATGGCGCGACCGATGCTCATGGCGAGCCGCGAAAGAGGGAACGCCCGGGATATCTCGCGGCCGCGCCGAGCTGCTCCTCGATGCGCAGGAGCTGGTTGTACTTCGCGACGCGGTCCGTTCGGCTGGCACTTCCCGTCTTGATCTGGCCGGCCCCGGTCGCGACCGCGAGGTCGGCGATCAGGGTGTCCTCCGTTTCACCGGAGCGGTGCGAGATGACCCTCGCATAACCGGCTTCGCGCGCCATCCGCATGGTCTCCAGTGTCTCCGTAAGCGTTCCGATCTGATTCACCTTCACGAGGATCGCGTTCGCCGCGCCATCGCGGACGCCCTGGTCCAGGCGGTCCGCGTTCGTCACGAAGAGGTCGTCGCCGACGATCTGCACGTGGGAGCCGATCGCCTCGGTGATCGCTTTCCAGCCATGCCAATCGTTCTCGTCGAGCGGGTCCTCGAGCGAACGGATGGGGTACTTTGTCACCCAGTCCTGCCAAAACTCAACCATTCCCTTCACGTCGCGGCGCTCTCCCCCGGACCAGTGGAAGACATACTCCCCGTCTTGGAACAACTCCGACGCCGCGGCGTCGAGCGTGAGCACGACGTCCTCACCCGGCCGATACCCGGCCTCCTCGATGGCCTTGAGCACGACTTCGATCGCTTCCTCGTTGCTCGCCAGGTCGGGAGCGAAGCCTCCCTCGTCTCCCACGGCTGTGTTCTTGCCCTGGGCGGACAGCACGTTCTTGAGGTGGTGGAAGATCTCCACGCCCATGCGGAGCCCCTCGGAGAACGTCTCCGCGCCGACGGGCATCACCATGAACTCCTGAATGTCGACGTTGTTGGGTGCGTGCGCGCCGCCGTTCAGGATGTTCATCATCGGAACGGGGAGCGTCTCCGCTTCACCTCCCTGGGCCAGATAGCGCCAGAGCGGCATGCGGTTCTCGAGCGCCGCTGCTCGTGCGCACGCCATCGACACCGCGAGGATCGCGTTCGCGCCGAGGTTACGCTTGTTCGGTGAGCCGTCGAGATCCAGCATCGTGCGGTCGATATCGAGCTGCTCCCGCGCCTCGAAGCCGCGGATCGCCGCCGCGATCTTGTCGTTGATGTTGCGTACCGCGTTCAACACGCCCTTGCCCAGATAGCGCGCCCGGTCCCCGTCGCGAAGCTCGACTGCCTCGTGCGCGCCCGTCGAGGCACCGGAGGGCACGGCGGCCCTGCCCCGGACCCCGGTCTCGAGCGTGACTTCTGCCTCGACCGTCGGATTCCCACGGGAATCCAGGATCTCTCGTCCCCGCACGTCGACGATCGCCGACACGGTACCTCCTATGCTGGTTCGTTGAGTGTGAATTCCGACGGCTGCATCGCGGCCAAAGCCTGCCACGTCCGCTCGGTCAGCCTGTCGCGGTCGGCCACGCCGAGCCCGGCCACTTCGATGGGGTTGCCGAATCGCACGGTGATCGTGCCAGGGCGGATCCGCAGCGCTCCTTTGCGCATCACGTCCCAGGAGCCCGAGATGGCCGCAGGGACGATCTCCACGCCCGTCTGGATTGCCAAGATGAAGGCGCCCTTCTTGAAAGCCTGAAGTCGTCCGTCCGGAGATCGAGTCCCCTCGGGAAACATGATCACCGTGGGGCGCTCTTCCACCAACCTCTTGCGCGCAGCCTCGAGCGACTGGATTGCCGCCGCCCGGTCTTTGCGGTCGATGAAGATCTGTCCGCACGCGGCCGCCGCGCGCCCGAAGACCGGCACGTCCATGAGCTCCTTCTTCGCGACGAACACCCAACGGCCCGGCAGATGACCGGCGAAGGCGAGGACATCGAACCAGGACACGTGGTTCGCAACGAGAATCTGGGGTCGGTCCGGATCGATGACCTCCACGTTCTCGAACGCGACCTTCACCCCGGCCATCCGGAGGATCAGCCGCGACCACCGACCCGGCGCCATGCGGTAGATCTCCGCCGAGGGGGGCGTCCCGCGGTAGGCGTTCCAGAGCACCCGAGCGCCGTACCAGAGGGTGCCCGGCACGATGAAGAGCGCCACGAGAGCGAGCCGGAACATCAGCCGCCCCGTGTCCCGAAGTGGTCGTAGCCACCCCTGTCCGGTCGTGCCTTCGTTCCGCCGGCGTCCTCGAGCCAGATGCCGTCACCTTCGTCCACCCGGCCGACTCGCGTAACGGCGAGCCCGAAGCGCTCGAGGAGCTCCGACTCGTCGACGACGCCCGGGTCGGTCACGAAGCACAGCTCGTAGTCCTCGCCGCCGTGGAGCGCCGCGGCGAGAGCCTCTGTCTGCCCGAGGGCTTCGACCGCTGCGGGGGCGATCGGCACCTGCCCCAGCTCGAGCGTGATGGAAACGCCCGATGCCGCCGCCAGGTGACCGGCGTCACCGACCAACCCGTCGGACACGTCGATCATCGCGTCGACGACCTCGCGCTCGACCAGGCAGCGGGCCTCCGCCACGCGGGCGACCGGCCGGGCGTACGCCGTGCGGAGGCCAGACGGCGGCGTCTCACCCCCCGTCCACATGCGAAGCGCCGCGGCGCTGGCCCCCAACGATCCGGTCACCCAGACGTGATCCCCGGGCTCCGCGCCGTCCCGTTGGACGGGCCAGGCGGTGCACCCCACAGCCGTGATGTCGAGGAAGAGGGGACCGGGCGAGCGTGAGACGTCACCTCCGACCACGGCCGCTCCGTGGGCCTTGGCCGCGGCGCGCACACCCTCGTTGATCGCCTCGAGATCGACGGAGCCTCCGCGAGGCGCCGCCACGGACAAGAGGAGCGCCACCGGCTCGGCAGCCATCGCCGCGAGGTCGGAGAGCCCTGCCACCGCGGCGCGGTATCCGATCTCACGATCCTCCAACCACGCCCGGCGGAAGTGCACGTCCTCCACCGAGAGATCGGTGCTCACGACCCACCCACCACGGAAGACGGCCGCGTCGTCTCCCGGCCCGATCATCACGTCGGAAGGCCACGGCCCCCCGTCTTCGACGAACTTGCGGATCAGGTCGAACTCCGACCCCGGACCCATCCGGACGGTGCGCGCCACGCTCACCCCCGAGGGATCGGGGCGGCACGGGCCGCCTCGGAGGAGAGTGCCGCAGGGTCAGCGCGCTGCATCGGCATCGAAAATCACGAACGGAAGCTCCAGGTCGGTCACGGGGTCGGTCGTCTCCGCCAACGCATCGGGCAGGTGATCCGTCACGTCCGACGGTGTGAGCCCCGGCCCGCGCCCAGCCAACGCCGCGGCTCGCCCCGAAAGATACAGACCGACGGCCCCCGCTGCGTGGAGATCGCTCCCTTGCGCGGCAAGCGAGGCGCATACGCCCGCGAGCGTATCGCCCATCCCGGCCACGGCGAGGTCGGACGAGCTCTGCGTGTCGACGAACGTCGGCCCACTCGGGGCGCCGACCAGAGAGGGCGCGCCTTTGTAGAGCACCGCGCACTCGAACCGTCGTACCGCCTCGGCCAGCTGCCCGAGACGATCGGATGACACCGGGTCAAGCACGGCCTCCCCCGCGGACAAGAGGCGTGTCATCTCACCCGGGTGCGGAGTGATGAGGACGGCCCTGGCCACCGCCAGCGCGCCAAGATCGATGACCCCCTCCGCCGCGAGGTTGAGCGCGTCGGCGTCGAGCACCAAGGGTACGGTTCCGTGTCCGGTCGCACGGTGCAGGAGTGCCCGTGCCCACTCGGACGACCCCAGGCCCGGTCCTACCGCTACGGCATCGCTCTGCTCGACGGCCTCTTCGACCGCTCTGTCCTCGGGTCCCACGTAGATCGCTTCGGGCAAGGCCGACTGGACGATCTCCCGGTTCTGCTCCTCGGTGCAGACACGCACGAGTCCCGCTCCGGAGCGAAACGCGGACCGGGCCGCGAGCACCACGGCTCCCGCCATTCCGACCCCACCTCCGACGACGAGCACGCGTCCGACCCGGTTCTTGTGTGTGTCCGTCGAGCGCCGTGGGATGTGCGCTCGGGCCCAAAGGGGAGTCACGACACGCCCGGTTGCGTCCGATGCCGACATCGGGGGGAATCCCATCTCGACCGTCACGTGCCGACCTACACGAGACCGCCCGGGATGCACCAGCGCCCCCAGCTTTGGGGCACCGAACGAGACGGTGGCTGCCGCCCGGACCGCCGCCCCCGGCACCGCGCCGCTCGAGGCGTCGACACCCGACGGCACGTCCAGAGCGAGGACCGGGACGCCACTCGCGTTGACGCGACCCATCGCGGCGGCCTGTCGCTCACGCGGCGCACCGCTCACTCCCGTCCCGAGGATTCCGTCGACGATCACGTCCGTTTCCGCCCAGAGACGGGCCCACTCAGCCTCGTCCAGATCCGCATCGTCCACGACCCGGATCGGCCAGCCATGAAGCAAGGCGTCGTCCCGCGTCCGTGGGGCCACGAGGACCGCTGTGACATCGAGCCCCCACGACGAGAGCGTGCGGAGCACGACCAGCGCATCCCCTCCGTTGTTGCCCGGGCCGACGAGGCCCACCACACGGCGCGCATCGAAGAGTCGGACGAGCACCTGGGCCGCGCTCCGACCCGCGTTCTCCATGAGAACGGGCTGGGGGACGCCGACTTCCTGGATGGCGACCGCGTCGAACGAGGCGGCCTCGCGCCCCGTCTGTGCCCACACGTCACCCCGCGCGTACGGACGGGGCCCCGGTCGTGACTCGTTCATCGAAGTTGTCGGGGGAGGTCGCGGGGAGGCGCGACATCGATGCGCGGAACGCGCTACTTGTAGGACTGACCGATCTGGCGACCCAGCGTGATCTCACCGTTGTCGATGCGCAGGTTGAATCCGCAATCCGGATGCGAGCAGACCCAGGCCTTGTAGCGGATGGGCGCCCCGTCCCTCCCGTAGTCCGAGAGCGGCAGCAGCAGGCCAGCGTCACACTTCTGGCAGCGCGGGAATCCGCTTTCTTCCACCATGTCCATCCCCTCCCATGCAGTCACGGCTCGCGCCGTTGGCTTGCCCGATCTCTCGGGCGTGTCTTGGAATTGTCGGCCCACTCCCGTGGCGGGCCCGTTCTCAGGTCACGAACCCCAGGGATAGTCCGTTTCGAAGGCTTCCTCGAAGTCGAACAAGTCCGCGAAGTCTTCGGGTCGGTCGTCATCCTCCTTGACCAAGAGGCCTTGCTCGACCATCGCGAACACCACGCGACCGACGTCCTCGGTTCCGTGAATCCCCCAGTGCTCCAGTACGGCTTTGGCGAGAAGCCCGTACCGACCGATCGCCAGCTCTCGAACGCCTTCGGTGAGTTCGCGCCCCGAGATGTGGCGGGGCTCGTCGAGAGACTGGATCACCGACTGCAACGCCAACATGACGAAGCCGTAACACCGCGCGTGGAAGCGCGGGTTCCGCTCTTGGAGCTGATCGAGGACTTCGTCCTGGAACTGCAGTTCGGTCATAGTAGCAATGTGCGGTGCGCCGGGGGCGTTGGCTACCCTTGGCCCGGCAAGTGGGATCACGACTCCCGACGTCGGTTTCTCCCCCCGAAAGTCAGGCTCCCGCGAGCTCGTGAAAGAGCGGGAAAGAGGCCGCAAGCTCGCGTACCTCCTCGCGCACGGTATGCCGACGATCCTCGTCTTCCGGGGCCTCCAGCACGTGGGCGATCCAATCGCCGATGCGGGCCATCTCGGTCTCCTTCATGCCGCGTGACGTGAGCGCGGGTGTTCCGATCCGAAGCCCCGAGGTCACGAAGGGTGAGCGCGTCTCCGCAG
>JBDHDM010000028.1:0-18935 GCA_039591515.1 Gemmatimonadota bacterium | reverse complement strand
CGACGACCGTGACGCGGTGCCGCCGAGCTGCACGGTAGAGCGCGACCGCCGCCCGCAGATCGTCCATCCCGTTCACGACCACGTCGTAGGCCGCCAAGATCTCGTCCAGCCGTGCCGTCCACTCGTCGCCGAACCGCTGCACCTCGAGCCCTGGGTTGATCTCCCTGGCCGCCTCTTCCGTGGCCTCGGTCTTGGAGCGCCCCAGCGTGCGCGCGGAAGCGAACACCTGACGATTCAAGTTGGTGGCCTCGAAGACGTCGAAGTCGGCGATCCCGAGACGGCCCACGCCCGCTCGGGTGAGGGTTTCCACCGCGGCCCCACCCATGCCGCCCACACCGCATACGAACACCGAGGCCGTCCGGAGGCGGTCCTGCTCTCGCGAGTCGAGAAAGCCCACGTTCCTGCAGGTGAGCTCCTCGTAGGTGACGCAGCTCATCGGACGCTCACGGGCTCACGCACGACCGCCGCGCGTGCCAACGAAGGTCGGCTGCGACGCCGCAGCTGCCGCTTCACGACCCGCGTGACGAGATCCACGACGAGGGTCGCGATGACGCCCACTGTGAGCTTTCCGACCTGCAGCAGGTCGTCCCCCCTCTCGTAATCGAGCAGCTCTCGGCACAGGTGGTTCACCCGGGAATCCCGGTGCTTGTCGGCCACGGCGTAGCTCTTCTTGAGCTCGTCCGATCCTCCCGTATACGCGTTGCAGATTACGAAGCGCCCCGCGTCGTACTTCGCGTCGGCACCCACGCCGAAGACGTGGCGGTGATGCCGCATGACCTCGGTGGCGATGTCGCGGTGTGCCTGTGACGGCGCGCGGTCGGTATCCGCGGAGGGGTACACGTCGCCCGCTGCCCTGGCGAAGAGGCCGGCGACCGCCGGCACCTGCGTGACGTTCGTCACCCACAGAGTGGAGAGGCGGTTCCGCACGAAGGCGAGCAGCGCCGGGACGGCGGACATGACCCCGAGCAACCCACATCGACGAGCGCCTGGCTCGATCATGCAAAGGCCGGCGTGCAGCACCGCGCGTCCATCGAAGTCGCCGTCGAACCAGGTCATGGCGTTGAAGCCGACGGGTCGCCTCGTGGAGCGCTCGTAGAGCACGGCGACGACCGCATGTCGGAGGCGGTCCGGCGAGCCCGACAGCACCCCGTATCGCAGATGGCCGCCCGGAACGCACCGGTCGGCAACCTCACGGAGGTCGGACACGAACTGCTCGAGGCGAGGCGCATCGAGGCCCGACCCGGGGCGTTCGACCAGCCTCAGCTCGTACCCACAACCGATGGGGACTCTGAGGTCCAAGGCTCGGCGGGCGCGCATCTGGATCTTCATGAAACCGCTCCTGTCTCGTGACGTGCGAGAAGGATGCTGCGGCCGTCCTCGCCCTTCCGTACGTCGCGCTGCGTAGGCCGCGACCGGTCCGACGTAGGCCCCCGGGCGGCCTGGGCGAGCTACGCCGACGCAGCGTGCGCCTACGTAGGTCGCCGTATGTCCTGGGTGGCCCTGCGGGCGGCACCGTGCTCCGTGCGAGGCCCGATCACCCCATACGAGCAGCTCATGAGCACGTCGATCTTCGAATGGATCGCCCGGCATCCGCGCACCGTCATCTCCTCCGCCGCAATCACCGTTTCGCTGTCGGCCTACGCCGCCGCCGGGATCCGGGTGGACTACTCGGTGGAGCAGTTCTTCCCGCGATGGGGCCGCGAGAGGGCCGTGTTCGACGAGTACCGGTCCGTATTCTCTGGCGAAGACGCGCAGGTGGCGTTCTTTCTGGCGACGCCGAACGGACTCGACACGGACGCGTACTCGACCCTCTCTCGCGTCGCGGACGCCTTCGCCCGCCACGAGCTCGCTGACGTACGGTGGGTCGGAGTGGAGCTCGGTCTCGGAGACTCGCCGCCCCCCGAGATACGCCAGGCGGCCGCGCGGTCGGCCCGTGAGGACCCCCTGCTACGCGGCGTCCTGTCCAACGATGCCGGAACGGTCAGCGTCGTCCAGGCACGCCTTCCTGAAGCACTCAACCACGACCCTGCCCGCCGCACTCTGGTACGCGCCCTCCGAGACGACATCGACGCGTTGGAGGTGAATGCGCGGTGGGCGCTCTCCGGGACGCCGGTCATCAGGGCCGACGTGCCCGAGATGCTCGAGCGTGACCAGACAGTCCTGCTCGGCAGCGGCATCGTCCTCTTCTTCGTGATCCTCTACGCCTTCTTCCGTCACGTCGGACTCACCTTCGTTGCCCTCGCCGCGGTCGCTCCCGCCTACGTGGTGACGCTGGCGGTCATGGCGCTCACCGGACACCCCGTCTCGATCCTCACCAGCTTCATTCCGATCGTCATCCTCGTGGTGGGCATCTGCGACACGATCCACGTTCTCGAGCACTGGTGCCGCGCACGAGCCGCCGGGACCGAGCACATCGAGGCCATTCGGCGGACATTCGACAAGCTCGCCGTCTCGTGCTTCTTCACCTCGCTCACGACCGCGCTCGGATTCGCCAGCCTCGCTGCCACGGGCATCGACGTCGTCGCCGATTTCGGGGTCTTCACGGCGATCGCCGTCTTGGCGACCTACGGCTTCGTGGTGACGCTCCTTCCGTCTCTGCTCGCGCTGATGGATCGCCCCCCCCGGAGGGTGCGCTCGCAGGCCATCCGCGGACCGGAGCGCGCAGTGGTCCGTGGCGCGCACGCCCTGCTGGCGCGGCGGGACGGGCGGGTGATCCCCTTTTTCGGGCTCGTCGCAGTCGTCGCGCTCGCCCTCGGCTCCACGCTGCGAGTCGACACGTACCTGGTCGACGACCTGAAGGAAGACGCACGAATCAAGCAAGATCTGCGCTGGATCGAAGGGTCCGGATTCGGCCTGTTTCAAACCAACCTCTTCATTCGGGCAGACGGCGACCGGCTCCTCAGCCCCGAGATGGTGGATTGGATGGAGCGTTTCCAGGTCGCGGCCGCCGGGGAGGACATCGTGCTCCGCTCGTTCGGGCTCCCCGACGTCGAGCGGGCCCTCGGAGCGCCCGCGGCCCGAGCGGAGGGCCAGCTTCCAGGTGGGCTATACGACGCCGACCGGAGGGCTGCACAGGTGGTGGTAACGGTGAAAGACGCCGGATCGCGCCGCACGCTCGCCTACCTCGACCGGCTCGATGATCACCTGGAGCACGACCCTCCCCCCTACGGCACCGCCGACCTGACCGGCACGGTCCGTATGGCGCACACCTTCTCCTTTCACGTTCTGCGTAGCTTCGGTCCGAGCATCGCCCTCGCGTTGGCGCTCATCTTTCTGGTCTTGTCCGTGCTCTTTCGATCGGCGCAACTCGGCCTCGTGGCGATGGTCCCCAATCTCCTCCCGCTTGTCGTCCTGGCCGCGGTCATGGCACTGCTCGGCGTGCCGCTGAAGCCGTCGACGATCCTGGTCTTCTCGATCGCGTTCGGGATCGCCGTCGATGACTCGATCCACCTCATGTCGCGCTTCCAGCAGCTCCTGGCCCACGACCGTTCTCTTGACCAGGCCCTCCACGAGGCGGTTTCCGAGACCGGCCCCGCACTGGTCATGAGCACGCTCGTGGTGAGCGCCGGCTTCTCTCTGCTGCTGCTTTCGCAGTTCGAGCTGCTCTATCTGCTGGGACTCCTGACCGCCGTCACGGCCGTGAGCGCGCTCGCTGCGGACCTCCTGCTCTTCCCGGCTCTGGTCCAGAGGCTCGCGTTGCCCGCGGCTCGGCCGGCAACCACGCGAGGGACCGAATCCCCTTGGCCCGTGACGGGGTCAGCCCGGCATGACCCTTGAGCCGATGCCGCGCATGGGCTCGTCCGAAGCTCTCGCCGCCCCGTGACCTCTTGCTTACCTTCGAAAGAGACGCTCACAGACGCCTACGTTGGCCTGCCGGGCCCCCTCTTCCCGTCGCGGCTCCGGGCCACGAGCGTCCGTCGGCCCGGGCAGACGCTTCTTCCATCCAACGCCCCCTGAGGACGCCACTTGAGAGTCGTTTCACCCGCGCCCCGTGACGTATGGTCGGAGGTGCTGAAGTCCGACCCTCAGGTGTTCGTGTACCAGACACCCGAAGGTATCGACGCGCTCTGCGCCGGCGCGGATCTCGAAGACGTGAGCCGGTTCTACGAGCTCTCCGACGGGAGACGCTTGATCCTTCCGCTGTGTCGCCGCCGAGGGGTTCCGACGTGGCTGTCCGTGGAGAGGTCGCCGGGCGTCGGCAGTCTGGTCTCGGACGGCCCGATTGGCCCGAGCGAGCTGCGCGCGGTGTTTGCGGACCTGGCGAAGCGACCCGTGCTCCGGGTGGTCGTGCGTCCCACCGCCTTGGCCGGGGAGGCCTGGGCTGCAGCCGTCCCGGATGAGGTCCCGCGCACGCCGTTACGCTCCCACGTGCTCGATCTCGAGGGTGGCTTCGACGCGATCTGGAAGGACCGATTCAACAGCCAGGCCCGGCGCGCGGTTCGGAAAGCCGAGAAGGCGGAGCTCGAGGTGGTTCGGGAGCGAGGAGCCGTCCTGCTCGACGAGTTCTACGCACTCTATCGATTCTCCATCGACCGTTGGGCACGTCAGAGTCGCTATCCGCGTGCGCTGGCTCGGTGGCGGGCCACGCGCACCAACTCGCTCCAGGAGCTGAAGGCGCGGATGGCCACGCTAGGGGACCGGTGCAGAATCTGGCTGGCACGGGTAGAGGGCGAATCGGCGGCCGGAATCGTGGTCCTGCAAGATACCAACGCGCATTACACGCTCGGCGCGATGGACAAGGACCTGGCTGGTCCGGTCCGCGCGAACTTCCTGCTCCAGAAACTGGCAATCGAGGAGGCGTGCGCGGAGGGCTGCAGATACTACAGCATGGGCGAGACCGGCAGGTCGGAGACCCTGGCGAGGTTCAAGAGCCACTTCGGAGCCGTCGCGTACGAGCACCACGAATACCACGTGGAGCGCCTACCGATCACCGATGCAGAGCACGGCCTCCGTCGGATCGCAGAGAGCGTCGCGGGGCTCCGAAGGGGCGGGCGTGCCTCGTGACGCCCCGAACACGTAGGCCGCATCACGTGTATATCGCCACCCGCACGTCCAAGACGGAGTTGGGCGCGCGACGCCGTACCGGACCGTGGGACCAGGAGAAGGATGAACAAGCGCCCCCTCGTGGTGGCTGCCTGCCTGGCAGTCGCCTCTCTTTGCGCCCGAGAAGCCACCGGTCAGTCACCGGCAGCGGGTTCCGTGCGCTTCTTCGCAAGCGCGAGGTCCGATTTCGATCCGTGGACCAGGCGCCCCTCCGAAGAGCAAAAGCAGTGGATGCGCGCTCACTACGCGCGCATGATCGCATATAGCCCGTACTTCGACTCCAGGCTCGAGTGGTACCCACTCACTTGGGTCTACCGAGACGCCTACGCCATCTACCCGGACTCCGAGATCGTTACGGAGCATCCGGAGTGGATTCTTCGCGATGAGCGCGGCGAGCCGCTCTACATTCCCTACGGCTGCTCTGGAGGCCGCTGTCCCCAGTACGCGGCCGACGTCGGGAACCCGGACTTTCGCCGGTATTGGATCGACCGTGTCGAACGGACGTTGGAGCGTGGATACCTCGGTGTATACATCGACGACGTGAACCTGGATTGGCGAATAAGCGACGGGAACGGCAACCGCGTCGAGCCGATCGACGTCCGCACGGGGCGGCCGATGGAGCTGAACGACTGGCGCCGCTACTTCGCCGAGTTCATGGAGCTGGTCCGGTCGGAGCTACCCGGGATCGAAATCGTGCACAATTCGATCTGGTACGCGACACCTCCGGAAGACCCCTTCATCGAGCGACAGATCAGGGCCGCCGACTACATCGGGCTGGAGCGCGGCGTGTCGGACGGTGGGATCAGAGGCGGAGGTGGCAAGTACGGCTTCGAGACCTTCGTCGCGTTCATCGATCGGGTACACGACCTCGGAGCCCACGTCATCATGGACGACGACGATTCGACGACCCCCCGAGCCCGCGACTACGAGCTGGCCTTCTACTTCCTGGTCAATGACGGCGCAGACCTCATCGGCGCGGACGGAGACCGTGGTCGCATGAGCCCGGACAGTTTCTGGAGTGGATACGAGGTGCGGCTCGGCACACCGCTCGGCGCACGTGAAGTGGGGCCCGAAGGCCTCCATCATCGGGCCTTCGAGTGCGGCCGCGTGCTCCTCAATGATCCGGGAGGCAGCCGCACGAGCGTCGACCTCGATCCGGGCCTCCACACCATCGACGGTGACCCGGTTCGGACTGTCGACCTCGATCCTTCGAGCGGCATCATTCTCCTGTCGGCCGAGTGCGATGCATCGGGGGCAAGCACGCCTCAGTAGGGCGCTCTCGCGCGGTGTCCATCTAGCCGTGCTCAGAGCGGGACGGCATGTTCAGGGCCTCGTTCCCCGAGGCATATCCAAGCCTCCCGACTCGAGAGTCTCTTGCATGTCCAGACGCCCGATGACCTCGGCGATCGCCATCGCCATCGCGCTCTCGCACGGCACGCTCGACGCGACCGCCCAGCTCACACAGCCGCTCGACGCAATGGCGGAGCAGTTTCGCTGGCGGCAAGTCGGGCCGCCCAACATGGGCGGCCGCGTGACCGACGTGGAAGGCCTTCCCAGCCCCTCCAAGACCTTCTACGTGGCGGGCGCGGCGTCGGGAATCTGGAAGACGACCAACAACGGGACGACGTTCCGCCAGCTGTGGACGGACGAGCGTGTCATCTCGATGGGTGACTTGGCGATCGCCCCGTCGAACCCCGACATCGTCTGGGTGGGAACCGGCGAAGAGGACTCGCGCAACTCCATCTCCCCGGGTGGCGGGATCTTCAGATCCGTCGACGGAGGTGAGACATGGGAGTTCAAGGGGCTGAAGGAGACCCAGGTCATCGCACGGATCGTCGTCCATCCGCGGAATCCTGACGTCGTGTACGTTGCGGCTCTGGGCCACATCTGGGGGCCCAATCCCGAACGAGGCCTCTACCGGACTCGCGACGGTGGCGACACCTGGGAGCTCGTGAAGTTCGTCTCCGACCGCGCCGGCTTCGACGACATCGTGATGGACCCTCGAGACCCCGACCGCCTGTTCGCCGCGGCGTGGGAGCGGGAACGAGGCCCGTACTACCTCCAATCCGGTGGCCCCGGCTCGGGTCTGTGGAAGACGACCGACGGGGGCGACAGCTGGACGGAGGTCGTCGGGAACGGCTTCCCGACGGGAGAAAAGGGACGCATCGGTCTGGCGATCGCGCCCGCAAGCCCGCGGACGATGTACGCGATCGTCGAGGCCCGCGCGGACGGTGAGACAGACGGGTTCGGAGGCAACGGCCTCTACCGCTCGTCCGATGGCGGAGAGACGTGGGGGAAGATGAACGACGTGAACACGAGGCCGTTCTACTACTCGCAGGTGCGGGTCGACCCGCGAGATCCGGATCGGGTCTACTTCTCTTCCACGCCGGTCCAAGTCTCCGACGACGGGGGGCGGACGTACGGGACGACGACCAACGCCATCCACGTCGACCACCACGCCATGTGGATCGATCCGAACGACCCGGATCGGATCATCGTCGGCAACGACGGGGGCGTGGCGATCTCCTACGACCAGGGGGGTAATTGGTCGTACCTGAACCACGTCACCATGGGGCAGTTCTACGACATCAGCGTGAACATGGACACCCCGTATCGCGTGTGCGGCGGGCTGCAGGACAACGGGACGTGGTGCGGTCCAAGCCGGCTCCCGCGGGGGCAGATCACCGCATACCATTGGGCGACCATCAGCGGCGGGGACGGCTTCGTGAGCGCTCAGGACCCCGAGAACCCAGACCTCGTGTGGTCGGAGTCCCAGGGCGGGAACATGGGGCGCTCCAACCTCGCGACCGGAGAGCGAACCAGCCTCGAGAAGCCGGATTGGAACGACGCGTGGACCGCCAAGCAGGACTCGATCGTCGTGCTGCTCGAGGAAGGTGCCGACGAGGACGACGACCGGATCGAGCGCCTGCGGGCCGACGCGACGCGCGACTCGGCGAAGGCGGTCATGCGCTACAACTGGAACACCCCCTTCCTCCAGTCCACGCACGACCGAAGCTGGTTCTACACTGCGGGCAACAGGGTCCTGAAGAGCACCGACTGGGGTGACGATCTCCAGATCATCTCCCCCGACCTGAGCTACGCGGACGCCGACAAGATCTCCATCGCGACCGAGACCACCGGCGGGATCACACCCGACGTGACCGGCGCCGAGACGTACGCGACGGTGGTCGCGCTGGACGAGTCGCCCCTTCGTCGTGGCAAGCTCGTAGCGGGAACGGACGACGGGCGCGTCTGGATGACGGAGGACGACGGCGAGGATTGGACCGAGCTGACCGCACGGATCGAAGGGGCCCCGGAAGGCCACTACGTGAGTCGCGTGAAGGCATCGAGCCACGATGCGGACAGGATGTACGTAACCTTCGACGGACACCGGACGAACGATCTGAACCCCTACGTCTTCGTGACCGACGACAACGGAGCGTCCTTCCGGTCCATCACCTCGGATCTGCCGATCGGCTCCGTGGACTTCGTCCACGTCATCGAGGAGGACCCGATCAACCCGAACCTGCTCTTCGTCGGGAGCGACGTCGGGGCGTATGTATCCACCGACCGTGGTCAGAGCTGGCAGCGCTTCATGAACGGGCTCCCGGCCGTGCCCGTTCACGACCTCGAAGTGCATCCCCGCGACAAGGAGCTCGTCGCGGGAACACACGGGCGCTCCATCTGGATCGTCGATATCGCCCCGCTGCAAGGGCTCACCGACGCTGTGGTCGCCGATGGTGGCCTGCTGGCTCCGAAGCCGGCCTTTCAGTTCGGCTATCCCGCGCGCGGAGGTGAATCGTACGGTCAGCAGCACTGGGGCCGACCGACGCCGGGGTCCGTGGCCGAGCTGTCCTACTACCTGACCGAAGAGCAGGCCGCTGCAATCGCCGAGAGCGCAGCGCAGACCGAGCCCGGCGGCGAGGCGCAGGGGAGCGCCAGACCCGGCCCGGGAGTAGGCACACCGGGTCGACGGGGCGGCCGTAGCCCGGGGCCACGAGTGGAGATCACCGTCACGGGGCCCGACGACGTCGAATTTGCCACCGTGAGCGGCCCCGCGACCGCGGGGTTGAACCGAGCGACGTGGGACATGCGCGGGGTCGCCTCCGGTGCGGCCGAGCCCTCGCCGTATCAGGCGAAGCGCCGGGCGGAGATCGGCGCCCGCGCGGTGGTGGTCCGAGACTCCCTCGCCGCGGAGGGGTGGAACGAGCAGATGCTCGACCGCATGATCGGGATGTTCACGGGCGAGGTCAGCCGCGCGCAGATGATGGCCATGTTCGGCGGAGGTGGCCCCACGGGCGGTGATCCCGAGCAGTTCCGTGACCGCCCCGGGGAATCGCCGCCCGGCGCCGGCAGCGGTATGAACTTCGGCCAGCTCCGAGAGGTGGCGGGGCTGGTCGTCCCGGGCGCCGGCATGGGCCAGCTCATGCGAATGTTCGGCGGAGGAGGCCGGGGCGACCAAGGGCCGCTCGCCGAACCCGGCACGTACGAGCTGTCGATGACCGTGGGGGGCCAGACGTTCACCTCCGAGCTCCGCATCGAGCGCGTAGGCGAGGTGAC
The DNA here is from genome assembly GCA_039591515.1 of Gemmatimonadota bacterium. GTDB lineage: Bacteria > Gemmatimonadota > Gemmatimonadetes > Longimicrobiales > Gaopeijiaceae > UBA2589. The sequence continues at coordinate 9,332 of JBDHDM010000028.1, read as the reverse complement.
CGGCGACAACTCCCCCTTCGAGGAGGAGTGGGGGCGGTTTCTCCGGCGCGCCGTCGAGCGATGACGGAGCGGCGAAGCCTACGCGGTCGGTGCGGGGGAATGCGGTGAGCCGAGAGACGGGTGATGAGTGTCTTCCTGTCTCGCCGTCTCACCCCTGCCTTCTCGCGTCCGGCGAGCGAGCCTCGTCCTGCCGGCGCGTACGTGACGCTCCACGACCGTTCGTGCGACCTCGCGGGCCCACGAACTAGGTCCAGACGACAGCAGCCCAGCCCCCGGGTCGCGTCGCTCCGCCCCGGGGGATGTCGCCCCTCCAGATTCTCGGCGCAGCCGCGGCGTCGGTGCTCCATTCGGCGTGCACGGATTACCGCTGCGTCATAGGTTGCGCGGACACGCTCCTTCGGAGGTGCTCATGCGCGGGCTCCTGATACTCGTGGCAGCCGTCGGACTACTCGGAGAGGCCTCACCTGTAACGGCTCAAGAATCACTGCGCTTCGAAGCCGGACTCGGGTTCAGCGGAATCGGCTCAGGCGGCGGCCCCACGGGCCGGCTGGCCCTCGGCGGCACTGTGGGCAAGTGGGGCGCACTCTTCCGCTACCAAGCCCACGACGGGGGGGAGTTGCAGAACTCCACGAGCTTCTTCGGGAAGCCTGCGGAGTCCTTCACGGAGGGCAGCCTCCTCCTTACGCGCTCCGTCGGGCCGAGCCGTGCGAACGCCGCGCTCATCGGCGTCGGCGTCGGCACGATGTCGGGCAAGCGCATCGACTCGGAAGGCGGAAGCGACTTCGTGGACATCGACGGGACTTGGGGTCTGGCACTCGAGGCCGCGGTACACGCCGGAGACGGGCACGGCATCGGCGTCGCGCTGATGCTATCCTCACATCTCAACAGCGAGGCATCGCAGGTCGGGGTGAGCGTAGCGATCACGCTGGGTTGGGCCTCACGGGGATGACGCGGTCGCTCGCCGCGGGAGCAGGTCGGGGTTCGCGTCCGATCGTGCGTCCATCGGATCCAATGAGCACCTCCGCCTCGCCCACCAACGCCGAGACGGTCGGAGGCATTGCGCGCAGCGCACGACGACGACCAAGATCGAGCCCCGGGGACGCGCCCCGCCGGCCCGCGAGGACCAAGTGGAGGTTGCACGATGCATCGACGTATCCGGTCCACGGGGGCCTTTCCCGCCGCTCGACTTCTTCCCGTCCTGCTGCTCGCGGCGTGCAGCGGTTCGGCCGAGGACGACAGCCCGGAGGCGGGCGTCTCCCTCCCGGCGGACGACTTCCGGTACATCCCCGAAGGCAGCGAGGTCGAGCTCGGCGTCGCGGGATACGCGAAGGTCATGTGCTCGGCCGTGTTCGTCTCCGGCCGTGATCCCGAGGAGGCGATGCACAGCTCCGGCTACTTCATGATGCCGGCTGCGGAGCTGCCTCGCGTATCGACGCCAATCGTCGACAGGGATGCCGGCACCGTCAGCATGCGCTACGGCGACGAGATCGAGCGCACCGCTGTCTATACGGGCGACCAGGGGTGCGTTCTGCTTCCCGCCGGCGAGGCCGCGCCCCATTTCGAGCCGGTCGAGGTGAGAACCAACCTGCCACCCGCTGCGTCGACACCGTGGCCGATGGGTGACGCGCCCGACGAAGCGCCCTTCCCGACGGACGTGGATCGCACCTTGGTCGAGCAAGCCGTGGAGGTCGCGTTCTCCGACCCCACGGCCTTCACGGCGGCCTTTCTGGTGCTGCACCGCGGTCGAGTCATCGCGGAGCGCTATATGCCCGGGATCGGGCCGGACACGCAGCTCGAGAGCTGGTCGATGGGCAAGAGCCTCACCGCCACCTTGATCGGGCGGCTCATGAACGATGGCGCCTTCTCCTTGGACGATGCGGCGCCGATCCCCGAATGGCAGGCGGGGCCCGACGATCCGCGTGCCGAAATCCGGATCTCCGACCTGCTCCGGATGAGCAGCGGCCTGCACTTCATCGCACCCCGGGATCCCGACTACGGGCCCGCCTCCGGGTACCCCGACCACATGTTCGTCTACACGGGGGCCGTGGACGTCTTCGACTTCGCGGTGAACCGTCCGCAACAGTTCCCGCCGAACACCGAGGGCCGGTACCGCAACTCCGACCCACTCGCGCTCGGGTACATCGTACGACGCACGGTGGAGGAGCGAGGCGAGGAGTATCTGACGTATCCGCAACGTGCACTGTTCGACAAGATCGGGATCCGGCGGCAGGTCCTCGAGGTGGATCCGTACGGGAACTTCCAGCTCACGGGTTACGACTACGGGACAGCGCGCAACTGGGCGCGAATCGCCCTCCTGTATCTGCGCGATGGAGTCTGGGACGGCGAGCGTCTGCTCCCCGAGGGGTTCGTCGACTTCGTCAGCACGCCCGCTCCGGCATGGAGCGAGCCCGTGTACGGTGGTCTGTTCTGGATCAACGGGACGGGCGCCATGCCGATTCCCGAGACGGCGTATTATGCGTCCGGCGGAGGCGGCCAGCGCACGATCATCATTCCGAGCCACGATCTTGCGGTCGTGCGGCTGGGCCACTTCCGGGGCAGCGGACCTGGCATGAACACCTTGAACGAAGCCCTGGCCCTGCTCATGACCGCGATTCCGCCGGCACGGTGATGAAGACCGGGGCTTCGAGGCACCGGGTGGGTCGAGTGGCACCGGTGATGCTCGCCCTGGGCAGCCTGTGGATCGCGGGGTGCGAGACGAACGACGGTCCACCTCGGCTCGCCCTGGCCCACGCGGCGCCACCCAATTCGATGATCGCGATCGCAGCCGACGAGTTCGCTCGCGTAGCGAACGAGCGTCTGGGCGCGGAGGCGACAGTCGTCGTGTACGGTGGCGGCCAATTGGGCGACGACCAGGAGGTCCTGCAGAAGCTCAAGTTGGGCACGGTGGAGTTCGCACTGCCATCGACCGTGATGTCGTCCGTCGTGCCCGAAATCGCCCTCTTCGACATGCCGTATCTGATCGCGGATCGCGAGCACATGCGCCGCGTGGAAGAGGCTCTCTTCTGGCCGGAGATCGCCCCTCTCGCCGAGGCACGCGGGTACCGCGTCCTCGCGCTGTGGGAGAACGGGTTTCGGCACGTCACGAACGACGTCCGACCGATCCGCCGACCGGCGGACCTGGATGGTCTCAAGATCCGGACGCCCAACAGCCCTTGGAGGATCTCACTCTCCCGGGCTCTGGGAGCGAATCCGTCGCCGATGCCCTTCTCGGAGGTCTTCCTCGCCCTGCAGACCGGAGTGATGGACGGCCAGGAGAACCCGCTCACCAACATCCACAACGCGTCGTTCGATGACGTGCAGACCTATCTCTCCCTCACCCGACACGTCTACAGCCCGGCCTACCTGACCGTGAGCGCCGAGCACTGGTCCCGCCTTCCGGCCACCGTCCGTGACGTTCTCGAGGACGTCGCGAGGCAGACGCAGTCGTTCGTGCACGAGACGGCCCGTCGGGTCGACGCGGAGATGCTGGGGCAGCTCCGCCAGGGGGGCATGGAGGTCAACGAGGTCGACCGCGAGATGTTTGTGAGGGCGAGTCGCCCGGTCTATGATGAGTTCGACGCGCGCGTGCCCGGTGGAGGCGAATGGATCGTGGCCGCGCTCGCCCTGGCCCGAGGCGCAGAGCGATGAGAATCGACCCCAGCAAGTGCGTTGCGTGCGCCAACTGCGTTGCGGTCTGCCCCATGGGGGCCATCTCGATCGACCCCGCCGTGAACCGCGCCGTCGTCAACAGCGACGAGTGTGTGGAGTGCTATACCTGCTACCGTGGCATGAGCCTCGAGCACCTCAACCCGACGCTCGTACGACTCTTCCGGGGGATGCTATCGCTCGCACGGCTGCGCTTCGACCCCGAGCCCGATGTCTGTCCGACCGCCGCGATCACGCCCGACGAGCTCGCGTGGCCGAGGACGGTACGCAGGGCCTTCAGCGACGTCACGGCGACGCACGAGAGCACGGGCATCCACGGGAGGGGCACCGAGGAGGTCAAGACGAACGATGTGACCGGGCGCGTCGACGTGGGCACCGTCGGCCTCACGGTCGAGCTCGGCCGCCCGGGTGTCGGAGCGCGCTTCGACGACGTGCAGCGGGTAACACGCGCGCTCGCGACACAACCACTTTCTTTCGAGGACAAGAACCCGGTCACCAGCCTCATGACCGACCCGGCGACGGGTGACCTCAACCCAGAGATCCTCGGAGAGAAGGTCATGTCGTGCATCATCGAGGTCGCGATGGCGGAGGCCGATGCGCCGGCCGTGCTCGAATGCCTCGATCGGGTGAGCCGCGAGCTCGACACCGTCATGGCGCTCGGCATCGCGGTGCGCTGTGCCGAGGACGGATCGACCCGGATCGAAGAGATGCTCGAGCGCGCGGACTACGAGCCCGTCTGGGCCAAGACGAACGTCGGAATCGGGCGACCGGATCCGGCTCAGATGGAGACGGCGCAGCAGTGACTCACACGCTTCATCGATACGGACGCAGACACGACTTCAGCGACGACTACATCGTGACGGCCATGCCGGCCCGAGGCTACAACGACGCCAACTGCGTGGAGAAGCTCAAGACGTTTCTTCGAGCCGCCCTGGGTCACCACCCGATCAACATCGGCAACTCGAAGAAGGGGGCCGCGCACCGCGCCACGAAAGACCTGCGCCCCACGGTACACTGGAATCGGGACCACTCGCCCCACCCCGAGCGTGTCATCGAGGAGATCGAGGCACCCACCACGGTGTCGGCCGTGTTCGACAACTACGGAGCGGTCGAGGCATTCGTCCGCGAGCTTCGCGAGCTCGATCTGGGCTTGAGCGTCAACATCTCGGGGGTCGCGGTCGAGGCGGACCAGTGTTGCCGGGCTGTCGGGCTCACGCGTCACAGCGTGGAGTTCTCACTCGGTTTCCAGGGCGCGACGGAGAAGATGCCGGACGCGTCCGCCCGCCGGCTGGCGACCATGTGCGGCCACGGCATGATCTCCGCGGACTTTTCGAAGAAGATGATCGACTGGGTCCGCTCAGGGCGCAGGACGCCCGAACAGGCATGTGCGTACATGGCCCGCTTCTGCGTCTGTGGCAGCTTCAACCCGGCTCGGGCCGAGCGAGTGATCCGCGAGGTGACCGAAGGGAGACAGTCCGACCCCTAGCGGATCGCCTCGACGATGCGCTCGTTCCCGGGGCGATCGAGGAAGTTGTCCCACTCCAGGAAGTAGCCGGTCGGATCGTACGCCACCAGGGTCTCCACGAGGTCGGACTCGTTGCCGATCTCGCCCGTGCGTAGCTCGAGGCCCAGGGCCTCGACTCTCTCCAGCCAGCCTGGGACGTCCTCGGTCAGGAACGACAGCGTCACCGCCTTGTCGTCGGTGGCCGTATGGAGTCCTCTGCTCCCGTCGACCAGTCCCACGTACCCGGTCTCCGAGATCGGATAGACCTTGGCCCATCCCTGGTCCACCAACAGGTCGACGTCGAAGAGCTGTTCCCAGAAGCGTTGGTTCGGCTCGAGCTCGTCGTAGTAGAGCCAGAACACCGTCGCATGCACACCCAACCCGGGTGGGCGAGAGGCGGAATGGAGCGGCTCGGTCGCGGCGAGCCGTGGAGAGAGCTCGACGTTTTCCGGGTGCTCGTTGAACCACTCGAACTCGAGGAAATAGCCCTCCGGGTCGATGGCCACGAATCCGTCGTGAGCGCTTCCCTCGCGCATGGTGAGCTCGGCGCGCACCGGTACGCCGTTCGCCGTCAGGTGATCGTACCAACCCTGCACCTGGTCCGTGACGATGGCCAGGGTGACGCTCTTCGGCTCGCGCGACGAGTGCATCCCTTCGGCCGCATCGACCAGCGTGAGGAACGAGCCGGGGGCGACGTGCATGATCTTGGCGAAGCCGTAGTCGGCGGCCGTCTCGAACCCGAGGACGTCACGGTAGAAGGCCCAAGCCGCCTCGACGTCATCGTAGTAGTAGAAGGCGTTGAGCGCTTCCACGGTCGGGGGCGTGGGCAGGGCGGCGGTGGTCACGAGCTCCTCGTCACCGGCAGGCGTCTCGTCGACTGCGCACCCCCCGCACACCGACGCGGCCACGAGGGCGAGCGCGAGCTTCCGAATCCATGCGCGCAGGGGGACCCTGCGGCGAACGGAGGCAGCGTGACTCCGGGCCTCGAGAGCGATCGACCGTTGCATCAGGACAAGATGGGCACTCCGTGGTCGGGCGTCGACCGGTAGGCCCAGCCCCCGCCCCATTGTCAGCGTCCGAGAACCCGTGTATGCTTACCCTTAGCACATACGGGGAACGATCTGAGGGGACCATGGATACCAGGCTTCCGCTGCTCAAGGGCACGCTCGATCTCTTGATCCTCAAGGCGCTCAGCTGCGCTCCGGCGCACGGGTACGGGTTGGCCACGTGGCTGGAACGTCATTCGGACGGCGACCTCGTCGCGGACGACAGCGCGCTGTATCAGGCCCTCCACCGGATGGAGGGTCGAGGTCTGGTGGACGCGGAGTGGGGCGTGACCGAGAACCGCCGCCGCGCTCGCTACTACCACCTCACCGCCAAGGGACGGCAACACCTCGAAGCCGAAGCCACGACCTGGCAGCGATATGCGGCCTCGGTCTCAGCCATCCTGTCGATCGACCCCTCGAAGTCCGCGTAGGCACGCCGGAGCATCCATGCCAGACTACCGCCCCGTCTTCCGGCTCCGCCCCGGTCGCAGAGCGGCGCTCCGACGTGAGCTCGACGAGGAGCTACGCACGCACATCGAGTTGCGCGTCGAGGAGCTGATCCGACGAGGACTCACACCCGAAGAGGCCCGGGCCGAGGCAGAGCGTCGCTTTGGGGATCTGGAGGGTGCGAGGCGCGCTCTGTACGCGTCGGCTCGACGGCGGGAGGCGCGCCTCGACTGGCGCCGTCTGATCGATGCGCTTTCGCGGGACGTCCGTCTCGCGTTTCGACGAATCGTACGCGCTCCCACGTACTCCGCCGTGTCCGTGTGCATCCTGTCGCTGGGTATCGCGATCACGACGGTGATGTTCGCGGTTTTCGACGGTGTGCTCTTGCGTCCTCTGCCCTTTCCCGAGGCGGACCTCCTGGTCTCGCTCCAGTCCGTTGGTGAGCAGGGCGCACCGTACGACCGCGTCTCCATGGCGAACTGGCACGACTGGAGAGCCGGGACAACGACGCTCGCAGCGACCGGACTCTCCCGGCAGGACCGCCTGAGCGTCCGGCTGGCCGACGAGACGTTCCGGGTCACCGGCACGGCCGTCGGAGGAGACTTCTTCGAGGTCTTCCGGCCACGGCTCGTTGCAGGACGGGCACTCGTCTACGCCGACGGCCAGGAAGTCCGCCTGGTCACGGTCCTATCCTCGTCCTTCGCGAGCCGCCACTTCGGCTCGGCGCAGGAATCCCTCGGCCGCACGCTCTCGATTTCAGGCCGCCCCTATGAAGTGGTCGGCGTGCTCGACGACCGGGACGCGTTCCCCGAGCGGACCGATCTGTGGGTCGCGTTCCATGTGAATCCGGGAAGCGGCGCCCAGCGCAACAACATCAACTTCCAGGCCTACGCCCGGCTCCAGGCCGACGCCGATCTCACTCGAACCCGTGCCGAGCTCGATGCGGTTGCCCGGGGGATCCGAGACACCGATCCGGAGGGGGCGTTCCACTCCCATGGTGTGCACGTGACGTCGCTTCACCAGGTCGTCGTCGCCGATACCGCTCGCACGCTCTGGCTTCTGATGGCCACGGTGGCCGCGGTGCTCCTCGTCGTCTGCGCGAACCTGGCAGGCCTCGGTCTCGCCCGAGCACGCCGTCGAGCACCCGAGGTCGCGGTTCGACTGGCCCTGGGCTCGGGTCGGGGGCCGATCGTACGCGAGCTCCTGATCGAGTACCTGGGGGTCGCCGCACTGGCGGGCCTGCTCGCCATCGTGATCGTATGGAGTGTCGAAGGCCTCCTCTTGGAGAGGCTGAGCACGGGGCTCCCTCGGTCCCGCGCGATCGCGCTCGACCTCCGGGTCGCCCTCTTCGCCGCTGCGGTGACCGTCGGCTCCGGGCTCTTGGCGGGCCTGGTGCCCGCGGTGCGTGCCTCGAGGGCCCCCGCCCTTTCGGTGGGGCGCAGAGCAGTGCGGGGCGGCGGGGGCCTTCCGGGCGGGGTCCTGGTCGGCGCAGAGGTCGCACTCGCCCTCGCGATCCTCATCGGGGGCGGCCTCCTGTTCCGGAGCCTTCACGCGGTGGTCAGTCGAGACCTCGGCTATGATCCGGACGGGGTCTTCGTGACCGAGATCGATCTGAACGGTGAGGAGTATCGGTCGGGGACGCTCGCGGTGGAGTATTGGCGCGTCCTCCTCGACGACCTCCACCAGATCCCCGGGGTGCGATCGGCCGCCGTGGCCAACTGGATTCCGACCGGCCCGGGAGGCACGTCGTTCTTGTCATTCCCCCACGACCCCGAGCCGGATTTCGGTGGCGGATACCGTGTGGTCAGCGAGCGCTATTTCGAGACGCTCGGGATCGCGCTCCACGCGGGCCGCGACTTCACCGCGAGCGATGACCTGGGCACGGAGCGGGTGACGATGGTGAACCGGGCCATGGCCGATCGGGCTTGGCCGGACCAGAATCCGATCGGCCAACGGCTCGCCGCACCGAGCATGGAGGGTTGGATGTACGAAGGCGCCGCGCCGTGGCTCACGGTGATCGGGGTCGTGGACGACGTTCGGCACGACGGACACGAGTCCGACGTACAGCCCGAGCTCTACGTGCTGCACAGGCAGGTGCCGCGCTGGGCGCGGGGGATGACGGTCGTGGTTCGGGGAGGTGATGCCGACCCGGCGTCCCTCGGAAGCGAAGTGGGCGTGACGATCCGAGCCTCCGATCCGTCGCTCGCCGTTGAGGTGGAACGACTCGATCGCCGAGTCACCGGCCTGCTGCGCGAACGCGTCGTGACGCAGCGGATCCTCGCCGGTTTCGGCCTCGCTGCACTCCTGCTGGTGTGCCTGGGGATCTATGGCCTCGTCTCTCACGCCGCCTCCCAGCGAACACGAGAGATGGCGGTCCGGGCGGCTCTGGGCGCTCGACAGACGGGCCTCCTGCGCCTCATGCTCGTCGCAGCCGGACGAGTCATCGCCGCGGGAACGGCCGTGGGGTTGGTGGTGGCGTATGGTCTGGCCGGCCTGGTGGATTCACTCCTCGTGGACGTGCCGGCCCGTGACCCCCTGACATTCGTCGGAGCGGCCGCCCTGATCGGGCTCGTCGGGTTGCTGGCGGGCCTCGTCCCCTCGGTCCAGGCCGCACGCATGGACCCGATCGAGGCCCTCCGCACCGAATAGACCTCCCCCCTCACGCACCG
>JBDHDM010000027.1:0-19439 GCA_039591515.1 Gemmatimonadota bacterium | reverse complement strand
TCCCGCGCCAGCTCCCCTTGCACGGCGACCGGGATCAGCCACATGACCACGAGCACCATGGGCAGCAGCGCGGCCACGGTCTGGAGGCGTCGTACACCGGCGCGCAGCACATCGCTGGGGACGTCCTCGACCGCTCTTCGAATGCGGCGCACCGGGTCGGACCCGCCCACACCGACGAGCGAGGCGCCGTCGTCGTCGAGCTCGAGGAGCTCGCGAATCGCGTCACGGAGCTCGAGGTCTTCACCGCACTCTTCGGCCAGGAAGCGTTCACGCTCCGGGGCCGAGAGGTCCCGGGCGTCGAGGAAGAGGCGCCGCTCGAGGTCGTGCCGTGGATCCGTCACGCCGGGTCTCGACCGCGTCCGGAAAGCTCCCTGCGCAGCCATGCCCTCGCGTGCGCCCAGTCCCCCTCGACCGTGCGCTTGGACACGCCGAGGAAATCCGCGACCTCCGCCATTCCGAGGCCGGAGAAGTAGCGCAGCTCGACGACCCTGGCCTGTCGCTCGTCGAGATCGGCCAGCCGCGATATGGCTCGGTCGAGGTCGACCACGGCGTCGAGCTCGAGCTCGCTCCGCCCGTGGATTCCCTCCGCCAGCGTCACGCGCTGCAGGCCACCGAACCGCTTCTTTCGTCCTCGGGATCGGGCGTGATCGACCAGAACGCGTCGCATGGCGCGCGCCGCGACCGCGAAGAAGTGGGACCGGTCCACCCAGTCGGGTCCGGCTCCACCCTCCAGCCGGAGATACGCCTCATTGACGAGCTCGGTCGCCTGCAGGCTGTGGTCTCGCCGCTCGTGTTTCAGGTAGGCGCCGGCAAGCGCTCGCAGCTCGTCGTACGCCTGGCCGAAGAGCGGCTCGCCGGGCTCTCGGTTCGGGCTGGAAGCTTGTTGCGTCACGGCGTTCGTCACCTCCGGGGCCGAACGATACGGCGGTGGAGCGCCCGCGATCAAACCGACGTCGGCCTTCGATTGCGGACTTCTCTGCCGATCGGCGCTTTCCAGTCGAAGGCCATCGCGAACGCGCGGCGCGTGATCGCCGTGCCGGGACAGGGAGGTGAACGTGAGGAAGGGACTCCATCAATCGGTATCGATCGTCGCTGTCGGGGCAGTCGCTGCGCTGGGATTGAACTCCCCATGTACGGCGCAGCATCCAGACGCCGCCGGTGTCGTCGCTCGATTGGGGCTCGGCGTGAGCGCGGACTACTTCGCCAGCCTCGATCCGCTCGTTTCGCCGAGAACGTACAGCGGGACGGACGTACATCAGAACGGGTTCTACCTCTCCTTCGCCACGCCCGGCAGCGACCACGAGATCGAGGGGTGGTACGGAAAGCTCGACGTGGCCTCCGACGGAGGCTTCAACTTCACTCGGCGGGGGCAGAACGTCGGCACCCCCGAGAGCGAGGCAGAGATCCTCAGCGCCTCGTACACCCTGCTCCTGCGCTTGGCGAACAGATGGTGGGCGGGCTTCGCGGTGGCGGCGGATGCCTCGCACACCAAGTACGAGTTCGGCGCGAGCGCGGCGGAGGCGTTCCTGTACTTCGTTTCTCTCGACCTCGCCGGACGCCACGACTTCGACCTCGGTCCTGGCCGAGCGCTCCAGCTGCGCCTGCGCATTCCGCTGGTGGGATGGGCAACACGCCCGCCGTACTCGACCGTCGACGAGGAGCGTCTCCAAGCGAGTAGTGACGTCTCCCATCGCCTGGAACAGGGCGATTGGTTCACCCCCGCCTCTCTCCGCGGCGTGTCGGCACGCATGAGGATCCAGCAGGAGCTGGGCTCGCACGTCGGCGTGCACGCAGCGCTACGATTCGGGTTCGTGCGTTATCACGGGAAGGGACGTTTCGATTCGATTCGCGCCGGCCTGGACCTGGGGGCGTTCCTCCGTTGGCCCGGGAGCGACCGATGAGACGCCTGGCCCTCCTCACCTCGCTGGTGACCGCCCTGGGGTGCGAATCGCTGATCCTCGACGCACCGCATGAGAAGGACGCTCAGGCGCTCTACGACGAGCTCTGGCAGACATTCGACGAGCGATACGCTCCGTTCGAAGCGCGTGGTGTCGACTGGGATGCGGCATTCGACCGATATCGACCGGCGCCGAGCTCCGACGACGACGGTCTTTTCACCGCCGCTACCGGGCTCCTGGCCGAGCTCGACGACGGACACGTGACCCTCGTGGCCCCGGACAGGCCCGTCTTCGTCGCGCAACGCTCGTTTCGAGAAGACACCTTCGACTTCCACCTCGACCTCGGAATCGTCTTCCAGCGGATGGAGACGGGGCCGTTCCGGGCCGGCGCTGCCCGCTACGGCGTCCTCGAAGGAGACGTCGGGTACGTCCACGTGAGCCACTGGGGGGAGTCGATCCCGCACGTCGACGACTTGCTGGACCTGATCCGACCCCGACGGGGCGTCATCATCGACCTGCGCCACAACCCCGGAGGCGACTTCCGGAACGGGTTCTTGTTCGCGCGCCACTTTGCGGATGCCCGCAGGCTGGCGTTCACGACGCGTACCAAAACCGGGGCGGGACGTGGGGAGTTGGGGCAGCGTGTCGAGTGGCACATCGAGCCCGGCCCGGGAGCCCGGATCGACGTGCCGGTCGTGGTGCTCACCAACGGGCTGACCAACAGTGCCGCCGAGCGAACCTTGATGGCGTTCCAGGTGCTTCCGAACGTCACCGTGATGGGCTCGCCCACGGCGGGAAACCACGGAGAGAAGGTCGGGGGCGAGCTGTCGAACGGGTGGCAATATTCGATTGTGCCTCAGGTCGTCACCGATGCCGAGGGCCGAGTCTTCGAGGGTCCTGGCATTCCGCCGGAGGTGCCCGTAGACAACACCGAGACGGAGGTGCTCTCGGGCTTGGATCGGCAGCTCGAGGCCGCGATCGCGTTCATCACGGGCTCGACGACGTCGACGGAGGCGGACCGATGAGAGCCACCGGCCCCGCGAACCGGCGGACCCCGACCGGGGGGCCGAGGCCATCGCCGAGCGGCTCCACTCGACGACTCCGTGGGGAACCCTCCCACGCCTCGATGCGTGATTCTCCGATTGTCGCCGACCGCACGATCCGTGAACGTCCGATAGGACCCGATTCACGGTTCGGAAGGTCGATCCAATGCACGTGCACGGATTCGTGGCTCCGACCCTCGCGGTTGCGCTGCTCGCCGTCCACGGAGGGGCCATCGCCCAGGAGCCGGTGCGCACCGACTCCCTGGCGGTCGACTCGCTCCGGGTGGAGATCGTCCGCCTTCGCGCCACGATGGACAGCCTCGTGGCGCTCGTTCGGGAGCTCGAGGCCGCGCCTGCGGCAGAAGAGGACCCGATCGAACGACTGCGGGCAGCAGCCGAAGCGGCGGCGCGGGCCGAAGAGCCACCCGCCGACGAGCCGGAAGACCCGGATTTCGTCGGCCGCCAGCGATCCCTCCAGGCACTGAACCCGGAGATCAGCGTCACGGGCGACATCCTCGCGATGCTCGCCGAGGGGGAGGCGCACCAGAGCAACTTCTCGGCACGGGAATTCGAATTCGCCTTCCAGTCCGCTCTCGATCCGTATTCCCGGGCGAGCGTCTTCATCGGCCATCACAGGCATGGAGCGAACGCGCTCGATCCGTTCGGGGAGGACGCAGACGAGGGAGAGGAGGAGCACGGAGAGGGTGGGGTGACCGAGGTCGAGGAGGGCTACGTCGAGTGGGTGAACGTGCCGGGGGGCTTCGGCTTCACGGTGGGCAAGTTCCGCCAGCGTCTGGGGAGCTACAACCGGTGGCATGCCCACGCCCTCCCGGGGCAGAGCTACTTCCTCCCCTATCAGACCTTCTTCGGTGAGGAAGGCCTGGCGCAGACCGGTCTCTCGGTTCACTGGCTCGCACCGTTCGAGAGAGCCGGCGCCTATGAGGGATGGGTGGAGATCGCTCAGAGCGACAACGCGTTCTTCGGACAGTCGAGCCGGCTCTCCTACCTCGCCCACCTGAACGCCTTTTGGCAGCTCTCCTCGGCGACCTACTTCGAGGTGGGCGTGAGCGGCCTCACGGGCACGCGCGAGGACGGGACCGGCGCGACGGCGGGGAACCGACTGCTCCACCTGGAAGCCGGATTCAACTGGCGTCCTCCGGAGCGGGCGCTGTACCGCGAGCTCAACGTGCGTGGGGCGGTCATGCTCAACGACCGCGATCCGATCGGAGCGGCTCCCGAGACCTCGTCGGCACTCGGCGCCTTCGGCTTGGCCGAGCTTCGACTCGGTCGACAGTGGTGGGTGGGCGGTCGTTTCGACTACGTCGAGAACCCGCTGGACCCCGCCCAGGACTCGTGGCTCTTCGCGCCGACCCTCTCTTGGTGGCAAAGTGAGTGGGTCCGGATCCGAGCCGAATACGACCTGCTCGACGGGCCGACCGGACGTCGGGGCCTCTTCCTCATCCAGACCACCGTCGCCATGGGGCCGCACAAGCATGAGACGTACTGACGCCGGGCCTGGGAATCGCCGTCTCCGCGTTCGCCTCGGGCGCCGTTGGAACCCATCCGTGTGCCTGATGGCCGCGGCCGTCGTCGGAATCGGCGACATCTTCATCGCGGCGGCCGCCGCCGGACAAGAGCCGGTACGGGTCGTGACGACCCTGGCCGTCTACGCCTCGCTGGCCGAGGAAGTCGGGGGTGACGCGATCGAGGTCGAGTCGATTGCCGGGCCCGTCGTAGACGCCCACTTCGTACGGCCCACGCCGAGCTTCGCGGTAGCCGTGCGCAACGCGGACGTCTTCGTGACGACCGGGCTGGATCTCGAGCTCTGGGTACCGGCACTCCTGGACCGTGCTGGAAACGCAGACGTAGCCGAAGGTGGGGAGGGGTACGTCACCGCCTACACGGACATCACCCTGCTCGACGTTCCGGAAATCGTCAGTCGCAGTGAGGGTGATGTCCACATCTATGGCAACCCGCACGTCCACACGGATCCGCTCCGGGCGCTACAGGTGGCGAGGAACATCGCCATCGGACTGCGTCGGGTCGATCCGGCCCGCCAGGCCGTATGGGACGCGGGCCTCACGAGCTTCGCCGACCGCATCCACCGCGCCCTGTTCGGAGACGAGCTCGTCGACATCCTGGGCGGCGACACGCTGGAGCGCCTTGCGATGTCCGGAACGCTCGACGACTTCCTCGCGTCCAACGAGCTGAACGGCACGCCCCTCAGCGCACGCCTCGGGGGCTGGCTCGCGCGGGCTCGCCCGCTGAAGGGTCTGGACATCGTCTGCTACCACAAGAACTGGGCGTACCTCGAGGATCGCTTCGGCGTCACGTGCGCTGACTATGTCGAGTCGCGTCCGGGAATTCCCGCGACACCGCGCCACCTCTCCCAGCTCGTGGGGCACATGCACGAGCACGGTCACCACATCGTGCTCGCGGCCAACTACTTCGACGACGGCCGCGTGCTGGCGGTCGCCGCCCGTGGGGAGGGGCGGGCCGTGGTCGTGGCGCTCTATCCGGGAGGCGCCGACGGCGTGGTCTCGTACTTCGACCTCGTCGATCACTGGGTCGACTCCCTCCTGGCCGGGCTCAGGCGTCACCACTAGGAGGCGACGGCCCTCGTTCGCCGCGAGGCGTCGACCACCCAGGCCACCCCGGTGAGCACACCCATCATCACGATGATGGACGCCCCCGAAGGCAGGTCGAACGCGACGGAGGCGACGAAGCCCAGCATCGTGCCGAGCGCCGACGTGGCAACCGACCAGGCGAAGACGGAGCGTAGCCGCCGCCCGAGCAGTAGTCCGCTCACGCCGGGCAGCACGAGATAGCTGAAGACGAGCAGCACGCCCACGGATTGCATCGCGAGCGTGATGACGATTCCGAAGGTCATGTAGAGGAGCAGGTCCCACCCCACGACCCGATAGCCGAGCGTCGCCGCCATCTCGGGATCGTACGACACGAAGAGGAACTGCTTGAAGAACAGCGTGTGCACCACGAGGACGCCGACCACCACGAGGATGAGCAGGCGGATCTCCTCGATCGAGATCAGCAGGATGTCGCCACCGAAGAAGAGGTCGTAGATGTCCGCCGTCGCCGAGCGTGCCACGAGCAGGACGGAAGCACCGCCGGCCACGACGAACGCCACGCCGAGACCCGCGTCCGCGGGAATCCGCTGCCGTCCGGCCTGATAGCCGAAGAAGGCGACGCCGGCCATCGTCACGGCCAGCGAGATCGTGAGCTCGTCCGTGAGCCAGCCGAGGCCCAGGCCGGTCGAAGCGACGAACACGGCGAGCCCGACGCCTGCCGACGACAGCTGCGCCAACGCAGCCCCGACGAAGACGATCCGGCGAAGCACGACGTACACGCCCAGAACCGAGCACCCGAGTGCCAGCACGAGGGCGCCCAGAAGCGCTTCCTGGTAGAAGAGGAGCATCTCGATCATGTCGCCGCTCCACTCGAGACGACGATCGCCACCCGTCCGCCGACGCGCTCCACGTCGATCGACACCCCGTACAGCCCGGTGAGCCCCTCCGAGGTCAGCACCTCCTCCGAGCGCCCGACCCGGAAAGCGCCGGACAGCACGAGAGCTACGCGCTCCACGTGATTCGCGACGGTGTTGAGGTCGTGACTCGCCATGATGACCGTGAGGCCTCGTTCACGGTGGAGCTCACCCACGATCCGGAGAAGCTGGGCCGTTCCGGCCACGTCGAGGCCGGCGAAGGGTTCGTCGAGCACGAGCACGTCCGGCCGGGTGATCAGGGCCCGGGCGAGGAGGGCACGCTGCTGCTGCCCACCCGACAGGGTCGAGAACTCGCGCTCGGCCTCCGGGCCGAGCGCGACATACTCCAGCAAGGCCGTCGCTTCCTCGCGGTGGCGGCGGGACGGACGTCGGACGAGGCCGGCCTCCCGGTAGAGGCCCATCAGCACGACGTCGAGCGTGCGCAGCGGCCACCGTCCATCGAGCCGAGACCGTTGCGGCACGTACCCGAACCGGATCTCCGGCCGGTGCCTGTGCACTCGTCCGTTCAGCGGTTGGAGCACTCCGAGCACGGCCCTGAGGACGGTCGTCTTCCCACCCCCGTTGGGACCGACCAGACCGAGCACCTCGCCTTCCTCGATATCGAAGTCGAGGTCCTTCAGGACGAGGGGCCGGCCGTATCCGAGCTCGACCCCCTCGAAGGTAATGAGAGCTCGGCGTGCCTTGGCCTCCACGGGGAGGTCAGCCCCCGGCTTCGACGAGCTCGGGCTCGGGCCGTGGTGCTTCCGGACGCACGAACTCGGGCTGCACGCGCACGTCGACGGCGATCCCGTCCCGCACGCTCTGCGTGACGATGCAGAAGTCCTCGAAGATGCCGAGGCATCGGTCGTACCGGGCCGTGGGCTCCCCCTCCACGACGGGAAGGAGCGTCACGTCGAGGCGTTCGATGCGGAAGCGACCCTCATCGTTGCGCTCGATCGTGCCCTCGACGCGTGCCCGCAAGTCGCTGATCGTCACCCGTGCCTTCTCCATGCACAGAAGCAGGCTGGCCGCGAGGCAGTTGCCCACCGCTCCAGCGAGCAGGCGGGCCGCGTTGGGGCCGGTGCCCGTTCCCAGAGGGGCCGGCTCGTCCACGATCACCGGCTCCCAGCTCTCGTCGTCGAAGAGGATGTCGAAGCGGAATCCGTCCCGCCGGGTCACGTCTATGTGGAAAGGTCCGGGCGCCATGGCGTCCTCCCTGCTTGCCGATTCACGCGGGACACCTCCCGCACCGTCAAATTTCACCTTGCCGGCCGGCGTGTACTGCCCGGCACTTCCCCACGTTCGACGTGGGAATCTCCCCTCTCGCCCTCCCGAGGCGAGACTCCGACATTGGTGGCAGTCCGTCGACACGCACGACCGCGTCAGCGGACGCCTTGCCGTCTCGACAGCCACGAGGGGGAACCACGTCATGAACGTACTCTTCGATTACCTCCCGTGGATCGTGGTCGGAGTCGCGGCCTTCCTGCTCGTCGTCCCCCCGGGTGTTCGGATCATCACCCAGTACGAACGGGGCGTTCAGCTGCGGTTCGGGAGGTACGTCGCCACCAAGGAGCCAGGCATCCGGTTCATGATCCCGTGGGTGGACCGCATGATCAAAGTCGACATGCGAACCCTCACCTGGATCCTCGACGAGCGGCAGGAGGTGATCACGCGAGACAACGTCACCGTGCACGTCGACGCGGTGGTGTACTTCAACGTCATCGATCCGGTGAAGGCCGTCCTGGAGGTCGCCGACTACCGAACGGCTACGGAGCAGCTCGCCCTCACGTCACTTCGGAGCGTGCTCGGTCAGTCGGACCTCGACGAGGTGCTGTCGGAGCGCGACCGCATCAACGGGCGACTTCGCGACATCATCGACGAGCACACGGAGGACCCCTGGGGCGTTCGCATCAGCCTGGTGGAGGTGAAGGACGTCCTGCTGCCCGACGGAATGCAACGGATCATGGCCCGTGCCGCC
This sequence comes from Gemmatimonadota bacterium, assembly GCA_039591515.1. GTDB lineage: Bacteria > Gemmatimonadota > Gemmatimonadetes > Longimicrobiales > Gaopeijiaceae > UBA2589. The sequence continues at coordinate 11,021 of JBDHDM010000027.1, read as the reverse complement.
CAAGCCGAAAGGGAGAAGCGAGCCAAGATCATCCATGCCGAAGGTGAATACCTGGCGGCCGAGACCTTGACGAAGGCGGCCTCCGTCATGGGCTCGGAACCGATGACGCTCCAGCTCCGCTATCTGGAGACCCTCGTCGAGCTGGCAGGCCAGTCCAGCTCCACGATCATCCCGTTGCCGCTGGATGTGCTCAAGTTCGCCATGGCGCAGGTCGCCTCGAGCGAGGGCTCGGGGCCAAGGCCGGTGGAGGCGGAAGAGATCGGCAACCGAGCCGTGGGCGGTAGCTGACGCCAGGGAGCATCGGGGAGATCAGGGACCCGACCGCACCCGATCGGTCGAGCGCGGACGCGTTGACCGGGCCCGACCACTCGATCGGGTCCTGCCGCTCGATCGATGGCCCTCGAGCAGAGGGCTTCTCAGCTCACCGAGCTCGATGGGCAGCGCCACCTTCACGAGCGCCGTGAGGACGAACAGCCCCATCGCCCAGATGCCGGCCGTCACCACGACCTCGACCCAAGTCGGGGAGTACTCCACGATCTCACCGAGCGGCGAGGGCACGAAGCCGGGCACGATGAGGCCCATTCCCTTCTCCACCCAAACCGCAACGAACAGCACTGCACACGATCCGAGCAGCCAGTTCCTCCGCTCCCGGAGCGGATGAAGGGTCAGGACGACCGTCGCAGCCACGTTCATGCCGATGGCCGTACGGATCCACGGTACGAGGGCGTCGTGCCCGTCGAGCCCGAAGAACAGGTAGCGGGCGCTCTCGACGTGGTGGGTGGGGAAGTAGAACTCGGTGAACATCTCCGAGAACAACATGATGAGGTTCACCTGCGCCGCCACCGCGGTGATCATCGCGAGCTTCCGGAAGGCTCCGGCGTCGATGTCGTACTCGGTGTTCCGGTCCACGAACCAGAGGAGCAGGATCATGTAGGCCGGACCGGCGGTGAATGCGGTCGCCAGGAACCGCGGGCCCATGAGACCGTGATTCCAGAACGGCCTCGCCGGCAGCCCCGCCATGAGGAACGCCGTCACGAGGTGGATGCTCACCGCCCAGAAAACCGACAGGTACACCCAGGGCACGTAGCGCGCCTTGTTCGGCTTCTCGCCCTTGTAGTGGCTGTAGAGGATGTAGAAGGGGATGAACAGGTTGAGCGCCAGGTACCCGTTGAGGACGATGACGTCCCAGGCCAGCATGGACCGGGGCCAGTTCAGGATCCCGATGCCCGGCGTCAGGTGCCATGAGGCGAGGGGGTTGCCGAGGTCGACCACGACGAAGCCCAAGCACATGACGAGGGCCGAAACCGCGACGCCCTCGGCGATGAGCACTGCCTTGCTGAAGTCGACGTCCTCGAGCACGTAGGCTGGTAGAACCAGCATCACGGCCGCCGCGGCCATCCCCACCAGAAAGGTGAAGTTGGAGATGTAGAGGCCCCAGCTCACGTGGTCGTTCATACCGGTGACGGAAAGACCGTCGCGCAGCTGCACGTGGTATCCGTACGCTCCGAAGAGCATGAGCAGGGTCAGGAGACCCATCCACAGGTGGTAACGGCGACCACCGGTGGTCGCCGATCGGAAGGCGCTCAACACAAACCACTTCAGATGCATGCGGTCCTAGTCCATGAAGTACCAGAAACGAGGCTCGGTCCCGAGGTCTTCCTTGAGGCGGAAGACCTGCTTGTTCTCCAGGACCCAGCGGATCTCGGAGTCCGGGTCCAGGAGGTTTCCGAAGACCCGTGCTCCCGTGGGGCACGACTCGGCACAGGCCGGCAGCCGGCCCTCCCTCGTGCGTTGGATGCAGAAGGTGCACTTCTCCACCACACCCATCTTGCGGAGCCGATTGCCGAGGTAGTGCTGCTTCGGGTTCAGCTCCTCGGCGGGTACCTCGGGCTCGGCCCAGTTGAAGCGGCGTGCCCAGTACGGACAAGCCGCCATGCAGTACCTGCAGCCGATGCACCAGTCGTAGTCGACCACGACGAGGCCGTCGGGCTCCTGCCACGTAGCCTGGACCGGGCAGACGTAGACACACGGAGGATTCGCGCACTGGAAGCACTGGGTCCCCAGGTAGTGATGTCCCTCGGCTGGGACGGCGTGTCCGTAGGTGGCGTCCGCGTGCTCGAGCGCATCGATCGACTCACCGTCAGGCTTCTCGAAGATCCGGATGTACTGGACCGCGCTCGCCCGATCGAGGTTGTTCTCCTGGACACACGCCTCGACACAATTCCGGAAGCCTTTGCACTTCGAGATGTTGAACGCGTAGCCGTACATGACGCCGGGCACTGCGTCGCCGGTGCGAATCCGCACGTCGCCCATCCCGCGAAGCTCGGCCAGTCGCTCCAGCCGTCGCACTGTATCCGCACGCTCCTCGGGCGTCATGCGTCTGTAATTGCCCTTGAAGTACTCCTCACGCTGGAGGAGCTTGGCCTCTCGCTCCTCGTCGGACTCCGGTGTCATGGGCGCGCACGCACCCACGGCCTGTGTCGTGACCGCCACGGCGCCGAAGAGCGTCCCCAGGGCGCGCCTTCGATCCATGGGCTTGTGCATGAGCGTGTTCGAGGCCGAGTCGCCGCACCCACAGGCATCTCGCCCGCGGCCTTCGGCCGAGGGCGCCAGGGTCGCCGGATCGGGCATCAACTGCTCGAGACGACTCTGCGCCTCCCGCATGCCGGCGTTTCGCAGGACGTCGGCAAAGGTGAGCTCTCGGCGCTCAGTCATTCCTCCCTCCCGGGGGCTCGGCCTCGCCTTCCCCGTGGGCGCCCGCCCCGCCCGCCTCCGCATTGAGGGCTCCTGGGAGACTCAGACCGGCCATGGGCGGCCGCGTCTCCGTTGCGGGACGGTGCGGGTCGTGACAATCGGCGCAGCCCACGACCACTCGCCGCCCACTCCAGCCCACCAGGCGTTTGCCGTGAGCCCCGTACGCCCACGATTCAACCTGTCGGAAGTGGCACTGGGCACAGAGACGGTACGCGTGGTCGAGCGAGACCGTCCCTCCCCCTTCCAGGCCGAGGCGGCTGACGTCGTCGTCGTCATGACACGTCCGGCACTGAGCACCCGTCTGAGCGGGGTGGAGGGGCTGGATGTTCTGATGCACGCCTTCACCATCGGCACGACCGCGGGCCGGCTCCTGCCCCTGATGGCAAGAGGTGCACGGCTCCTGGCTCATCGTGGACTCGTCGAGCCGTAGCGTGACGTCGAAGACCGCCCGTCCGAACGGTCGATATCGGTAGCTTCCTTCGCTGCCCGTACGCAGCGCAACGTAGAAGTCCCGCTCCCCAGGCCCCCTCCACTCGCCCTGAACCGGCTCGATGGTGACGGCCGCGAGATCGGTAGGCAGGGTATCCCCGGTCCCGAGGCTCGCGGCGGCATCTTGTTCGCGGATCTCCGTCGGTAGAGCGTCCGCCCCATTCGGGCCCGCGATCTCGGCCCTCGGCAACCGCCACGCCACGGCGAGCGCAGCCGCCACCACCCACAGCACCACGACCCCAGCGTACGCCCTCGAGGTCATGAGCCTCCTCCGTCACCGCGCCCGGAATCGCTCGTCGGCGGCCACGGGATCGGAGCGCCGGGCGCCGGCACGTGACATTGACGGCAGTTGACCCGCTCCGGATGGTCGGTGCGAAGCTCGACGACGGCACCCGGCCCGGAGTGGCAGGACAGGCAGTTCCCTCTCGACTCCACGGTGTGAGGTATCACGTGCGGGCTGCCCTCGAGGGCCTGGACGTCCGTGGCCGGCCACACGGGGGCCTGCCAATCCAGGGCGACGAAGCTCGGAGAAGCCGCATCCGGATTCACGTGGCACTGTGTGCAGACCTCGCCCGTGTCGGCGTCCCGAAGCGGACGCCCCACCAGCTCGTCGCGCGGAGCGTGGCACTGCAGGCACGCGACGTAGTCCGAGTGGGGTGAAACGGGGGCGTACGTGGCGAACCGAGCCACCCAACCGCCGCGCCGGTGACAGACGTTACAGCTCTGTGTCTGGAACTCCTCGGTCGTGAGCCCGTGCGGGATGCGTGGAGGCGCCCCCGGAAACGCGCGCAGCCGCCGGTACATGTCGATGGACCGTACGTGGGCGGGGCGATCGTCGTCGAAGTCCGGCGCGACTCCCAACTCGTCCTCTCTGGTCAGGAAGACCCTGGCCTCGGACGCGATGGGTGCCTCGCCTCCCGCCTCGACGGTCGGCTCCGGGTACACGAGCTCCTCTCGATCCCGTTCCAGGCCGGCTCCAAGCACGAGCACCAAGAACGTCATGAGCACGACGGCTCGCACGATGTCGAGCCGGCTGAAGCCGGGAACGCCGGGAGGCGGACGCCGCGACCTCATCCGGGCTCCCGCCTCGGGGCCGCGTCACCGCTCCTCATGTCGAGAGCCGCTCCACGCGGACAGCGCACTTCTTGTAGTCCGGCTGGGCGGAAATCGGGCAGTAGGCATCGAGCGTGAGCTCGTTCACCAGGACGGATTCGTCGAAGAACGGTACGAAGACCTGCCCTCGGGCCGGGCGACCCCGATAGTCGAGCCTCGCCTCGAGCTCCACCGAGCCGCGGCGGCTCACGAGTCGTACGACCTCACGGTCGAGTATCCCCATCTCGCGCGCGTCCGCGGGATTCAGCTCCACGTACGCCTTCGGTACCGCGGCATGCAGGGTGGGGACTCGCCGCGTCATGGACCCGGTGTGCCAATGTTCGAGCACCCGTCCCGTGCCCAGCCAAAACGGGTACTCTTCGTCCGGCCACTCCGGTGGGGCTTCGTACGGACGTAGCCAGATCCGGGCTCGGTGATCCGGCGTACCGTAGAAGTCGAACGCGCCGTGGCTGGCATCGGCCGCGGGGTCGGTCTGGGTGTTGAAACGCCACCGCACTTCGCGGCCGTCCACGAATGGCCACATGGCGCCGGGTCCGTCCCGCAGCACCGAGATGGGGGCCATCCGATGCTCCGGATGGTCGTGGAAGCGGACGTACTCGTTCCAGATCTGCTCGATGTGGTTCGACTCGTCCCACGGAAAGAGCGCTTCGTAGCCGAGGCGACGAGCCACCTCGATCAGCTGCCACGTGTCGCTCATGGCTTCGCCCGGCGGCTCCAGCATCTTCCCGAAGTGCTGCGTCCGACGCTCGGAGTTGCCGAACATGCCCTCGCGCTCGATCCACATGGCGGACGGGAGCACGACGTCGGCGACCTCGGTGGTCGGGGTGGGATACACCTCGGACACCACGAGGAAGCGGTCACCCTTTTCGGCGGCCGACCGGTAACGATTCAGCGCCGGGAGCGTGACCATGGGGTTCGTCACCTGCACCCACAGGAACCGGATGTCTCCACGGTCCAGCGCCCGAAACATCGACATGGTGTGGTGCGTCGGCGCCGCCGGAATGTTCTCCTCCGGCACGCCCCAGATCTCGGCAGCCCGGCGTCGCGCGCCTTGGTCGCTCACGCGGCCTCCGGGAAGCGCATGCGTGAGCGTGCCGACTTCCCGCACCGTCCCGCAGGCACTCGGCTGGCCGGTCAGCGAGAAAGGGCTGTTGCCCGGTGTCGCGATCTTCCCGACGAGAAGGTGGATGTTGTAGATCAGGTTGTTCATCCACGTCCCGCGCGTGTGCTGATTCACACCCATACACCAGAAGGACGTGACCTTGCTGGCGGGGTCACCGTACAGCGACGCCAGCCACCGGATGTCCGAGGCGGCCACGCCCGAGATCTCCGAAACCCGCTCCGGAGTGTACTCCGAGAGGAACTCCACGAAGTCGTCCCAATCGGCGTCGACGGCTTCGTCCGCGAACCGGAAGTCGTCGGAGAGGCCGTAGCCGATCTCGGTGCGACCCCGCTTGAACGCCGCGTGGTGATCGACGAAATCGTGATCGACCCAGTCGTTGCGGACGATCTCGTGACAAATGGCGTTCGCGATGGCGAGATCGGCCTGCGGGGCGAAGATCAGCGACCGGTCCGCGGCGTAGCTCGTACGCGTCGTCCTGGTCGCGAGATCGACGATCTGAACGTCTCGGCGCTGGCGGCGCTGCTCGAGCATCCTCGAGAAGAGCACGGGGTGCATCTCCGCCATGTTGTTGCCCCACAGAACGAACACGTCCGCGTGGTCGATATCCTCGTAACACCCCATGGGCTCGTCGAGGCCGAAGCTCGTCATGAAGCCCGTCACCGCGCTCGCCATGCACAGGCGCGCATTGGCCTCGAGGTTGTTCGTCCCGATGGCCCCCTTGAACAGCTTCGACGCCACGTATCCGTCGGGGATCGTCCACTGGCCGGAACCGTACATGGCGACTCCGTCCTTGCCGTGCTCTTCCACCGTCTGCCTGAGTCGCTCGGCGACGACGTCGAGCGCCTCCTGCACAGGCACGTCGACGAGCCGGCCGCCCCGACGGACCTTGGCGCGCGTGAGGCGGTCGCGACCGTACAGGGCCTGCACCGAGTGGTATCCCTTGACGCAGGCCAAGCCACGGTTGACCGGGGATTCGGGATCACCCTTCACCGACACGGCCCGACCATCCTCGATTCCGACCAGGAGCCCGCAGCCTACGCCGCAGAAACGACACGGGGTCCGACGCCACTCGACGTCTCGGAGCGATGGATCCGTGTAGTCGACTTCCGCCCCGAACGAGATACCGGGCACGAGCGCCGAAGCCGAACCCACGGCCGCGGCCAGAGCTGCACGCCGCAGGAACTCCCGGCGATCAAGGGGGCTCATCGGGCGTCCTCCCTGCCGCGCCGTGACGCGGCCGGCCGGGGCCGCGTCTTCGCCAGCCGCCCGAACCCGGTTGAGTCTCCGACCGCCATGGAGTCGATCTCGCCGAAGGTGAAGACCAGGGCCTCGACGCCGTCGAGGCCCTCCACCTCCTTGCGGAGAGCCTCGTCTGCTTCCCGCCCCCCCGTCTCGGTGATCAGGATCAGCAGTTCCCGATTCTGCGCCGGGATGACGTCGCACCCGGGAATCCGAGAGAGCTCGGCCGAGACGCGGGCGGTCGCACCTGCTTCCGGAATCACGAGATAGCTGCAGATCGGCATCTTCAATGACCTCGAAGTGAAGTGGCTCGATCGTAGGGCACCCGAGTACCGATCGGCAACGCACCGGCGCCGTCTCCGGGCGTCGCAGCCGGTATCCTCGACTGGGTGGTCCACGGGACGCCCCCGCGCGAGGCCGGTGATGCCGGACCTCCCAGGAAGTGGCACTCGATACAGGTGTCCTCCTGCGGCTCGTGGGTCTCCTGGTCTTCGTGACACCACAGACAGGCGACCCGAGTGAGGGGCGATGCCTCGAACGGGGGGTCGACGTGACACCCCGCGCCGGAGCACGTCAGGTGGACCTCGAGCGTGTGAGCGTCGGCCTCGGGCGTGCGGTGACAGGCGACGCACCCTGAGCTCGTCTCGACGTGGTGCTCTTCGTGACACGCCTGACAATCCAGATCCGGAGCGGCCAGTGACGGCCCACCGACGTGACACTCCACGCACTCCCGCTCCTGGTGAACTTGGTGAGAGAAGTCGATGCGGCGGGTCACGGCGCTCTCCACCACGGAGAGTCTCATGGTGCGTTCGCGCTGATAGACGAGCGGGCCGAGCTCGGTTGGCTCGTGGCAGTCCGCACAAACCCGATTCACCTGCTCGGGGACGTGGTGGCAGAGGCGGCAGTCCGTCACGTCGCGCACCCGGAGAGCGCCGTGGCCCGATCCCATGGCGTGGCAGTCGAGGCACTCGAAGTCCTCGTGCCGGTCGTGCTGGAAGCTCGAGTCCGCCACCTGCGTGACCTGCGCAACCGGCAGCGGCGTTCGTGTCGGGGCTGCATCGACGCCCGACGCCAACGCGAGCGCGCCGCACAGCCAGAGCAGCAGCGATCTCAGGACGGTTGCCACAGCACAACGTCCCGGGAAAAACCGAGCCACTCGCAACCCTCGCCGCGCTCCCGGCCCTGACATCACCCTGCGGGCTCGGAACGGTCCGGGGGCCATGGAGTCCTCGATCGGCTGGAGTCGATCAGTATCGCAACCGCTGTCTGCTGGCCGCCCGCTCTCTGGCGAGCGCATGTGCGAATGTGCGCCCGTGCCGTCCGCGAGGCTGCAGGGAGGACTCCTCCCTGCGGGGTGGGGGGATTCCCTGCCCCATTTTCCCGGCTGCAGGGATGGGAGAAAGCCCTACAGCGCTTCACGACGCACCGCCGCAGGTTCTTCCCGAGGAAGTCCTTCGAACCACGGCGCGCCGGATTGCGAAGGACTCGGGGCCGCATCCCGTCGTGGAGGTGACCATGCGCGCGCGGATCTCGACGTTCATCCCGCTCCTGCTCCTGGCATGCGGCGCGCCACCCCCGGACCTGGGGACCTCGCCCGAGCCCCACTTCCGCCTTTCTCAGCAGCAGCTCCGCGGTGAGGCGATCTACGAGGGTGTCTGTTGGGCCTGTCACGGCCACGGTGGCCACGGAGATGGCCCCGTGGCGACGTACGCCGGCGAAACGCCGCCGCCGACGTTTCACACACAGGACTTCGCCGGGCGCAGCTCGAGCGCACTGCTCGCGCTCTTCCAGGCGGGCCTCGACCTGAACGATCCCGAGGCGCACCACCACGGTCCCTTCGTGATGGATCTGCTGGAGTCCGTGCACCTCGCCGATGCCCTGGCTTACGTGTCGGCGCTGGCCTATCCGCCCGAGATTCCAGGAAGCGCTCTCGGCGGTAGCGAGCTGTACGACCAGTACTGCGTGGCGTGCCACGGGCTCGAGGGCCGAGGCGACGGGCCGGTGGCGTCGTTCCTCTCCGGGTTCGAGCCTTCGGACCTGACCATCGACTCGCTGGTCGCTCGCCGCTCGTGGGACACCCTGTTCGAGCGCATGAAGAGCGGATTCGGCACAGCGCACGGGTCGAAAATGCCCCCGTGGGATCTGGTGCTCACCGATGCAGAGCTCTGGGACCTCGTGGCCTACATGGCCACGATGCAGCCGGAGCAGCTCAGCGCGCCGTTCCCCTCCGGCTGAATTGCGACTCGGGCTTCAGCCCCCTTCGAGAATCTCCGGCCGCAGGCGCTCGAGGATGTAGAAGGTCACGGCGTCGATCTGCCGGAGCGTGGCGTTGGCCACACCCCAATTCGGCATGCCCGCCGCGTGGCCGACGTACACGTGAAACCGGACCGAGTCGGGCCGGTTCGCGAACCGCCACTCCGCCTCCACCACAGAGGGGACCTCCAGATCCCGTTCGGCGGCGTAGGGCGTTGCCCCTCTGCCAAGCGTCCCGTGACAGTCCCGGCACCGCGCCGCATAGAACTCGTTGCCCACCAATGCGCGCTCGTCGTCGCTTTCCCACGTGACCGTGTCGAAGGAGACCGCGGCAAAGAGCTCGGCCGCCTCGGCGACCCTCGCCTCGCGGTCGGGAGGCTCGAACTCGTGACCACACGATGCGGCAACCAACATCGTCACCATCGTGGATCCAAGCCCGGCCATTCTCGCGGTCCTCACCCCTCTTCCCCTTCGTTCTCGGGGTGGATCAGCGAAGCTCCGGACTGGACCCTCTGTGCCTGCTCCAGAGCAGCCTGGGCAGCCTCCGTATCACCCCGTCCCTGCTCGGCCATGTACAGCCCGAACCAGCCGACCACCAATTCGGGCTCGAGCTCGATGACGGCCTCGAAGTGCTCCTTGGCGAGGTCGAAGGAGTCCGCTCGAATGGCCGCATTCCCCGCATCGACGAGCGTGACGACCTCCGGGCTCCACGAGCTCCGTATCTGCTCTCCAGCCCGCGGGTCGACCGAGTCGGTCCGTTGGTCGCCGGGTCGACATGCGGCGAGCGCCGCCAGCACGAGCAAGGCAGCCAGACCAGGTAGACGAGTCATCATGATCCGCCTCCCAATGGGTTCGAGGTATGACACGCGATACACGTCCGCGGGCTCTTCGCCCAGGCGCGCTCGGCATCGAAGTCGTCCGTGTGCGGGCTGATGCGGAACGCGCCCAAGACACCGTGGCACTGCACGCAGTCGTTCTGTTGATGGCATGAGGCACAGCTTTCGAGACTCTGACGGGCCGCCCCGCCGTGACGGAGGAGCCAAAGAGGTTCGGCGTCGTGGTAGCCGGCCCCGAGCCTCGCCCGACTCCCCAGCCCGGTCTGCTCGTGGCAGGCCCGACAGAAGGCGGCCGTGCTGTGGCAGGTGGCACACTCTTGAGAACGGCCCCAGGCGTCGGCGTTGTGCCGCGAAACGAAGCTCGGCGGATGGTATCCGCCATCGGAGGGTCCGTCATGACACGCGACGCAGTACGTCTCGGTGTGGCAGGTGGCGCAGCTCCCCGGATCCGCCGCCGCCATGGTCGGGTGCGCCGAGAGGAAGAAGGGCGAACCGTGGGTATCCGGCGGGTCCACCTCGAGATCCACGCCCGGTGCAACCACGTCGGCGCGACCGGGCAGCGAAGCGACCGGTTCCGGCGCGGGCTCGACATGGCAGGAGAAGCACGTGTCACGAGTGTGACACGTGGCACATTTCGTAGCGTCGCCGCCCTCCGGCGCGTGGGCCGACCGGAAGCCGAAGGCTTCGTGGGTCGGGGGCTCGGGATACTCGGCCTCCCACACCGGTTGGTCCATATCGACGGGCGCGGCGGGGATGGATGCGATCTCGGTCAGGTCGGGATCGACGTGACAGGCAGTGCACCGGTCCTGCACGTGGCAGGTGGCGCATCGCGCAAGATCCTCGCGCACCGCGTCGCCGTGCACGTGGCAGGTGGCGCATCGCGCAAGATCCTCGCGCACCGCGTCGCCGTGTCCGGCGAGGAGGAACTCGGGCGCGTCGTGGTCGGCGGGGGCTTCCAGGGCGAGGAGCCTCTCGCGATCGAACTCCGAGCGGGCCATGGGCACATGGCAGGCCGCACATTCGGCATCCGGGCCCCCTGTATAATGCTCGTCGCGCTCGTGGGCGTGGCACGACCAACACGTTTCGAGCTGCGGTCCGCTATCGACACTCATGCGTGCCCCGGCGCTGTCGGCGTGACACGAGACGCAGGTGGACGCGGGATCGCCGGCGCGCGCGAGCTCCCGGTCATGCTCCACGTGATCGAACCGAACGTT
>JBDHDM010000026.1:0-19248 GCA_039591515.1 Gemmatimonadota bacterium | reverse complement strand
CGGCCGGGACGACGTCGATGTGGTGCAGAAGGACGATTCCGGGCTCGTCTCCGCCCTCCAGGCGCGCCCAGATGTTGCCCCTCCCCGGGGCTGACTCGGCCATCTCGTATGCGATGCCCTCGGCGTCGAAGATCTCCGCGAAGAACTCGGCCCCCAGCGTCTCGTTGCCCGGAGGGTTGATCGTATTGATGCGGATATACTCCTGAAGCCACTCCACGGCTTCGTCCTGAAGCGCCGTGAGATCGATCTGTCCCGCGGCTTGCCCCGTCCCCACGACGAGGGCGGCGACCAGAGCGAGAAGGCCGATGGGGAGACGTCGGGAGATCGAGTGGGACGACGACGGCAGCAACTTCATGGTTGTATCTCGATAAGGGAGGAGCGCGGAGCCCCGAATCTGCCGAGGACAAGCGGCTCGGGATCGACCGGCCGCCAAAATGCCGCGCACGCACGGAACCGGCAATTGAGGCCCGCTCTGATCGGCCTCCGGTCAGGCCCTATCGCACGGGCGCTCGGACGGCCCGGCCTGGACGCGCTCCGGTGAGCGCACCTCCCTCCACGACGACCTCACCACCCACGATCACGAACGGGATGCCCTCCGAGGGAATGGCCGCGTCCACGTATGTCGATCGATCGATCACGGTCGCCGGATCGAACACGGTCACGTCCGCATCCATGCCCTCCTGCAGCCGCCCCTTCTTCGCGAACACGGGAGACAGGGACTCGAGCCTCAGGGCCGGCAGCAGGGTCATCTTCGCGATCGCTTCCTCCAGGCCGAGGAGCCCTTCATCCCTCACGTACCGGCCGAGGACCTTCGCGTAGGTGCCCGACGTGCGGGGGTGACCACGACCTTCCACCAGGAGCCCGTCGCTCGCGATCATCGTGAGTGGGCTCGCCACCGCGGCGGCGGTCATCTCTTCCGTGCGCCCATGGCTGATGACGAATCCGCCCTCTTCCCGAGCGGCGCCGAAGGTCTCTCGGGTCGCACGCTCCCCGGTCGAGACCAGCTGGAAGTTCGAGAACCGATCGTCGGACCAGGAGGCCCAATCATCGTAGAGCGCCGAGGTGATCTCGGTCATGCCGGCTCCGTACGGATACGTCTCCGTGGTGACGTCCTGCCCGGCGTCGCGGGCCGCCTGGATGGCGGCAAGGAAGTCGTCGATCGCCGCTCCCGAGCTCGAGTTGACGTGCACGATGTGGAGTGGCGCCCCGACGGCCGCTGCCGCCGTAATGGTGGAGTCCAGACCCGCCAGCCCGCTGCGCATGTGGATATGGACCGGCGCGCCATATTCGGCAGCCACACCGAACATCCGCTGGATCTCGTCCATCGTCGCGCCCGGGGTGTACGCACTCCCGAAACCGACCGCCACGGCGCCCCGATCGAGCCCCCGTCGAATGCGGGCCTCGATTTCGTCCAACTGCTCGGGCGACGCTCCCTCGAATCCTCCCGCACCCACGGGCACGAGTCCCGTGCCGGGGTCATCCATGACGTCCATGCGTACCTGGACGTGCCCGATGCTCACGCCGTAGTTGACGTACTGACCACTGGACCTCTGGTCGTACCACGCGTCCACGTCGCCCGTCCCGACCTCGAGCTCGAGTGCGGTCGTGACGCCGTCACGCACCATGAAGCCGTACGCAACTTCCTCGTTCCCGTGCTCGTGAAGGTCCACGAAGCCCGGAGCAACGACGTGATTCGACGCGTCGATCACGCGATCCCCCTCCAGCGGCTCGCCGGTAATTCGCGCGATCGTGTTCCCGTCGATGCCGATGTTGGCGACCTGGAAGAAGCCGCTCTCCGGATCGATGACGCGGCCGTTCGCGATGACCAGATCGTAGCTCTCCTCCGGTCCGCCGCAGGCGAGCGACACGAGCGCCGCCACCATCACCGAGCCACGCCGTAGGCTCCGCCTCCGCTCTGACATGGGCTCCCCTCGGTTCTCCGGGATCTTCACTGGTTCGCCCCCTGATCCGCCCGGCGTGCGAAATCCGCCTGAAAGAGCGCCCGGACGTTCGGGTCGAGACGGACGTCCGTCGGTTCTCGCTCCACCGGAACCACGAAACGGTGGAATCTCCCGTCGACGTCGACCTCGTGCAGGACGGACGGAAGCGCCTCGCCATCGAAGTAGACGCCGAGCTCGAGCGGAAGCTCGAAAATGGTTCCCGCCGTATTCGTCTGGCTGATCTCCACGCGGAGCGCACGAGCCGTGGGGTCGTAGTCCCACCACCCGGCGAGGTGAGGATTGCCGCCGCTGTAGAGCCACTGCTGAAAGAACGGCTCGAGGTCGAGCCCCGACGCCTCCTCCATCGCTTGGCGGAAGTCCGCCGTCGTCGCGTTCCCGTTCACGTGTCGCGCATAGTAGGCCTGAATACCGGACCAGAATGCCTCGTCCCCCATCCGTTCGCGCAGCATGTGCAGAACCCAGGAGCCCTTCTGGTACGTTGCGCCGCTCGTCACCCTGCGCATGTCGTCGAGGTCGTCGTGAACGATCCGGTAGTCCGGCTGGTCGTCGTACTGCGCGAACACGCGCTCAGCCGAGCTGCGCAGGCCGGCCACGAACTCGTCCCGCCCGTACGCGTGTTCGATGAAGAGAAGAGTGAAGTAGGTGGCGAAGCCTTCACTCAACCAAACGTCGTCCCAGTCCGATTCCGTCACGGCGTTGCCGAACCACTGATGCGCGACCTCGTGGATGATGACGTTGCGCCACCGAACGGTGCGCTCGCCCGTGACCGAGCTCTCGTGGTACATGATCGCGGTCGCGGCTTCCATTCCCCCTCCCGTCACCGGCGACGTGATGTTGGCCAACTTCTCGTACGCGTACGGGCCCACCCGGTCGTGATAGAACTCCATCGCAGCCTTGGTCGGCACGGCGAAGTCATGGAATCCGGCCTCTCGATCCTGCCAGTACACCCACGTCTGGATCGGAAGGCCGAGGAAGTCGTCGACCTGCTGAACGGCGAAGCGCGCCACACCCAGCACGTACAGCCACGTCGAGATCGGCACGGACTGCCGCCAATGGGTCTGCCGAGTGCCCTGCGGACCGTCGGTCTGCTCGACGAGCACGCCGTTGGAGACCACCTGGTAATGCGCTGGCGCCGTGACGAGCATCTCGCTGGTGGCCTTGTCATAGGGGTGGTCGATCGTCGGGAGCCAGCTTCGCGCCCGGTTCGGCCAATTGTCGCTGAAGAAGGTCCGGTCGCCATGCCGGTTCGGCCCTACCACCAGACCGGCATCGGGTTCACCGGCGTACGACACGGACACGGAGAGGCTTTCACCCACCCGTCCCGGCGCTGATAGGACGATCGATAGAAGATCCGACTCGTGGACGAAGACCAGCGCTTGGCCACCTGCCGTGACCGACGACACCGTCATCCCGCGTCCGGACGTACCGAGCCCCGTCAGGTCGAGCGGAAGCTCGGTGACCCCGTTGTTGGTGAAGCGAACCGAGATCGTGGCGAGGCCTTCGATCCGATCGGTTTCGTCCGAGAGCTCAAGCTCGAACCGGTAGTGCTCCACGTCGATTCCGATGCGGCGCGGGTAGTCGTCGAGCGAAGGCACTGATCGGAGGCTCGGCGCCACGTCCGGGAGGGGGCCCACATCCGGGTGCGGCCCGAAGACGAGCAGCGCCGAGAAGAGCAGAAGCGTCGAGGCCGCGGGGGCGACGCCCATGACTGAGCTCCCGAGAAGAGGGTAGAGGAGGGGCCCAGAACATGCGACGGAGCACGCGCCCTCGCCATCGGGCCTGGCTCTCCTGCGATCGGGCCTGACGGTCTTGCCAGCGCTCCGACCTGCGTGGACCTTCCGGCAATCCCTCCTTCCCCGACTCCCTTCGCCACCATCATGGACGTAAAGTGGATCCTGAAGGGTCTAGTCGAATCGCTCTTCGTCGTCGCAAGCATCCTGCTGGCCCTCGCGGTCGACGAGTGGGCGCAGAACAGGGAATACGAGGACCTGGCCCTTCAGACCCTCGAGATCTTCGAGCAGGAGATCCGGCAGAACCGCGCTCGGATCGCTGACCTGGGTCCGTACCACGGAGGTATCCGGGATCTTCTGGCTCAGATGATGGCGTTCGACGAGGAGCGCCTCGACGTCCGCCCGATCGTGGAAGGACTCGAGGCCCCGGTCCTTCTCAACACGGCGTGGGAGACGGCGCTCGCCACCGGTGCCCTGACGCACATGGACTTCGAGATGGTGTCCGCCCTTTCCCTCACCTACAGCCTGCAGGAGGGATTCGAGAGTCGGGCCGGCCTGCAGCGGCCACGGTTCGCCGCCCCCGAGAATCTCGACGCACGTCAGAGGAGACAGCAGGTCGCCGACGCGTACGACTACGTGCTCGATTTGACGCAGGGGGAGTCCGATCTGCTTGCCGTCTTCGACGAAGCGCTCGACGTCATCGCCGCCGCCCTCGGGCGCGAAGCGCTGCCCATACCCGGCTCGGAGGGCTCCGACGGCTGAGCGGCCTGCGCTCTCGCTAGCGCAGCGGGTATCCTGGATCGCTCGGCAGCAACCCGTCGATGCGCACGACCCGAGAGTCTGAGCTGACCTCACTCACCGGAACGAAGGTGATCGCGCCCGGGATCACCGTCACCAACTCCCGTGCCATGTCGGAGCTGTATACCAGCTTCGGCCCCGCGGCCACCTCGGCTCGGAACATCTTGCCGATCCAGAATTCTCGGAACTGATCCTCATTCATCTCGTAGACCCGTTCGAGAATCGTCTGCCGCTCGTCCGCTTCGGGGGCCCGCACCAGGAGCGTCACCCGTCGGCCATCGCCCCAGAACTGACGATCGCCCCGAAAGATGCTCCTCAGCTCCTGCATCGTGAGGTCGTCGACGTCCGTCTCCGGGTGCACCACGATCGCGACGGCGGCCTCCTGCGCGCGCACCGGCGAGGCAAGAAGCGTCGCGAGCCCGAAGACCAGAGTGAGCAGCGTGAGCCGAGACATACTCAACTCCCTCCCACCGGTATCGCGAAGCTGGCCTGCGCGAACCACGAATCCGTACGCCCGACGTCGCCGACCTTCTCGCCGCGGTACTCTGCCTTCAGCGCGGCGTAGCTCTCGAAGTCGTAGCGGATGCCGACGATGGCGGCCTCGTAGTCGGCCAACACGTCCTCGAAGACCACATCCTGCTCGTCGATGGAAATCTCCTCGTAGCGCGCATACGGAGTGAGACGCACGGACGTCGGCAGACGGTATCCGACGTGGACATACCACGACGGGGAGCCGGTCGCCTCGTCCAGGCCGAGCTCCCGATGGCTGACGTGAAAGACCTCCGCGATGGCCTCGACGTTGTTGCGGTCCCAGACGAGGTGGCCGGACAAGATCCGCTCGTCCGCGACTTCCACGCCGCCCTCAGAAATCCGATCGAAGTACGCACCTCCACCGACCCGGAAGCCGAACAACCCCCGGGGCCGCAGAGAAGCCGCGAGGACAAAGGCGGTCGACCCGAGAGGATCGCCCGCACTACCTGCGCCCACGAGGTTCTCCGTCCGTCCGTTGCCGAACCCTGCGGAATAGTGAAGGGGGACGTCCGTGAGGTTCCCTTCCAACATGGCACCCACGAAGTGGACGGGCAGATAGCTACCGCCAAACTTGACGGCCTCGGGTCGGCTCACTGAGCCCTGGAGCCACAGGCCGTGATGAAACTCCGTGTTCCAGAAGGAGATCGGCGTGTGATATCGGCCGGCCGAAACCTTGAGCGGATCGTTGAACTCGTATCGGAGAATCAGCCGCTCCACCGCGAGCGTGAACCCGCTCGACCGGGCCGTCACGGAAACTTCTCCGAAGAATACGAGGTTCTCCGAAAGAGTGGCGTTGGCGTGTGCCACGGTCTGACCGATGAAGAACCCCTCGGTCATACCCTCTTCCGCCGACTTGTAGAGCACGTCCGCGAATATGAAACCCCGGAGGAACTCGGTCTCGGCCCCCGGCGTCTGACCCTCCAGCCGAGAAGCAGCGATGAGAAAACCGACGATGAGCCAGGTAGTCGGGTGCCGCACGCCCCGCATCCAGAGTCGGCTCACACGATTTCCCGGCACGCGAACGGCATGTCACACCTCTGCTACGAGAGTCGGCGGCGGCGAAGGTATTCGCTGCCTGCTTCACAGTCCACCGGGCACGACACACCTTTCGACCGTGTCGCTTTTCCGCCTCGGGCGGGCCACTTCCGGTGCCAGGGTCAACAGATTGGCGCATTCGAGCGACAATAGGAGAGGTGAACCGCCCCCCGGGACAATCTCTATGAATCCACATTCGTCTGAATCCCACAACGCAGAAGTGGAACCCGAGCCCCGGCGCAACTTCCTCACCAGCGTCGCAGCCGTGGTCGTCGGCGCGATCGCTTCGTTCGTACCCATCGCCGCCGGGGCCGTGGCCCTCCTCGACCCACTGCGCCGGTCGGCCTCCGCCTCTGAGCTCGTCCGGGTCACCCGCCTCTCGGCGATCCCCGAGGATGGCTCCCCGAAGAGGTTCACGATCACCGCCGATCGCACGGACGCGTGGGCCACATACGCGGACACACCGGTCGGGGCCGTCTACCTCCGGCGCACTCGTTCGGGCGTTCTGGCTCTGAACACGGTCTGTCCCCACGCGGGCTGCTTCGTCGGAGTCGCGCCGGACCGTTCCCACTTCGCCTGTCCCTGCCACAAGAGTCGTTTCGACCTGGACGGGGCCGTCAACGACCCGGCGAGTCCAGCCCCCCGAGCCATGGACGCTCTCGAGGTCGAGATCCGCGGCGGAGACGAGGTTTGGGTGCGCTTCCAGCAATACCTCCCCGGTCGCGAAGACAAGACCCCGGTCTGAGTCCACCCATGCGTGCACTCCTCGACTGGCTCGACCACCGAACGGGCTACCGCGGGCTCCTGAGTAGAGCGCTCCACGAGTCGATCCCCGGAGGCGCCCGGTGGCGTTACGTGTGGGGAAGCACCCTCGTGTTCGCGATGCTCGTGCAGTTCGTGACGGGCATCGTCCTGTGGGCCTCGTACAGCGCCAACGCGCAGGGCGCTTGGGAAAGCGTCTACTTCATCCAGAACCAGATGCTCGGTGGATGGCTGCTGCGCGGGGTCCACCACTACATGGCCCAGGTCACGATCGTCCTTCTGGTCCTGCACCTGATGCAGGTCTTGATCGACGGCGCCTACCGCGCCCCGAGGGAGGTGAACTTCTGGTTCGGGCTGGTGCTCCTCAACCTGGTGCTCGCCCTCTCGCTCACCGGCTATCTACTTCCCTGGGACCAGAAGGGATTCTGGGCGACGAAGGTCGCCACGAGCATCGCCTCGATGACGCCGGTCGTCGGCCCGGCCATGCAGAAGCTCCTCGTCGGTGGAAGCGAGTACGGCCATCACACGCTCACGCGCTTCTTCGCCCTGCACGCGGGTGTCCTGCCGGCCGGCATCGTGGCGTTGATCGTGGGCCACGTCTATCTGTTCCGCCGGCACGGGGTCACGGTACCGACAGGCGGCGAGAAGGAGCCGGCGGGGAGGTTCTGGCCGGACCAGGTGCTCAAGGACTCGGTCGCGTCCCTGGTCGTGATGGCGACGGTGCTCGGCCTCGTGCTTTGGTCCGGGGGCGCGCACCTGGGCGCACCTGCCGATCCCGCTGAGCCGTATTCTGCGGCCAGGCCCGAGTGGTACTTCCTCTTCCTGTTTCAATGGCTGAAGTACTTCCCGTCCGGCTGGGAGGTCGTCGGCGCGCAGGTGATCCCGGCCCTCCTCCTCGGCCTCGTCGCCGCCATGCCGATTCTCGGGAGATGGAGGCTGGGACATCGCTTCAACCTCGGCTTCGGGGCTGCGCTTCTCGGGGGGATCCTCATGCTGACCTGGCTCGCGCGCGTCGAGGACGGGGCGAGTCCGGAGTTCGTAGCCGCGAAGGCCGAGGCCGATGCGGCGTCCCATCGGGCGGCGGAGCTGGCGGCGTCACCTGCCGGTATTCCAGCCGCGGGAGGCCTCGCCATGCTGCGCGCCGACCCCCTCACACAGGGCCCCCGAATCTTCGCGGCCAATTGTGCGAGCTGCCATCGCTACGAGGGTCACGACGGGCTCGGAAACGTGCCCGATGAAGACCCTTCCGCGTCTGATCTCGCAGGCTTCGGAAGCCGGGCATGGCTCGAGGGCCTCCTCGACGCGGACCAGGTGGCTTCGCTTCGGTACTTCGGAGGAACGGAACACGTCCGCGGTCGGATGGTCCGCTTCGTGACCCGAGGTCTTCCACGGTTGAACGACGAGGAACGGTCGGATTTGGCGAAGGTCCTCCTCGCGGTCTCCGCGGAGTCCGGGCTTCCCCGTCAATCCGAGGAGGACGAGCGCGACGCGGCGGATATCGAGGAAGGACGACACCTGATCAGCAGCGACGCCATCAACTGCACGCGCTGTCATACGTTCCGGGACGTCGACGGCGAAGACGACGTCCCCGTGCTCACCGGGTGGGCGTCACGTGATTGGATGCTGGGAATGCTCCACGATCCATCCCAGCCTCGCTACTACGGAGACCGGAACGATCGCATGCCCTCGTTCGGAGTGGAGGAGACGCTTTCCCGCCACCAAATGGAGCTCGTCGTCGACTGGCTCCGGCGCGACTGGTACCTCGCCGAAGTCGGTGGATCCTGACGACGGGAGGGCGAAGAGATGATCGGGGGCCAAACGGACGGAGGGCCGACCCCACCGGGCCAGCCCTCCGATTTTGTCATGCGCTCCGTGGAGCCGGATGGGCCCACTCGCTCAGTTGTTGTTCGCGCCCTCGGCGACCCACACCCTCATGATCTCGAGCTCGTCCGCCGGCATCGGATCGCCGTCTTCGGGCATGTCCCCCGAAGCCACCATGTCGATCAGGAGGCTTCCGTCCGGGTCGCCGGGCTCGACGACGGTTCCGTAATCCGAACCCGCCATCACGCCCTCGTACGTGTCGAGCTTCAGACCGAGCTCGGCGTTCTCCTCGGAATGGCACTCCCAGCAGTATTTCTCGAGAATCGGCATGACTTCGGCCGAGAAGCTGACTTCACCGTGGCTCACGCCGGGCTCCGCCACGCGGAGCGGAGCGTCGTCGTTGCCGGCCTGCAAAGCGAGGCCGATCCCCGCAATGAGAGCGAGGCTGGACAGTAGATCAGATCGAAGCAGCATGTGAAGAACGACCTCCGTGAATTCGAATCGCCACCACTTTCGTGGTCCGCACCCGGCCCCTTAGGCCGACGGGACTTCTACGTGCGGCACATTGAACCGGTTCCCGATCCCCGACGTCCGGATGCTCCGCAAACCCGTTCTCGTCAGGCGTTTGCTGACGTGAACAGGTCCGTGGATATGTAGCGTTCCGCGAACGATGGCAAGACCGCGACGATGGTCTTCTCCTGCATGCCGTCGCGCTTGCCGATCTCGAGCGCAGCCCAGATGGCCGCACCGGCGCTGATCCCGCACGGTAGCCCCTCGGTCCGCGCAGATTCGCGTGCCATCGCGAACGCGTCCTCGTTCTTCACGATCATGACCTCGTCGACGAGGTCCATCTGCAGCACCTCGGGGATGAAGCCGGCGCCGATGCCCTGAATCATGTTCCCGGGGCCCGGCTCCCCTCCCGACATCACGGGGCTGGTCTCAGGCTCGAGCGCCACGGAGCGCAGGCTCGGGTTGCGCTGCTTGAGGACGTCGGAGACGCCCGTGATCGTGCCACCCGTCCCCACGCCCGCGACGAACACGTCCACGTTGCCGCGGGTATCGCGCCAAATCTCCTCTGCGGTCGTGCGTCGGTGGACCTCCGGGTTGGCAGGATTGCGGAACTGCCCGGGCTGCACGGCTCCATCGATCTCCTGCGTAAGTCGGTCGGCAGCGTCGAAAGCCCCCCCGATCCCTTCCTCCTTCGGGGTGAGTACCACCTCGGCCCCGAGGTGCTCGAGCATGCTCACCCGCTCGGCCGACATCGTCTCGGGCATCGTCAGGACGCATCGGTAGCCTCGGGAAGCCGCCACGAACGCGAGCGCGATCCCGGTGTTCCCCGACGTCGGCTCCACGATCGTCGAGCCCGGCACCAACAGGCCCTGCCGCTCCATCGCCTCGATCATCGCCACACCGATCCGATCCTTCACGGACGACATCGGGTTGAAGAACTCGCACTTCAGCAGAATCTCCGCCGTCACGCCGTGCCGCTCCTTGAGTCGGGGGATGCGTACGAGCGGAGTATCTCCCATGGTCGCGGCAAAGTTGTCGTACACCCGTCCACGACCGGGCTGGTGCGTCTCCATCCTGAGGCTCCTTCCTTGAGGGTGTCGGGGGCTTCCGCTAGAGGATACCGCGATCGGGCGTCGTCCGGCTCACGCGCTTGTGCGAATCGGATCGGGTGAATCACTTACGTGCGGCACACGGCTGTCCGGACCCTCCCTCCGGTCGGTTTGCAGACGTATGACCGTGCGCTCGCCAACCTGCCCTCGGAGAGTCACCATGACCCGCTTCTTTTCCGCCGTCACGACACTCGCCCTGTCCACCACCATGTGGGCTTGCGCACCCTCCGCCGACCCGGGGGACGAAGAGGCGGCGGCTGCCGAGCAGGTCGGAGCCGAGCGCCGTATCGCCCTGTCGCCCACCGCCCCCGGCGAGATGCCTCCATCCATCCTCGGTAATGGAGGGGCGCTCGACGGTCAGGACGTGCAGTACGTGGACGGAGACCCCGAGACGATGGGATACCTGGCCATACCCGAAGGAGAAGGCCCGTTTCCCGCGCTCGTCATCATCCACGAGTGGAACGGACTGGTGGATCGGGTGCGTCAGGTGGCCGACGACTTCGCAGCCGAAGGCTACGTGACGCTGGCGGCCGATCTGTATGGAGGTCGCACCGGCGGAAACCCGGACGAGAACATGGCGCTCGTGCGCGAGGCGATGGCCGACATGCCGACGGTGGTTTCGAACCTCGATGCGGCAGTGGCGTTTCTGAAGGCCCGCCCGGACGTCACGGGGCGCGTAGGCGCCATGGGGTGGTGCTTCGGCGGGGGAATCGCTCTCTCGTTCGGGCTCGACGGAGCAGCCCACCAGGCGACGGCGATCTTCTACGGCCGCCTGGTCGACGATCCGAACGTCCTCGCAGGCATGGACCACGAAGTCTATGGCACCTTCGCTCGACTCGATTCGGGGCCGTCCCCGGAGCAGGTCGCGGCCTTCGAGGAGGCGATGAGAGCAGCGGGGATCGAGAACGACCTCCATATCTACGACGACGTCAACCACGGCTTTTGGCTCCACGTCGACCAAGATGTCGAGGCCCGAGGTCCGGCCGCGCTCGACGCGTGGGAGCGGCTGAAGTCGTATCTGCAGAGGACGCTCGGTCAGTAGCGGCGGCTGGGCACACGCTCGGCCCGGCAACCCTCTCAGTCCCCGGAGCGTAGCCTCCGTCGCTGCTCGCGCCGCTCCAACCGGCGACGACGACGCGCGTCCCGCGAGCTCTCGCCCGCATGCCGGACGGAGATCTCGACACCGGCCATGATTGCCACACCGGTCACCCGGATGGTTGGAGCCGATGGATCGGGCACGCCTGGGGCGGTGCCGGCATGGTCGAACCCGCCGAGCAGAGCGATCCCGCGGCTTTCCACGTTGATGCCAGGGGGCACGATGATCTCCACACCCCCCCACATCGTCCATACCTGAACCTCGGTCACACCCGGGGGCAGCACGGCCTCCCGAAAATCGAGCTCCGTGCCCCCCATGACCGCGACGGCGTAGTTCTTCCGGGCCGGGCGCCAGTGCCCACGGCGGCTGCTCCCCCCACACACGGCCACGACGAACTCCGAGTCCTTCACGTGAGCCGGCGAAGCCACCGAGAACTCCCGGCTCACGGCCGGCGTCACGTCATCTCGGACTGCCGGGAGGTCGCCGGACCCCGGGAGATCGCTGAGGATCTCCTGTAGCTCACTCGAGGTCGTAGCCGCGTGGGCCCGATCCACACGTCGCTCGAACTCGTCGACGTCGAGCACGTCGTTGGCGAAGTGCTCCATGAGCTGGTCGATCGTCGCCTGCCTGGTGTGGTTGAGGGGAGCCGGGCTCCGCTCACCTCCCTCGGACATCGCCGGCTTCTCCTCGTGGCTGACGTATCGCTGGATGCGGTCACTAATGTAGCGCGGGCAGCTCGCGGTGGCGCATCCCCCCGCCCGCACCCCATCTTCTCCGACCGTTTATACCATCGCGAAGACGAGGAGAGGTTCATGCGTGCACAAACGTCGAAGAGGATGTTCATGCTGGCCTTGGCCGCGGCCCTCGGCACGGCTGGATGCGCCTCCGGCGGAGGGGGAGGCAGCAGTCGGCCCGCTGGAGCCACAAGTAACCGGATCGTGCAGGCCGAGCTCGACGCCCTACCCCAGATGAATGCGCTCCGCGCGATCGAGCGCCTCCGCGCGACGTGGCTCCGGACTCGGAGTGGGGATCCGCCCCAGCTCTACGTCGACGGGGCGAGGCGAGGGAACCTGAACGACCTCACCTCGATCATGTCCAGCGAGATTTCGCAGATCGAATACATGAGCGCGAGCGACGCATCGAATCGCTTCGGCACAGGACATACCGGGGGCGCCATCCTGGTCACGAGTCGCTAGCCAGGGTACGCGCAAAGCGCTCGAGGACGCTCGCGCAGGTCTCGATCTCGTCGACGGCGATCCACTCGTCGACGGTGTGGGCCTGCTCGATGCTCCCGGGTCCGTAACACACCGAAGGGACGCCCGCTTCGTTGAGAAAGGCCGCATCCACCCACGCGGTCATCCCCTCGACAGGGGCGGGCGTCCCCTCGGCTTCGGCCGCGGCCTGGAGCCCCCGCACCAGTAGGCTGTCGCCGGGTACCTCCGTACCTGGTCGGTCCAACGTCATTCGTAGGGTCGCATCGACCCCGGGCTCGGCCGCCCGCAACGCATCGAGCACGGCGGTGAACTCTTCGACGACCTGCTGCACTTCTTCCTTGGGCAGCGTTCGGCGCTCCAGCGACAGGGCGCATCGATCCGGGTACACCGACTCGGCGGTACCTCCGGAGATCGTTCCCGCGTGAAACGAGCCCCACCCCAGCAGCGGATGCCTCGGTCGAGCACGCAAAGCGTCTTCGTATCGATCGAGCGCCGCCAGGAAAAGTCCGGCGTGCCGGATGGCGTCGACGCCCACCTCGGGGCGCGACCCGTGGGCCGCCCGCCCGCGGAAATCCGCCTCCAGCCAGACAAAGCCCTTGTGGGCCGGCATCACCGCCAAGCTCGTCGGCTCGCAAACGATCGCGAAGTCCGCCAGGACCTCCGAGCCGGGCCACGAGCGCGAGGTCTCCGGCCCTGCGACGAGGTCCGCCATGCCCAGGCTCGCGTGCTCTTCATCTGCCGTGAGTGCAACGATCATGTTGGGGCGGGGGCCGGCTTCGGAGAGGCGCCGAGCAGCCGCCATGAGCGCCGCGACCCCACCCTTCATGTCGCAGGAGCCCCGGCCGACGAGGCGACCCCCATCCACTCCGGCCGCGAACGGATCCACTGTCATGCCCTCGACCCCGACCGTGTCGAGATGCCCGTTCAGGAGCAGCGTGGGGCCCGACCCGACGAGACGACCGATCACGTTGGGACGCCCCGCAGCGACCTCGTGCACTGCGGTCTCGAAACCCCACGCTTCAAGAAGCTCGGCCGCGACCCGAGCCATTCGTGCTTCGCCGTCGCCGCCGGGCGAGAGCACGGGGTTCACCGAGGGTATGGAAACGAAGAGCTGCGCGAGCGCCACCGGATCACCGGAGGTCGCTCGGGCATCGAGGCCGGCTGGGTTCATGGCGGTGTCGATGTCACGATCTTGATGCGTTTCCGTGAAAAGATCGGCCAAACGTGTCTCTACAGACCGTGCGGCCTTGGCCTCGAAGCTGCTTCCCGTTTCCTTCTGTCGACAGGGGTGGCAAACGATCGCCGTCCATACCTCACCCGGAGGACCCGTCTTGAGGAGCTTGACGTTCGGACTGCTCGGCGCAGCCGCCCTGGCCACCACCATCCTGCTCTCTCGACGCCGCCCCACGTTCTCGCTCGACCGCATGCGCGCAAGCGGCTTCTAGGCGTAGCACCCTGGCTCGGCTCCGGACTCGAGCCGTCACCGCCTCAGAGCCACTAGATCCGGAAAAAGCAGCGAGGGCATCTTCGCCCCCGCTGCTTCAATCGGACCCGATCGAGTCCGAACTCGCCCCGTAGACGCCTACGACTCGAAGTGGACCCGGTTCTTCTCGACGTAGCTCGTCCACTCCTTCGGCACGTCCGTGTCGGGGAAGATCGCCTGAACGGGGCACTCCGGTTCACACGCGCCGCAGTCGATGCACTCGTCGGGGTGGATGTAGAACTGGTCCTCCGCCTCGTAGATACAGTCCACCGGGCAGACCTCGACGCAGCTCGCGTCTTTGGTGTCGATGCACGGCTCGGTGATGATGTAGGTCATGGCAGTTCGAGGATTCCCACGGGGTACTCCGGCATTCAGAAGCTGTAACAACGGAGCCAGACAGGTCAAGCTGAGCGCACGGTGGTCGTCCCGGCCGCGTCTGTACGAAATCGGGTACCGCATCGTATGGTAGTATGAGGGGCCGTCGCGCCGGTCCCCGAGGACGCGTGGGGATGAAGAAGATCGACAGCCGAAGAGTGCTTGCCCTCGTGGCGATCGTGACGCTCGTGGTCGCGGCGGGGGGGGCTCATGCCCAGAGCGGGACCGTGCACGGCACGGTGTACGACTCGATCGCCGACGCTCCGCTGGCCGACGCTGCCGTCTTCTTGTGGGATACGCCCTACCAGGCCGTGACGAACGCGGCCGGCGAGTACCGGATCGAAGACGTGGCTCCCGGCCAGTACAGCATCCTCTTCTTCCACGCGCTCCTCGGCGAGCTGGGGACTTCACCCGGCCCGGTCCCGGTCACCGTGAGGAGCGGGGGTACGCATGAGGTCGGCCTCGCCACACCGTCCATGAGCACGGTGCTCGCCCTTCAGTGCCTCATGGCTGAAGACCGGCCCGAGCACGCTGGCGCGATCACCGGTCGGGTGTCCGACGCCGCTTCTCAGCTCGGCTTGGGCGGGGCCCGGGTCACGATGTCGTGGCAGGAGGGAGAGTCGCCTGTGCCGAGATCCGCGGAAGCGTGGACCACGGCGGACGGGTGGTACACGAGCTGCTCGGTGCCGGCGGATGTACCGGTTCTCTTATCGGCGGACTTCTACGGACGCGAGGCGATCAGGCGCGAGGTGTCCGTCGGCGAAAACCAATTCGCCGAGGCCACGATCCAGCTCTTCGACACCGAGCCCAGCCGGGTCTCAGGGCAGCTCGTCGACCGCGCCACCGGTGATCCCGTCGAGGGCGCGGAAGCCTGGCTGCGGGGGACGCATTTCCGGGGGCTCACGAACAGCGACGGTCGCTTCCGGTTCGACGCGGTCCCACCCGGCACGTACATGCTGATGACGGACCATCTGGCATACGGAACGAAGATGGACACCCTCGCGGTGCCCTACGGTCAGCGCCTTACGGTCCGCATGCTCCTCGACAACCGGCCAATCGAGATTGCGCCACTGACCGTCACCACCGACGCGCCGGCGGTCGAGCTCGACCGCACCAGAGGCGGCATCGTGGTCACGCGCGAAGAGATCGATCAGGTACGACAGAACTCTCGCGACGCGTCGGACATCCTACGATCCCTGCACATGCCGGGGGTCAAGGTCCAGCACAACTCCGACGGGACCATCTGCGTGGGATACAGCACCGGCCAGGTGCGGATGTTCTCGTCGGGTTGTGTCTCGATGATCGTCTACATCAACGACGTGCGCGCCACGGACCCGAACCTGGCGCTGCGAATCTCACCGGACGCCGTCGAGCGGATGGTGCTCTACAAGCCGATCGAAGCCGGGAATCTCTTCGGGCTCGGCTCAGGCAACGGCGTTTGGATGATCTACACGAGAGGCAACTGAGACCGGCCGCGAGGTACCTCTAGCTCAGACGCCGGGCGAACGTCCTGGACCAGTGGCCGAATCGCACCGCGAGGCGCTCATCGATCCGATCGGCGAAGGGGGCCCAGACGCGCACCACCTCCGAGTGAACCTCTCTCCAGGTGTCGCCGAGCTCCGGCCTCAGATGCAGATGCCGAAGGTGGTCGAGGCGCTCCGCGAGGACAGCCGTTGCGGGCCCGTGATCGAGCGTCACGAGCCGCTCCTCGAGGGCCTCATGGCCCGGTAGGGGCAGTCGCTCGAGGAGTCCAGCAATGGCCGGATCCAACAACTCCCCCAACTGGTGAGGGTCCACCCGCAGCCGGTCGTCCTGCGACTCGTGTAGCGCCGCGATCGTCAGTGCCGCGGGTTCGAGCGTTCGCACGTCATGGAGCAGGACCAGGGCCGACCGAGCGGGATGCAGGTATGCGGGGTGGTGATCGTCCGGCAGGAGATCGATCCGGGGCGCCATCGCGACGCGCAGCGCGAGCTCGACGAGATCCCGCGTGCCCCGGTCGATTCCGCGGCCCCTCATGGCGGCTCCGATGGAGCCCGCCATCCGCGCGGCCCGAGACTCGCTCAGCCTTCCTCGGGGCCCGTCGGCTTCGCCCACTCGACGTCCGCCGTCCCGGCACGGCGGTTCTCGAGCCGCGCGAGGACGAAAAGGAGGTCGGAGAGTCGGTTGAGATAAGTGATGATGTCGAGGTTCACCGGCTCCGATTCCGCCAGCCGGACCACCGACCGTTCCGCCCGCCGACAAACGGTGCGCGCCACGTGCAGCGCAGCGGCGCCGGCCTCTCCGCCCGGGAGGATGAACGCGCGGAGCTCCGGCAGCTCCTCGTCCGCTTCGTCGATCCAGCGCTCCATCATGACCACCCGCTCCAGGGGGAGCACTGGCGTCTGGGGGCGCGGCCGGTTCCCGCTTCGAGAGGGTGTGGCCAACTCGGCGCCGAGTGCGAACAGATCGTGCTGGATCGACGAGAGCCGCTCTCGGATCGACCCGTCCTCGACCTGCGTGAGGGCCCAGCCGAGGACGGAGTTCAACTCGTCCGCACCTCCGTAGGCCTCCACGCGCGTGTCGCTCTTGCGGACTCGGCCGCCCCCGAAGAGCGCGGTCCCCCCGTCGTCGCCCGTGCGCGTATAGATCTTCATCGACTTCGGACTCCGGGCTCGACTCACCGCAGCTTGGTCAGTTTGCGAATGTTCTGAGCCTTTTCGATAAGAGAGATCGTCTTGTCCGCCGAATCCCCGTCGTCGGGCGTCAGAAGCGCCCGGATGTCGAGCAGGACTTCGAGCTGAAGCTGGTCGCGCTGATACAGCGTGTCGAGCTCGGCCATCCGCCCCCGGTCGCCGTCGCGCTCCGCCTCGGTGAAGGCAGCTCGGTACACCTTCTCCAAACTCTGGAGCACTCGCTCACGACTCCGCATGGCAACCCCTTCCGTCGGCCCCAGACGAGCCAGGTCTCGTCACATCGCTAGAAGGACCCGCGCGCCGGGACCTGACTCATAGTAGCCCCTGACGGCAGCCCGGAGGTCTTCCAGGCTACCCTCGAAATAATGATCGGTGCCGGGGATCCGGACGACGGTCACGTGAACACCGAGGGGCTGGAGCACCGAGGCGACGCGCTCGCCGGACCCGAACTCGTCCATCTCGCCCTGCACGATGAGGACGGGCTTTCCCGCATTCGCCAGGTATCCGTAGTCGTAGCGGTCGTCGAGATCGACCGGCAGCCCGAGCCCGAGTAGCGCGGCGATCCGCTCGTCCTCCGCACCGACCCCGAGCGCGACCAACGACCCGAACGAGAATCCGCCGACCACGAGCGGTAGGTGTGGATAGCTCGCCTCGAGCCAGTCGATCGCCGCCTTCACGTCTTCCCGTTCACCTACACCCTCGTCGTGACTTCCCGTGCTCGTGCCGACACCCCGGAAGTTGAAGCGTAGCGCGACCAATCCGGCGTCGTTGAGGCCCTGTGCGCTCCGGTAGACGGCTTTCGAGTGCATCGTTCCGCCGTGCAGCGGATGGGGATGACATACGATGGCGGCGCCACGCGGAGCTCCGTCAGGCTCCTTGAGCAGGGCTTCCAAGTGGCCGTGCGCGACAGGGATTCTCACGTGAGGGATGGGGGTGGTGAGTCGGGAAGGTCACGTCCGACGCCGACTTACGACTGTCGGGACACGTGTGGCGCACGTTATGTTCACGGCGGGTCCACGGGGACGATCAGGAGGAGGTACCGCGCATGCACGCGTCAGAAGTGACCCCCGAGGCGACCGAACGTGCCAACGAGCTGTACTGGCGCTCCGACCTGAGTGTCAACCAGATCGCCGAGGAGCTCGACCTGTCGAAAGGGGCGCTCTATGCAACTCTACGGCCGGAGCCCACCGGGCTGGGGTGCCCCCTGTGCGGCGACGAGGTCGGGTACGCCAACCGCACGGCCAAGGACCGCGGGACACTGGAGTGCCCCACGTGTGCCTGGGACGGCGGCGCGGACGAGACGACAGGGTACACCCCTCCCGATGCCCAGGAAGAAGGTGCGGGCCCCTCAGGCGGTGGTGCGACGCACGACGAAGAAACCGGTACCGATGTGGTGCCGAGCCCTCCTGGGGAGGACTCCCAGCATACGCCCCTGCGGACGGTGATCGGTGGCGCTTTGATCGGGGGCGCGATGGGCCTCGCGCTCGTCATGTGGGCCCGCAGGCGCTGAATCGGTCAAACACATGCCTACATCGACGCACCGGGACCCCCGGAGCATCATCACACCGGACGCCTTCGAGGTCGCGCAAGCGCTCATCGGGATGCCGCTCGCATCCCCACGCCGTCGGGCTGCCGCACTCGTCGTCGACGGGATGGTCATCGTCGGTATCACCGCACTCACACGGAGCTTCTCCCTCATCGTCGGCGTCCTCGCCGCCGTGCTGTTCGTGCGGGCGGGATTTCGCCGGACGCCGGTCCGCGGAAGTGTGTTCGGGCGGGCCATGCGCTTCTCGGTGGGGTGCCTCGGGGTGTTCATCGCGATCGTGACGGCCGCCTTGTGGGCCACGTTCGGGATCGACTTCGATCGGGACGGGGACTCGGGACCTGGGCTCGATGTGGTTCGGAGCGCCGCGCAGGGGGCCCAGGCGCTCAGCGTGTTGGCGGACCTCGTCGAAGCGGAAACACGGGCCGACGCGGTATCGGTGGCGAGCGAGGCGGTCGAGCAGGGGCGCGACATGGGCCTTCCCGAGGACGCCATACGGGCGGTCCTGGTCGAGGCGGCACCCGACTCCGCCACGTGGTCGGGGGGCTGGTCAGCCATCGTCGACAGCCTCCTGAGCGAGGCTGGCGAGCAACCCGCAACGGCGTCTG
>JBDHDM010000025.1:0-25736 GCA_039591515.1 Gemmatimonadota bacterium | reverse complement strand
ATCTCCGAGGAACCGAGTCTGCCAGTAGTCGTGCTCGAGGACCACGACGCGCCCGGCCCCCTCGACCCCCTCTTCCGGCCTGAACCCGCGCCCGAGGGTGGGCGGCACTCCGAAGACGTCGAAGATCGAAGGCGTCGCCACGACGACGGTGAGTTGTTCGGGCACCTCGAGCCCCGTGAGATTCGAACGCTCCATGGTGTAGGTCGTCGCCGCTTGGAGGCTGCGGCTCGCCGCCACCAGATCGCGGAAGTTCGGGACCGATGTACCACCGGCCATCTCGATCGATTCTCCGGTGCGCAAGGTCCGGAACATCACGATCTCGTGCTGGTCCGTGTACGGCAGCGGCTCGAAGAGAAACGAGTTGAGAATCGCGAACATCGCGGCATTCGCGGCCACTCCGAGCGCCAGGGACAGCACCGCCACCCCTGTGACCACGGGTGACTTCGCCATCATCCTCAGCCCGAATCGTACGTCCTGCCACAGCGTCCGCATCCTCGCCTCCCTCCGTCGTTGGTGTCCCGCACTACGGGGGGAGAATGGCGTTGGGTTCGAACGCCGAGTCTCGGTACCTTGTGCGACCTCGGCCCATCCGCCGGCCACCGGGGCCGGCCTCACTCAGCCCGCGACACCACCATGTTCGAGTGGATCAACAGTCCGGAAGCGTGGATCGCTCTGCTCACGTTGACGGTCCTCGAAATCGTGCTGGGGATCGACAACATCATCTTCGTCGCCATCCTCGCCGACCGTGTCAGAGAGGGCCTGCGCGCTC
The DNA here is from genome assembly GCA_039591515.1 of Gemmatimonadota bacterium. GTDB lineage: Bacteria > Gemmatimonadota > Gemmatimonadetes > Longimicrobiales > Gaopeijiaceae > UBA2589. The sequence continues at coordinate 24,967 of JBDHDM010000025.1, read as the reverse complement.
GTGCCCGTCGGGTCGGTCTGACGATCGCCATCACGACCCGGATCCTGCTCCTGTTCTCCATCGTCTGGGTCATGCGACTCACGGAGCCGCTTTTCAGCATGCTCGACCGCGAGGTTTCGGGACGGGACCTGATCCTCATTGCGGGAGGGATGTTCCTCCTCTTCAAGTCCACCCGCGAGATCCATCACAAGCTGGAGGGGGACGACCACGAACGGGCGACCGAGGGTCACTCGAAGTTCCTCTCGGTCATCGTGCAGATCGCGTTGCTGGACATCGTCTTCTCGCTCGACTCGGTGATCACGGCCGTGGGTCTCGCAGACCACCTCCCGGTCATGGTGATCGCGATTCTCGTCGCGGGAGCCTTCATGATCATCTCGGCGGACGCCGTCAGCCGCTTCGTGAGCGATCATCCCACGGTCAAGGTGCTCGCCCTTTCGTTCCTGCTCCTGATCGGGATGTCGCTCGTTGCCGAGGGCATGCACCAGCACATCCCGAAAGGCTACATCTACTTCGCCATGGGGTTCTCGATGTTCGTGGAGGTCATCAACCTCAAGGCCGCGCAAACGGGTGCGCCGGTACAACTCCATGGGCCCACCATGGAGGACACGGGCAGCCATTCCGACTGATGAACGGCCGCGGCCCCGGCACTCCCCCGGCGGTCCGCGGGGTGGCCCGATTACATGCCTCTGACGCCCGCCTCACCCTCACTCGACACATCGAAGAAGAGCCACATCCCGATCGCCGTGTGACCCGGGATGTAGCAGACCATGCTGTAGCGCCCGGCTGCCTGGGCCACGAAGGTGATCGTCTCCGACTCACCCGGCATCGTCCCCTCCAACATCGACTGCGGGTTCTCCGTGATCGCACCCGGGAAGACGGGCTCGGGCGCGGGAGGAACGGTGAAGTTGCTGAGCTCGGCGGAGATCCCGAGGCTGTGCGCCATGTTGGGGTCCCGGTTGATCACCTCGATGGTGACTGCGTACCCCTCGGGCACGCTGATCGCCACCTCCCCCCGTACGTATCCGTTGAAGTTCCAGTAGTTGTTGTCGGGCGTCTCGCCGGCGGTCATCGTCAGGGTGACCGTCCTGGCTTCGTGATCGACTTCGTACCAGTCGGGAACGGTGAGCGACCCGGTCGGAGCGGTGGGGCCGGTCGCGGCAGGCGCCGAGGCGTCTGGAGCCGAGTCTGGACTCTGCGGGGGCGCCTCGCCACCGCCACAGGCGGCGACGACGATGGCGGCCACCGGCAGGATGATGTATGCCTTCATCTTCAGTCGGTCCTCGGTTCTCGGGCGATATCGGATACGCGGAGGTGTGATGCTCGGTCGAGCCCCCTGCTTGCTCATGCTGGCATCGGTCGCACTCGTCGGTCACTGGCCGATCGGCGCGGCCGACCTCCACGCCCAAACCGGCTACCCCCTGGCCGAGCTCTCGTTTCTCCCCGGCTGCTGGGCCGGCGTCATGGGGTCGCTCGAGGTGCGGGAGCAGTGGAGTGAGGGCCACGGTGGGGTGATGCTCGGAACGACTCGGTACTTCCGAGATGGGGCCCTCGTCGACTTCGAGTTCGCCATGATCTCCGAGGACGACGGCGTGGCGACCCTGTGGCCTTACCCGCGTGGTGAGCGGTCACAACACGGCTTCCCTCTGGTGCGGGTCGGAGAGGAAGCAGTCTTCGAGAATCTCGAGCACGACTTCCCCGTGCGCATCGTGTACCGGCCGGAGGGCCGAGACGCCCTCACGCCGCGCATCGAGGGAAGCGATGGGGAGACGAGGGGCTGGAGTCTCAATCGGGCACCATGCCCGAGCTGACGTAGCGGGGACCACCCCGAGGGCGTCTGCAGCATCCGGACGAAGAAGAGCCCGGCCGCCTCTCGGCGACCGGGCTCACTAAATCGCGGGGATTCGGCCCCGAGGTCTACTTGGCGACAACCCCCAAGACAGGGCCATCGAGCGAAAGGGCACCCTCACCGGTGCGCATATCCTCCGCCATCCGACGGAACAGGCGCGCGATCTTGCGATCGCCCTGTCCTTCTACACGGATCGCCGTCCGCAGCAGAAATCGGACCCGTTCATCCACCTTCATCGTCATCATCATCATCCCGGTCCCTGGACCGAACCCCACCCCATCGTCATCCCCTCCCACACCGCTACCTACGAACCACCCCGTCACCCTGTTTCACCCCACCCGTACCATCAGACGCTACGAGAGGCGCTTCCGTTGCCTTCGGCGGAAAACGAGTACGTCACACCGCGTCCCGCGGGGAGGAGCGACGGTGGCGGCCCGGGTCAGTTCGCCCAGCCGGTCCATCCCGGCCCACGCACCGGACGGCCCGGCATGGCGCCCGTGTGCCGACCCCCGGTCACCACGGCCACACCATTCACCAGGACGTGCTCGATTCCAGTCGACGGCTGATGGGGCTCCTCGTAGGTGGCGTGGTCGTTCACCGTCGCCGGGTCGAAGACCACGACGTCGGCGTAGTAACCCACGTGGAGAAGTCCACGATCGCGGATCTTGAGCCGTGTGGCGACGGCCGACGACATCTTACGAACGGCGTCCTCGAGGGTGGTGGCGGCCTCGTCGCGAACGTACTTCCCCAATACGCGTGTGAACGTCCCGTAGGCGCGCGGGTGCGCGCGCCCCGTCGCCGTCGCAGGATCGATGCCCCCTGCGTCCGTGCCGAACTTGATCCACGGCTGCGCGATCTGCATGGCGACGTTCTCCTCGCTCATGAGGAAGTACATCGTGCCCACGCGCTGCCGCTCGTGAAGCACGAGGTCCATCGCCGTGTCGACCCAGTCCTTGCCCAAGTCCTCGGCGATGTCGGCGAGCCACCAACCCCTGTATTTCCGATGCTCGGGCAGATTCAGACCGAGCGGCATCGTGCCCTGTGGAGTCGCAAGCGTACAGAACGCCTCCCAGGGCTCGGTCTGAACCTCCATCTCCGCGCGGATGCGGGCACGCATGGCCGGATCGGCGAGGTTGTCGAAGAGCTTGCCGTCTGCAGACGCCCACGGCGGGAAGCACGCATCCAACCCGGTCCCTCCGGCCGTGTAGGGGTACATGTTGGCTTGGATGTCGACGCCGGCGAGACGGGCGGAGTCGATCTTGGCCACCGCGAGGGCAGCCTTGTGCCAGTTACGCTGCCCCCCAGCCTTCAGGTGGTAGATCTCGATGGGCACCGCAGCCTGCGTGCCGATCTCGATGGCTTCGTCGATCGCCTCGAGGAAGTGGTCGGCCTCAGACCGCATGTGGGTGATGTACACGCCACCGAAGGGTGCCGCCGCGGAGGTGACGGAGATCAGCTCCTCGGTGCTGGCGAAGTTGCCGGGCGGGTAGACGAGCGCGGACGCCACGCCGAAGGCTCCATCGCGCATCGACTGCCGAACGGCCTGTTGCATGACCCTTCGCTCGGGACTTCCGGCCTGACCCATCGCCATGCCCATCCCGAGCACGCGGATCGTCGATGCGCCGACGAAGGAGCCGAAGTTCACGCTCGCGCCGTGCGCTTCCATGGCTGCCATCCACTCGCCGAACGTCTCGAACTGCGTGACACCGGCCGCCGAGCCGGCGTTCTCCATCATCCGCGGGCTGGATGGCGCGTTGGTCGTGGATTCACCCATGATCTCGGTCGTCACCCCCATGGTGACCTTGGAGACGACCCGACCGTCCCCAGATCCGAGGAAGTTGAAGCGCGAGTGGCTCTGGATGTCGATGAAGCCGGGTGCGACGACCTTTCCAGACGCATCGATCCGCGTCCGCGCGGGCACCTCGGCGAGCACCCCGGGAAGCGTGATGGCGACGATCCGGTCGCCCCGGATACCCACGTCGCCGGGGTACCACGCGTTCCCGGTTCCGTCCACGATGCGCCCGCCCTCGATCACTACGTCGTAGCCGTCCGCTCCGGTCGCGGACGGGCCCGTCGTAGGCGTCGGCGTCGGGCCCGGCGACGCGCAGGCAGTGAACGTGGCCGCGAGCGTGAGAAAAAGGGTTCGACGCATGGAACGGGACTCCGCAGCGATGGTCGGATCAGCCGACCAATACCGGCCGAGGCTTCATCCCGTCAACTATTCGTCTCCTGCGGTGGTGTTCATCCCGGCGCGGAGACGGTCGAGGTACTCCACAAGCTGATCGATCTCATGGGGTTCCAGCGCCGAGGCAAACACGCCGTCCACGGCCTCGATCGCGCCGTCGAGGCGATCGAGCAAATTCAAGCCCTCCGTCGTGACCTCGCACCACACGCGCCGCCTGTCCTCCGTGCAGCGCCTGCGCTTCACCCAGCCCTTCTTCTCCATCCGGTCGATGAGGCGCGTGACGCCAGGCGTCCGCTCGACCATTCGATCAGCCACCGTGAGTGTCGGTAGACCGGCTGCGCCTGCGCCGCGCAGAATCCGAAGAACGTTGTACTGCTGGACCGTGAGGCCGGCCGGCTCCAGATGGTCCCCTAGATAGCGCTTCGACTCATCAGCCGTGCGGAGGAGGGCGACGTGAGCCTCTTGGCTCTTCGTCGCGAAAGGCTTCGACTGCTTGATCTCCTGCTGGACCGTCAGGCGGGACTTCACGGGGACCGCAGTCATCGGGACACGCTCGATTCATGTAAATATTAACGACGTCTTCATTGAAGTTAGAAATTCGAGACGCGCGCGTCACCACTCATGTGCGTCCGGGACGGAAGGACCTACGCCTCGCCGGCCTGACTTCGCTCTTTCACCTGCGACTCGGTGAGGCCGTAGAGGGGTGGGGTCTCGACTCCAAGCCTGGCGAGGAGCTCGTACAGCTGGCCCCGGTGGTGGATCTCGTGCTCCACCATCAGGCGGAGCCACTTCCACACGCGCATCTCGGCGCCGCCGACCGTCATGCACCGTGCCTCGAGATCCTGCGGCGTGAGTGCCCCGAGGATCTCGACCGTCTCGTCGTGAAGACGATCCATGTATCGGAGGACCTCTTCGCTTCCGCTCGCGAGCTCCGAGCCGTGGCCCGGGTATCGCGACGGCTTCAGTCGAGCGTTTTCCGCCCACATCCACCGCTCCGCACCGGCGATGTGGCGGACGAGATCACCCGGCGTGAAGCGCCCCGGCCCGGGGGACCACTCCAACCGCTCGGGTGGAATGTGCTCCACGAGGACACGTGTCCGTCGGCGCACGCTCTGCACGTACGCCAGAAAAGGCTCGATCGAGTGGATCTCCATCCGTCGCGTCACCCGAAGAGGAGTACGGCTCGGACCGTTCCGATCACGGCGGTCGCCACCGATGTCATCGCGACCGCTCCCCCCGAAAGTACGGACAAAGTCCAGCACGACCGACCCCACAGACAACGCTGTCGGGGCCGCTGCCCCTTCGGTACCTTCGGCGCCCTCGTGATCGATGCCTTGCAGCAGCAGCCTTCTCGGTGCCGCTGTGCTGCCTACGCAGCGGGAAGTAGGGGTGTGAGATGACCCGGAACCACACGATCTCTCGGCGCGTCTTCACCAAGGTGATGGGAGTCGCCGCCGCCGGCCTGGCGCTACCGGCCTGCCGAGACGAGGACGCCGCCGACGGTGCGCCGCGCGCCGGACCCTACGAGTCGAAGCTCCTCGACGTGGCCATGGTCCCGATGAGGGACGGCGTGCGGCTGGCCACGGACGTCTACGTGCCCAGCCTCGAGGGAAGGGCGCTGGACCGGCCCTGGCCGGTGATCCTCGAGCGCACCCCCTACGGTCGGAACCGTCCGAGCCGATCCGAGCGATCCCTCGCCGAGCCGGACCGGGCCAAGAGCCGGGCCGAGGTCGCCGACATTTTCGTGCGGCGGGGCTACGTCGTGGTCTACCAAGACGTTCGAGGCCGTTACGATTCCGAGGGGACGTATCAGAAGTACCTCGACGACGCGGACGACGGATACGATACCTGCGCCTGGATTCTCGGCCAACCGTGGTGCGACGGGCAAATCGGCACGAAGGGCCTGTCGTATGCCGCCCACACCCAAGGCGCGCTGGCCTCGGCCGGGGCGCCGGGGGTCCGCGCGATGTTCCTCGACTCCGGCGGATTCTCGAACGCCTACCAGGGCGGGATCCGCCAGGGAGGTGCCTTCGAGCTGAAGCAGGCGACGTGGGCGTACCGAAACGCGCTGGTGAGTCCGGAGGTGATGTCGGACCCGGAGCTCGAGGCCGCGATGCAGGCAGTTGATGTTCATGAGTGGTTCCGAGAGATGCCCTGGGCCCCCGGCCAGTCACCCGTGGCGCTCGCCCCCGACTACGAGGCGTACCTCTTCGAGCAGTGGACCGCGGGCTCGTTCGGACCCTACTGGCAGCAGCCCGGGATCTGGGCCGAGGGCTTCTGGGACGACTGGCCCGATGCGCCGATGGTGCACATGTCGTCCTGGTACGATCCATACCCCCGCACGGCGACCGACAACTATGTGGGGCTGAGGCAGCGCAAGCGCGGACCCGTCCGCCTCATTCTCGGACCGTGGACCCACGGCGATCGATCGCTGACGTGGGCAGGCGACGTCGACTTCGGTCCCGAAGCCACCCTGGACGAGCAACTCGCCGCGGACTACTGGGAGCTCCGCGTGCGGTGGTTCGATCATTGGCTTCGCGGCGTCGAGAACGGTGTCGACGAGGAGCCCGCCGTCCGGTACTTCGTCATGGGCGGTGGTAGCGGCCGCAAGAACGAGGCGGGCCGCATGGACCACGGAGGCCGATGGAGGACCGCCTCGGACTGGCCGATCCCCGAGGCGGTCGACACGGCCTACCACCTGCACCCGGACGGCACCCTCTCGACGACGGCGCCGAGCGAGCCGGGTGCGCGGCGATCCTACCGGTATGATCCGCGCCAACCCGTGCCGAGCATCGGAGGCACCATCACCTCCGGGGCCCCGATCATGGTCGGAGGGGCCTTCGACCAACGTGAGCGAGAGGACTTCTTCGGCTGCTCCGAGCCGTACCGCCCTCTCTCCGAGCGGCCCGATGTTCTGGTGTTCCAGACTCCGCCGCTCGAGGCGGACCTCGAGGTTACGGGGCCCCTCGTCGCGCGGCTCTGGATCTCGTCGGATTGCCCGGACACGGACTTCACCGTCAAGCTCATCGACGTCTATCCCCCGAGCCGAGACTACCCGGAGGGCTTCGCCATGAACCTCACCGACGGCATCATCCGCTGCCGGTACCGCGACTCCTGGGAGGAGCCCGCGCTGATGACCCCGGGGGAAACCTACGAGGTCACCGTGGAGGCCTTCCCGACGAGCAACCTCTTCAGGGCCGGGCACCGGATTCGGCTCGACATCTCCAGCAGCAACTACCCCCACTTCGATCTCAACTTCAATACCGGCGAGCCGGAAGGAAGGGCCACCCATAGCCGCGTAGCGACGAACACTGTCTGGATGGACGAGACCCGCTCGTCACACGTGATCTTGCCGGTCGTGCCCTCATGAGCATGCGCGGGGTGGCACGCGTCAAACGCCCGCAGGAGCGAAGCAGGATCGTACCAAGCCTGATCGCGATGGTCCCGAGGATGCTTCTTCCTGCGGCGACGATCGTTCTCGCGGGCTGTGACGCTCCCGAGTACGACGTGGTGTTCGAGGGAGGAGTCGTCTACGACGGCTCGGGAGCTGAGCCATACACGGCGGACGTGGCGATCCGGGAGGGGCGCATCGTCGCCGTCGGAGACCTCTCCGGCTCATCCGCCGTGGAGACGATCGACGTCTCGGGCCTGGTCGTCGCACCCGGCTTCATCGACGCGCACTCGCACGCTGAGCTCGACGAGCCGTGGGGTCGTGATGCGGAGGGCTTCCTCACCCAGGGCATCACGACGGTCGTGCTCGGACTCGACGGAGGCGGATCGTTCGATGTCGCCTCGGTCCTCGACGGCTGGGAGCGGGCCGGCATCGGCGTGAACGCCTTGTATTTCGTGGGCCACAACGCCGTTCGGCGCGAAGTCATGAGCAATGACGCTCGACCCCCGACGGGGGCCGAGCTGGACTCCATGAAAGCGCTCGTCGAGAAGGGTATGGAGGAGGGCGCGTTCGGCCTCTCGACCGGGTTGTTCTATACGCCCGGGACGTTTTCCGAGACCGGCGAGGTCATCGAGCTGGCACGCGTCGCCGCTCGCTGGCGAGGAGCCATCTACGACACCCACGACCGAGACCTCGGTGCGACGTACCAGGGTGTCGGATACGACTCGTCCGTGGCCGAGGGGATCCGGATCGGTGAGGAGTCCGGGCTGCGTGTGATCTTCTCGCACTTCAATCCTCAGGGAGCCACGAACTACGGCCGAGCCGAGGTCGGAGCGCGGATGATCGAGGAGGCGCGCGCGCGAGGTGTCGAAGTGTCCGCGGCGCATCCTCCGTACACCGCGACGCAGTCCAACCTCCGGTCGTACGCGCTGCCCCGCTGGTCGACGGCGGGTGGAACCGACGCCGTTCTGCGCCGCTTCGCAGACCCGGACACCGCAGCATTGCTATCCGTCCAGATCATGGAGTCACTCGCCATGCGCGGCGGCCCGCAGAAGATCATGATCGTGGACGAGGATCCGCGGCTCAACGGCCGCTCGCTGGCAGCCCTCGCCGACGAATGGGACATGAGCGTGCCCGCCACGGTGCACCGGATCGTCGAGGAGAACGGCAATGCGTCCGTCATGAACCTCGAGCTCTACGACATCGAGAACACGCGTCACCTCGCCCGCATGCCTTGGATGATGACGTGTACGGACGGCCGTACCCCGGCGCCGGGTCAGGCCGTAGCCCACCCCCGAGCCTCCGGGGCCTTTCCACGGAAGATGCGACTATTCGCCCTCGACGGTGACGACATCGACGTCGCCTTCGCGATCCGGAGCTACAGCGGGCTCGCCGCGGACTTCTTCGGCCTGGAGGACCGCGGGTACGTTCGCGAGGGCCATCGAGCGGACCTCGTCGTGCTGGACCTCGATCGGTATCGTGACCTCGCCACCATGGAGGAGCCGCGCCTACTGTCGGAGGGCGTCGTCCACGTTCTCGTGAACGGGAGCTTCACGGTCCGCGACGAGACGTTTCAGAACGAGCTCGTGGGTGAGGCGATCCGGGCCCCCTGGGTGCGCCAGGGAGAAGGCTGACCGGCGCGAAATGCCCCGGCCGACACCATACCGCGCCCCCACGAAACGACGACCCCCGCCCGATGACTCGGGCGGGGGTCGCGGATCGGGTCACTCGACCCGAAAGCGTCGATCGATCGGCTCAGCCGACGTTACCGTACGTGAAGTCCTGGCTGAACTCGACACCGCAGATGTTCCCCCACGACGAAGCCGTGATCGTGGTCTCCGTCAGGGAGGCCTCGTAGTTGATGCTCACCTGACACCCACCGGTCCGCTCCTCCGCGCTCCAGTCGACCCAGCCGGTGACGGAGCCGTCGAAGTCGAAGCTCTCGGCCCCCTCCGCCGCGCTGATGTTCGCCAAGACGTTCATCACCAGGCTCTCGCTATTGAGCGTGAACTGCTGTCCGGTCTCGCCGATCTCAACGCAGCTCGAGTGGTTCTGCTCGACGTTGTACCGCACGTCGTACCACATCTCCTCGTCGTCTCCTTCGACCGACGCGGTGCCGTGCACACGGACGGTTCCGCCGAGCGAGCACTGGACGGTGGCGTCCACTTCGCCGGAGTAGCTGAAGGGCACGGCCTGCGGACCCTCGACCACAGCCGCCGCGATGGTCGGGAGGTCTGCGGTCCCTTCGAAGCCGGAGCTCACGATCAGATTGGACAGGGCCTCGACTTCGGCCTGGGTGAGCTCATCACCCGTCGCGACCGGGCCGTCGTCCCCACAAGCGGCGACGCCGAGCATCGCGGCGACGGTGAACACGCGAACGATTCTCTGATTCATCGGTACCCCTCTCACTGCTTTGGAATGATGTGCCCCTTCGACCGCCGTGGGCGACGTTCTCCCGACCGGACGGGCGGCGGGGGTGTCTTTGGCAAGCTTGATGCCGAAACCCCTTCATACTTCCAATTCTCGCCCGGTGGCGCCGCGCTCCAACACTTGCGTTCGTCCGCCGAGGGGTAGGCGGAGTCTTCGGTATCACCTCCCGATCCCTCTCCTCGGAGGGAACCGGGCAAAGTGCACGGAATGATGCATTTCGACGGCCCCCGACCTAGAATCCGGCTCATGGAAAGCACACCGACGATCTCGGCCGCCCGCTGGATGCGACTGGGCGGACTCACGGCCATCCTGTGGCTCGTCCCCTACGCGGGCGCCGGGCAGGAGCCGCCGGAGCCGGCCGCCCAGGAGGCGGGTCAGGTCGCGGCGGATTCCGGCCAGGTGGACGGTGGGGAGGTCGCGGAGCAGCCCGTAGACTCGACGGCGGCGCTTCGAGAGATCCTGGTCGCGCTGGACTCCGTGTACGACCGGATCATCGTGACCTCCGATTCCATCGCTGTAGCCGACGCCGAAGGCGCGGCGCTTCTGCGCCTTCGGAACATCGACATGGTCGACTCGCTCGAGGTCCTCAAGGGGCGAATGGCCTCCGAGCTCGGGTCGGTGTCTCGCGACTACGCCGGCGTCGATTCGATTCTCGGCGTGTACCAGGACTTCCTGCAGCTCGAGTTCGGGCTCGTGGAAGATGGAATCGACCGACGCAGCGAGGTCCTCGACAGCCTTCGCAGCTTGCGTGCGACGACCGAGCTCGGCGATCTGGACGAGCTGGAGGAGCAGATCTGGGTCTCCAACGCCCAGCTCGACACCGCACTCATCTTCATCGTGGGCTCCATCGAAGAGGCCGAAGAAGTCGGGATCGACATCCAGGCACAGTGGAGCATCGTAGACCGCTTCCTCTTGTCTCGAGTCGAGGAGCAGACCGGGCGGCTCCAGCTCGCGCTGGCAGAGCGCGGAACCATACGGAGTCGTCTGGACGACGCACGCGAATCGGACGCGGGCGAGGAGGAGCTGGCCGTCCTGGACCAGCGAAGACTCCTCACCGAGCAGAGAATCGCCGGCGAGGCGAACGCGCTCGAGGTGACCGCCGACCTTCTCGACCGCCGCGGCCTCCCCACAGCGAACTACCGCCAGCTGATGATCCAGGCCACGGGTGAGGTCACGAGCGACGTGCTCGATCCTACCGTCGCGGTCGGTCTGGTCCGAGATGGTTTGGAGCGCTTGTGGATTTGGATCAAGGAGGCAGGTCCGAACGTCCTCGTCCAGCTCGCGATCGTCCTCGGCTCGATCCTCGTGGCCCGAGGCGGCTTCCGTCTCGCATGGTTCGTCTTCCGGCGGACCGGGGGCCGCAAGGGCTCTCGTCTCCTCATCGACCTGGTCTCGCGCATGCTGATGCCGGTCGCGAGCTTCGTCGGACTGGTCACGGGCCTCACCCTGGTCGGGGTGGACACGACGGCTCTCCTCGCGAGCCTCGGTGTGCTCGGCGTCATCGTGGGCCTGGCCCTCCAGGACACGCTGAGCAACCTGGCGGCCGGCTTCTTCATCCTCCTTCACCGTCCCTACGACGTCGACGACACCGTCACGGCCGCAGGCGTCACAGGCACGGTTCGGACGATGGGTCTGGCCTCGACCACGATCATCACCTTCGACAACCGCCGGATCTTCGTGCCCAACAACAAGGTCTGGGGCGAGATCATCGAGAACAAATCGGCCGAGGTCCGACGTCGCGTGGACGTGCTTGTACGGTTCCCTCACGCGGAGGATCCGAACCGCGTGATCGGGGTCGCCGACCGGGTGTGTGCCGAGTACGAGCTCGTGCTCGACGAGCCGGCACCCCTGGTCTACGTGAAGGCCATCGACGATTCCCTGCTCGACCTCGAGGTCCGGGCGTGGGCAGCGACGTCCGACTGGTGGACGGTCACGACCCAACTCCCGCGGCGGCTTTCGATGGCCATGAAGGAAGAGGGCATCGAGCCCCCGTACCCGCGTCAGATCGAGTACGAGATCGGACGCGAGGAGCCGGTTCCCTACGAGGGCTGAGCTCGGCCCCGTCGGTTCTTGCTTGCGTCGCGCCGCCCTGATATATAGAGTGACGATATAGCGACACTCGACACACAAAGGGGAGGACGGCGTGCCACAAGCGGACTTCGACGTGCAGGGGTTCGCCCGCAACCTCAACGTGCTGCTCGTCTTGTCCACGTTGCGTCACGAGGCCAAGCACGGGTACCAGATCGGGCTCGACATCGAGGCCGACAGCAACGGCCTGTTCCGGTTCCGACACGGAACTCTCTATCCCATCCTCCACCGCCTCGAAGCCGAAGGCCTTATCCGCGGTGATTGGTCCCGAGAGGGGGGCGGCCGGCGGAAGCGCATCTATACGCTCACTGCGAACGGGCGTCGGCATCTGACCGGAGAGACGGATCGCGTCGAGGAAATTCTCGGCCGCTTTCTCCGGGTGATCCGGGGCGCCGACGAGGCTCGCGCATGAATCCTGCGCCCCCGTCTGGTCTGCCCAGCCAGCTCCGAGCGGTCTCCGATCGATTGACGGTCCCGATGCCGAGAAAGACGCGCTTCCTCGAAGAGCTGGCCGCCGACCTGCAGTCGCTGACGTATCGCCTCATGGCCGACGGACTGACGCCGGAAGAGGCTCGGAGACGGGCGGCGGAAGCGCTCCTCCCGGATGAGCACGCGCTCGCCTGGCTCGACCGGCTGCACGCCTCGGGATACCGACGGCTCACGCGGCGGTGGAGTCAGGAGCGGCTTCGGCAGGCGGAGCGGCTCCTGCTCGCGCTCGCCTTCCTCACCCTGCTCGTCCTCGAAGCGAAGACGATTCTGGCCGCCGACTTCACGCGATACGTGTCGTTCTTCCTCTGGCCCGTGCTCGGGGTCGGATCCGCGCTCGCGACGATGGTGCTGTGGAAAGCCTTCGTGCTTTGGATCAAACGCGATCACAGGCGGCCTCGCCAAGGCCTGCGCACCTTGCTGGCGATGTCGGGCGCACCCGTCCTGGTGGCCCTCGTGGGCGTCTGGCTCGATGTAGTCCGACTGGCGGGGGCCGTCCAGACGAATCCCGAGCTCGCCACGCCTTTGGTGGTGCGGGCCCTGATCCAGGACGCCGCGATGCTGTCCATCGCGATCCTGTTCATGCTGGTCGGTGGCGTCGGCTGGCTCGTGTTCAATCAATGGCTGGCAGTTCACGAGCACGCGCACAGGCGTGTGCTCTCACTCGACTCTTGAGCCGATTCGGAGGATAATGATGGACGTGATTTGGGAATCCATGGGCTTCATGCGGTGGCCGCTCGCGTTTTCGCTGCTCTTCGTCGTCCTGCTCTCCGCGTACACCTCCGGACGACTGTTTCGACCGGGGGCCTCCGCGGACCTGCTGACCAAGGCTTGGCTCGACGCGATCCTCTTCTGGGGTGGATTCGCCATGATCGCGGGCGTCCTGGGAACGCTGGTCGGCATCGTGATCGCCGCTCAATCGATCGAAGCCGCTGGCGCGGTATCCACGGTGCTCGTGTGGGGCGGGATCAAGGTCGCGATGCTGACGTCGGCCTTCGGAACGTTGATCCTGGCGGCCTCCGCGCTGCTCTGGTTCGGGCTTCAGCTACGGTGGCGCGTGCTCGAAGCACGTGAGGTCCGCGACGAATGACGGTATCGTGGCGGACGGCGGGTGATCAGGCCGAAACCCTCTCGCTCTCGCGGGCCTGTAGCTGAGACCCGTACGGGCGGTATCCCGCTCGGCGAGCGATCGTCCAGCCGATCGTGATCCCCGCCGCGTTCAACAAGACGTCGGTCAGGTCGAGCGTCCGCGACGCCACGACCGTCTGGGCGAGCTCGGCCCCCGCGGCCAGGTACAGCGCGGGCAGGAATCCTCCTAGGGCACCCCTCGAGCGCAGCGGCCATACGGCAAGGAGCGCCCCGAGGGGCAAGAAGAGACAGAAGCCGATGATCACGTCGACGACGCTGAACATGTCGACCTGGACCGCCAGCGCCCGGAGCGGAATCCACCACTCGTCGGTCAGCTTCCCGAGCATGACGCTCAAGGAGCGCTCCGGTGAATAGGGACGGAGGGCCCACAGGAGAATCCACGGTGCGTAAAGCATGGAAAGAACCAGCGGACGATCACTCCCGCGAATCACTCGACTGAAGGGGGGCAGCGCCCAGGCGGCCACCACGGCGCCGACGATGATCGCGACCACGTGAACCACCACCGCCCCGCCCAGGATCTCGATCCCGATCGCACCGTGCGCCACCTCCGCCAGCGTGAAGACCAACACGCCGCCCACCGAGACCCACGCCGCCGCCCGCCTGTACGACACGCCCGCCTCACTGAGCGCGGCGACGGCGAACACTCCTGCGGGGAAGAAGAGGAGGAGGTCTCCGAGTGGCCACTCCCAAAAGGAACCCCAACGGAAGGTCGCGAGCGCTTCGCCCAACCGCAGGAACGGGCCCCCGCGTGCCCACGGCTCCATGTCGTGCCGAAAAAGAGGCACGAAGGCCTCGCCGGCGACCGCGGCTCCGCAGCAGAGGGCGAAGATCGCGGCCGGTACGCCCACGAACGACTTCTTTCCGACCCCGACCGCGAACGCTCTCACGATCACGATGAGGCCGACGGCCCCGATGGCGGAGCCGAACGTGTTCGTCGCCAGGTCGAGCGCGCTCGCATGACGCGAGCGACTGAAGAGCTGCAGGATCTCCACGAGCAGGCTGAGCGCCGCGCCAGAGAGAACCGCGTTCCGGAGGGCCCGCGCCGTTCGTCCCGGCCCCGCCGTGACCATCCAGAGCAGGCCCCATCCCGCGAACAGCAGCACGTTCCGGATACCGTCGATCACGTCCTGCGGCGAGATCGACATGTCGAACATGCGATTGAGGCGCCGTCGAATCCTGTCCGGGTCCGGATCGATCCGATACCAGCTCAGCGTGGCCAGGAACAGCAGCCCGATGTACGCGACCCGGAGAGGGACGCGCACACGATCCAGGTGCCGCGCGAGAGCATCCTGGGTCGGCGTCATGGTCTCCACTCCGGAATCGAGGCCTGTCTATGGACCTGGGTGCACATTCGAGCTCTGCGCCGATCGCGTGAGGCCGCGTCCGTCCAGGACGAGGAAGGGGTGGAGCGAGACGAGCGGGCCGGTGTCCCGAGCCCGCGCCAGGGGGGTGCTATTGAATGCTAGCCGGACCCGGAAGCAGGGCGCAACGACGCCGGCTCTACCGCCGAAGCTCGTCGAAGGTGGCGTTCTGGATCGCGTACTCCCGCCAATCACCGTGATCGAAGTGCCACCACTCGGCCTCGTAGACCGTGAAGCCCTCCGCCTCCATGACACGACGTAGCAGGTCGCGAAGCCAGCGCTGTCGAGAGGTCCCGCCGGGGTAGTCCGGAAATGACCTCGGCGAGAACTCGTCGTAGGTCCCGACCACGTCCACGGGCCGGCCGGTACGCAGATCGAAGAGGCTCAGATCGATCGCCGCCCCGCGGTTGTGTCGGGACCCGCTCGCGGGGTCGGCCACGAAGATCTTCTGTGACTCGGGCGTGGCGTCCCAGAACATCTTGGTCACGTACCAGGGCCGATAACCGTCGTGAAGGAGGAGCCCGTAGCCCCACGCCCCGAGGGCCCGGTGGGCGCGTGCGACAGCCTCGGCCGCGGGCCGCTGCAGGAAGAGCATCTCCTCGTCGTAGAAGACCGAGGACATGAAGTTGTTCGAGGAAGCATAGCGCATGTCGAGGCGGATCCCCGGCTCCAGGGACGTGACCTCCACCAGCTCGGACTCCCGGAACGACCCCGACTCCACCGGTGGGCTGGCCGAGAGGGCCTCCGCACGAAGCTCGCGCACCGGCCGCACCGGGTCGATGCGGAAGGTGCCCCCAGCCTCCGTCCCAACATCCCTTCGCTCGAACACGACGGATGCGGCCTCGACGGCGGTGGCTCGACCGTCCGGGCCACGCTCGAACACGAGCTGTTCGCCATGGTAGAGCCCCCAGTCCGGAAAGGCATACACCTCAGGCGCAATCTCCTCGAGCGGATACAGGAAGAACCACTCGATGAGAGCGTGCAGCCGACCCCCCCGCTCCAGGACATAGAGCACGTTGTGGTCCCATCCATACTCCCCGATGAGTCCCGCCCACCGCGTGGGGGGCGGGTCCGGTAGGCCCATGGCTTGCCGGCGCGACAGACGCACGGGGCCGGCGGAAAGAAGGACGAGGTCCTCTCCGTCCGGCAACAATCTCATCCCGTACGACACACGGTCGTCGACGACGAGCGTGTCCCCCCACGACCTCACTTCCATGACCGCGCCGCCACGCGCAGGAATGACGAAGAGCCGGCCGCCACGCTCGTCGAGCTCGATCGCGGCATCGCCTTCCCCGTACCATCCCTCGAGCGCCCGAGCGCGCTCGGGCGCGACGGGATCGGTTCCCCGGAGCAGTCCGGCGGGTAGCGGATCGCCGCGCTCGTTGGCCAACATGAGCTCGAGCGCGGCGTCGGCGATACGACTCACGACGGTGTTCGTGCCGTCGACGGCGGACACGACGGCGACGCCGAGACCCGCATCAGGAAGGAAGGACATCTGGGTCGAAAACCCGTAGATGGCGCCACCGTGCCCGAGCCACCGCTGACCGAAACGTTCCTCGACCCGGAAGCCGAATCCGTATCCCGACGTCGCGCCGGAATCCGCGAACTGAGGCTCCCACATTTGCGCGAGCGTCCCGGCCTCGAGGACTCGGCCGAGCTCGCCCACGCCACCCCGAAACGCGGCACTCATGAAGCGTGCGAGATCCAGAACCGTGGAGTACATGCTACCGGCCGGTGCCATGCCCAGCTCGAACGTCGGAGCCGCGAAGAGGTCCCGATCGAAGCCCCACATGTACGCGCTCGCGAGATCGACCATCAAAGCCTCTTCCGGCTCGAAAGCACTCCGCCTCATGCCGAGCGGCTCGAGCACGGTTCGCTTCACGTACCGCGCGAAGGGCTCACCCTGCGTCTTCTCGAGCGCGTACCCGACCGCAGCGATGCCGGCGTTCGAGTACTTGGTGCGAGTGGTCGGGGGGTAGATCTGTGGTGTGCCGTCCAGACTTCGGACCGTGGAGGCGAGGTCGGTGCCCGAATCGTCGAAGTAGTGCCCCGCCGGTGGCTCCCGGACCAGCCCGGCTCGATGCGACATGAGTTGTCGCAGTGTGATCGGCGTGTCCGTATCGTTGGTCGGGGTGAACTCGGGCACGTATTGCCGTACCGGCGCGTCGATGTCGAGTTCGCCTGCCTCCACCAGCTGCATGACCGCGATGTCCGTGAACATCTTGGACACCGATCCGACGCGGTACACGGTCTCCGCCGTCGCAGACACGCCGTCGGACTGCTCGCCGAATCCCGTCCCCCACACGACCTCGTCGCCGTCCACCAGCGCGATCGAGAGGGCTCGGAGGCCCTTCTGGGCTCGTTCGCGCTCGATCATCGCCCCGAGCACGTCCGCGACCTCCGCATAACGCGGGAGGGCCGCGATATCCGCTCGAGACACCGGCTCCCGTTCGCCACACGCCCCGAGGAGCAGCATGAGCCCGAGTGCGAACGGTCCCCGAAGGACTCGTGCGCTGCACCGCCGCGCGCACCCATGGTCCTTCGACGGGCCGAGAGGAGAAAGGCGGCTACGCCGTGCGCCGCCGATCATCTCGAGGAGTGCTCTGACCAAGCCTAGTTGGGCCTCGGCCAGTCCGCAGGCAGATCCAGTCGCGGAGAGATGGCCTCGACAATGGCTTCGTGCTCCGCGCTGAGCCTGTCGAGCCGCTGCAAGACCTCCGCATGACGTCGGGTGGACTCCTTTCGCCGGTCCTCCGGTGGCATCTCTTTGACGATCAGCAGGTCCCGCCGCAGCGACTCCCAGATGTCGCGGTATCGCTCCTCGAGCCGGTGAATCGGAAGGGCGTCCGCACCCGCCACCTCGTTGAGGGACTTGAACATCCGAAGGAGGTCGTAGTAGTCGTCCTCGTCGTCCAGCTCCTCGAGCGTCGTGTGCTGAAACTGAGCGAAGGGTCCGGAGAGCTGGCCCGAATGGACGTCGAGGAGGACCACGAAGACCGGCTTGTCCGCGAGATGCAGGGCACCCGCCTCGAAGTGGAGCCACTCCCTCCGCCAGCTGTCCTCGGTCAGGCAGACGATACCGGCTTGCGATGTTCTGAGGTGGACCATCAGCTGCTCGAACCAGGGGCGATGTCGCTCGAGGTCGCGAGAGAGGAAGGTCTCCACGTGCGGCAGCACGTACTGGGCCCATCTCCCCAGCGCTGTCGCCATGCCACGAGACTTATTGCCGGACCAGCTCATGAAGATCTTCATCGCCCACCCTTGACCGACGGAAGCACTGGGGCGAGAGAATGACATCCCCCCGCAGGCGATGCAAGCAAGCCGCGCGAGAGGGGGTAGACACGGTCGAAACCCGCCCTGTCCGAGCCACAAGGGGGCCGCCAGGGCCGTCCCCTGAGGCGGTTTGGCCGGTTTCTTGCAAGCCAAGCAGGCACGGTCGTCACGGACGATCAAGCATACCCCCCCAGGAGTCGGCGACACGCTGCCGGACAGGCCACCAAGGGCCTGGAATCCGGCGCGGCCGCTCGGCTCGATGTAAGGAGGTCCGCGCATGATTCTCTTCGCCTGGCTCTTCGCTGGAGCCACCATCTGGTATCTCTTCGTCCAGTGGGGATTGAAGTTCGCCGCGCTCGAGGAGTCCGGCTGGACCCCGCGGCCGACGGAAGGCGTCTCCGGACGGCCGAAGGTCATCCCGTTCAGGACCCGGCACGAAAACGCATCCGCTCGATCCGTCACGTTGAAGGCGGCCTGACGACGCCCTAGGCGCCGCCCAAGCCCAGCGCTTCGAGCGAGAGGGCTCCGAGCTGCCCGCGCAGGCGCGCTGTCACGGAGTCCATGCTCGGCTCGCCGATCAGGTTGTGCATCTCGTACGGATCTGATTCGAGGTCGTAGAGCTCGTCTTCGTGTCGCGTCCAATGGATGTACTTGTACCGCTGCGTGCGAATCGCGCGGTAGTCCATGCTCGTGAGCCAAGGCATGGGGTTTTCGTACGTGTAGAACTCGACCAGGACCGATGCCCGGCTCCCCGGACCACCCAGCTCGAGGAGCGTCGGGGCGACGTCCACGGAGGACACCAGCTCTCCGATCCGTAGCCCGGGGGCCACGAGCGGTGGATACCGCATCAGGAGGGGGCTCCGGATGGCTTCTTCGTAGGGCATCCGCCGTTCGATGGAAAAGCCGTGCTCCCCGAAGAAGTACCCATTGTCGCTCGTGAACACGACGGCGGTTCGATCCAGGATTCGAGCGGACTCGAGCGCGTTCAAGATGTGACCGACACCCTCGTCGATCGCGAGCAGCATCTCGGCCCGACGTCGAATCGTCGTCTCGCCCGTGAGTGGGTCGAGGAAGTCGTCACCGAACACGTCCCGGATCTCCGGGCCCGCGCGGAGCGCCAAAGCCGCACGAGAGGCTGGGCTTCCGATCTCCGCGAGCGAGTCGGGCACGTTGGGCCGTCGTCGATAGACCCGGTCGTCGTATCGGCCGATGTGTCGAGGGGCGGGGACGTAGACCATCGGGTAGTCGAGATCGACCGATCCGTCGTCCAATTGCCGGGCATCCGGATGCACGCCCTTGTGGCTCAGGTAGAGGAGAAACGGGCCCTCTCGTTGCTGCTGGATGAAACGGACCGCGCGCTCGTTCAAGACGTCGGTCACATACCCTTCGACCTCGCCGAGGGCACCGTTCTCGAACAGCAGCGGGTCCACCGTGCGACCCTGGCCCGGCAGAGCCGCCCAATAGTCGAATCCGGGCCGCGGCGTAGGGTCGTTGCCCATATGCCACTTCCCCACGAAGGCGGTCTCGTAGCCCGCAGCCTGAAGCGTGTGCGGGAACGTCTGCAGCTGATGACTCGCCCGATTGCGAGCCACGTTGTCGATGATGCCGTGGCGAGAAGGGTACTGGCCGGTCAGCAGGCTGGCGCGGTTCGGCGAGCAAAGAGGCACGGCGTGGAACGCGTTGAGGAACATCGCCCCCTCTGCAGCCAGCCGATCGATGTTCGGCGTCTGGAGGTAGGGATGGCCGGCCGCCCCGAACTCGTCCCACCTGAGGTCGTCCACCAAGACCACCACGATGTTCGGCCGCCCGACGGGCACGGCGGATGACTGTGCGGCGTCACCCTCCGGTCGGGAATTCTCCGCGTGGGAGCAAGCACCCGCGCCACCGAGCACCGCGACCACCACCGCGGGGACGACGAGGCTCTTCGAGTACCGCACCGCAGCCCTCCGCAGCACGAGGCCGGGCCCTTGGCGCCCCGTTACTGTCCCGCGCCGGGCCGGCGAAGCCTGGCCGTCGCGCCCGACATCGGCCCCCCCTCCCCGAACGTCAGGGTCAGGATTCCGTCTTCGACGCCGTAGGTCATCGTCTGCGCGTTCCCGTCCCCCCCAGAGGGACCGAAGCCGGCCATGTACGCCGGGTCCTTCGCGACGAACGCCTCGTAGGTAATCGAGTTGCCGGAGACGCTGTAGCGACCGGAATTGGCGACGAATGGCCCGTATGCAGCCGCCAGATCGGCGTCCGACGGCTCCGCTCCAACCGGCTGCCGCGCATCACCGATCACGAACATCATGCTGTAGTGTCCGGACTCGGTGAACATGAAGAGGCCTCGACGCGCAGTCGGGCCGGTCTGCCCCTCTGCGGCCTCCCACTCGGCAATCACCCAACCGCCGAGGAGATCCGATCCGGCCTGCGCCTCGACACCGGCCCAACTGCCTCCGACCGCGAGTGTGAAGGCAAGTGTCGATCCGATGAAGGAAGGGCTGATCCGCATGGTCATCGCTCCGGTCCGTTGAGGCCTCGCCCGTACGAGGGCAAGGTCGAACATGGGATGCGACTAGGTCGCGGGCCACCCCGACCGCGTTCGGGTTGTCCGCGTACGCGGGACGTGCCGACGCCCCGCAGACATCCTCAGGCGGCGGCGTCCACCTCGGGAGCCTGAAGTCCGGTGGTTGCCGACTGTCCGAACACTTTTCCGGGCGCCGAGCCTTCCGGCTCAGACTCGGTGGGTACGAAGCGGAAACCGAGCCCCACGAAGGCGAACCATACCACCAGGCCCGCGAGGAGCCAGGCAAACATGAATAGGAGCGAAGACATGATCATGAGATATCACCCTCGTTCTGACAGGGTCCATGTCCACTTAGCGCAAGAACCTTGCCACCTAAGGCACCAGGGTCGTGCAGGGCTCGTAGAATACCCAGAAGCCCTCTTTCGCGCAGGGGTCGCACGACGACTATGTTGCCGGGACACGGCAGCTTCGGGAAAACCCGTTTCGCCTGGTCGGGGAGGAGAGCGGCGATGGACATCTCGCGCAGGGAGCTTCTCAAGGCCTCGGCCCTGGTCGGTGGCGGGAGCTTCTTTGGGGCGCTCGGCTTCGATCTCGAGCCCGCTCACGCCGCCGCCCGGCAGCTGAAGATCTCCCAGGCGCGGGAGTACAAGACGGTGTGTCCGTACTGCGCCGTCGGATGTGGCGCGATCGCGTACGTGCACGGGTCCGGCGGACTCAACACGGAACGATCCGTCATCCACGTGGAGGGTGACCCCGACAGCCCCATCAACGGCGGCACCCTCTGTCCCAAGGGCGCAGCCCAGATGCAGCTGGCCATGAACCCCCGCCTCGGCAAGAGCCCGATGCTACGGGATGCGGGTTCGTCCGAGTGGCGAGAGGTCGATTGGGACACGGCGATGGATTGGTTCGCCCGGAAGTTCAAAGACTCACGCGACGCGACGTTCGTGGAGCGCGACGAGACGGGCCGGACCGTCAACCGTTGCGAGGGGATCGGATGGGTCGGCAGCGCCACCGTCACCAACGAGGACGCCTACCTGATCACGAAGACCATGCGGGCGATGGGCCTCGTCTACATCGATCACCAGGCGCGAATATGACACAGCCCCACAGTGGCCAGTTTGGCCGCAACGTTCGGTCGGGGCGCGATGACCAACCACTGGAAGGACATCAAGAACGCCGACGTGGTCCTCGTCATGGGCGCAAACCCCGCGGAGAACCATCCATGCGGCTTCAAGTGGGCCCTGGAGGCGCGAGACGAGGGTGGTGCGATGCTGGTCACGGTCGATCCGCGGTATACGCGGACGTCCGCCGTCGCTGATCGCCATCTCCAGATTCGACCAGGCTCCGACATCGCCGTGCTCGGAGGCTGGGTCAACAAGATCCTGACCGAGGGGCTGTTCCACGAGGAGTACGTCCGGCTGCACACCAACGCCTCGTTCATCGTTTCCGAAGGCTTCGGCTTCGAGAATGGTCTGTTCAGCGGCTACGACGAGGCGACCGGAAGCTACGATCGGTCGTCCTGGACGTACGAGCGCGGCCCCGACGGATTCGTCCGGCGGGATCCGTCGCTCACGCACCCGCGCTGTGTCCTACAGCTCCTGCGCCAGCACTATAGCCGGTACACCCCGGAGGTCGTGGCGCAGATCGCGGGCTGCTCGGTCGAGGGCTTCGAGGCCATGGCCGATATCGTCTGCTCGACCGGGACGGCGGAGCGCGTCGGCACGATCATGTACGCCGTCGGCTGGACGATGCACACGGTCGGCGCGCAGATCATTCGCACGGGCGCGATCCTGCAACTCCTCCTCGGCAACATCGGACGCCCCGGAGGGGGCATCAACGCACTCCGCGGGCACGCCAACGTGCAGGGCGCCACCGACCACGCGATCGTGGCCGGCATCCTGCCCGGATACCTCCGGGTTCCGCGTCCCGACCAGACGTCTTTGGAGCGACACCTGGAGGACTCCACGCCCCGGCCCCTCGTACCCGATACGGTCAACTACTGGGCCAACTACCCGCGCTTCTTCGTCTCCCAGATGAAGGCCTGGTTCGGCGACGCGGTGGGGCCGGGCAACGGCTTCGGCTACCACTACCTGGGCAAGCCGGCCGATGACGCGACGTGGTTGTCCATGTGGGACGAGGCGCATCGAAACCGGTTGGAGGGCATGGTCGCGCTCGGCTTCAACGCGCTCCTCGCAGGCCCGGACATTCCGCGTCTGCTCCGGGCGATGAGCAACTTGAAGTGGAAGGTCGTCATCGACCCCTTCCTCCTCGACTCCGCCGAGTTCTGGAATGCCCCCGGAGTCGATCCCGCGGAGGTCCAGACCGAGGTCCTCTATCTCCCGGCGGCACACTGGATCGAGCGGAGTGGCTCGTTCACTAACTCGGGCCGGTGGGCGCAGTGGAAGGAGGCTGCGATCGACATCCCGGAGGGAGTGCGCTCCGATACCTGGATCCTCTCGGAGCTCTTCTGGCGTGTGCGCGAGCTATACGACGAGGAGGGAGGTGCGTGGCACGACCCGATTCGGAACCTGCAGTGGAGTTACCTGAACCCACGGGCGCCCACCGACGAGGAGCTGGCGAAGGAGATCAACGGCTACGACCTGACGAGTGACCGCCTGCTTTCGTCTTTCGGCGAGCTGAGAGCCGACGGGACCACGACCGCGGGGAACTGGCTCTACACGGGCAGCTTCACCGAAGAGGGCAACATGATGGCGCGGAGAGGCCGATCCGATCCGAGTGGGCTCGGCTTCCATCACGAGTGGGCCTTCAGCTGGCCCGCGAATCGGCGCGTCCTCTACAATCGTGCTTCCGCGGACGCGACGGGTCAGCCCTGGGACGCCGAGCGGGCCGGCATACGGTGGAGCGGCGAGGAGTGGCTCGGCGACGTTCCGGACTACGGACGGACGACCCCTCCCGACGCAGCGGGTGCGTTCATCATGACGGAAGAGGGTGTAGCACGTCTCTTCACGCCGCATCTGGTCGACGGCCCGTTCTCCGAGCACTACGAGCCAGCCGAGAGTCCCTCGGCCAACCTCCTACATCGGGACGTGCCCGTGAACCCGTGCGTGCGGTGGTACGACGGCGTGCCGGAAACGCTCGCCCAGAACGTCGACGGGGAGTTCCCCTACGCCGCGACGGTGTATCGGGTCGTGGAGCGTGAGCACTTCGTGACCTCGCACGTGCCGGGTCTGGTCGAGATCATGCCGGACTTCTTCGTCGAGGTGCCGGAGGGCCTCGCCGTCGAGAAGGGGGTCGCCAACGGCACCCGTGTACGCGTCTGGTCTCCCCGAGGCGAGGTCGAGGGCGTGGCCGTCGTCACGAAACGCATCAAGCCACTCACGGTGGACGGTCGGACACTTTGGACGATCGGCATTCCGGTGCATTGGGGCTTCAAGGGAATCACCACCGGCTCGATGGCGAATTCGCTCACGCCCTTCGTCGGGGACGCCAACACGCGGTGCCCGGAGTTCAAGGCCTTCGTCGTGAATCTGGAGCGGGTCGATGACGCCTGACGCCGTGCCCAACAGCCTCTCGATCCGACGCGTCTCAGGCTCCCCTGATCCGGCGCCAGGTATACGGCGGGGCCCGGAGTACGCCAAGCTGGTGGATGTCTCGCGGTGCATCGGGTGCAAGGGCTGTGAGGTCGCGTGCAAGGAGTGGAACGAGCTGGGGATCGAGCCGACCGAGAACTTCGGCAGCTTCCAGAGTCACCGGGACCTGTCGCCCGACACGTGGCTCCTCATGCGGTTCAACGAGGTGGAGGTCGAAGGTGACCTGAGCTGGCTCATCAAGAAGGACGCATGCCTGCACTGCGAGGAGCCCGGCTGCCTGTACGCGTGCCCCGCCCCGGGGGCGATCGTCCAGTACGACAACGGCATCGTGGACTTCAATCAGGACCGATGCATCGGCTGCCAGCTGTGTGTGTCGGGCTGCCCGTTCGACGTCCCGCGCTTCAGCACGGAGACCCGGAAGGTCTACAAGTGCAACATGTGCGTGGATCGCGTCGACTCCGGTCTCGAGCCCGCGTGCGTCAAGACCTGCCCGACCCAGGCGATCTCGTGGGGCACGAAGGGCGACATGGTCTCGCTCGCCGAACAGAAGGTCGAGCGGCTGCGCGAGCGCGGCTTCTCTCGCGCGACGACGTACGACCCCCCCGGTGTGGGAGGGACCCACATGATGTACGTGGTGCCGCACGGCGATCGCCTCGGGGAGTACGACCTTCCCGAGGATCCCACAGCCAGCCCCGGGGCCC
>JBDHDM010000024.1:0-20811 GCA_039591515.1 Gemmatimonadota bacterium | reverse complement strand
TCGATCTCACCCGTCGCGAAGAGGGTATCGACGTATACGGGGGTCTCGATGAGCTCCGATCGCCAGCCGAGCACGTCCCGGTCGAGCCGCACCGTCTCGTCGGGGGTCACGGCCACGTCCACGCCGCGCAACTCCCCGTCTTCTCTCAGGTACCGGAGCGTCACCTCCGTGCCCTGACGCAGGCGCCGCGGGCTGGCGTGCTCCTGGAAGGCGAGCAGAAGCTCGTTCTGCTCGTTGGCGTCGATCACGTCCCAGAGCAGCCCCCCGAACGTCTGCCCACGACCGAGCGAGAAGATCTCGACGCGCTCGGCCGAGGGTACCTGGATCGCCGACAAACGTCCGACCTCCGGTACCTCTCGGCTACACGCCGACATGAGCGTCGCGGCCAGCGCGACGGCTCCCAATCGACCCGGGATGGTATACCGCATTCTCGTGGGCATTCAGAAAAACTATGTGCAGCGGTCGCTACGAAACAGATGGCGACTGCGACCCCACTCCGAGATCCCCCGGGCGAAGGGCCCGTCCAGGGACTCGGGGACCTCGGAGGGGGTCACAGTGTCGCCGCCTGCTCAGTCCATTTGCCGCCGGATGAACGTGGGGATATCGAGACCCTCGATCTGGTCGCGCGAGATGGTCCGCTCCGGAAAGCGCGTCATGGGAAGCACGGGCTCGCCCCGGCCGCCGCCAGCCGCCGCGAGACGCACCTCGGCGTGCTCCTCCTGCGCGACGATCTCGTGTGGCCGGACGTGCGGCTCCTCCATGGGGATCTCCGTGCGCACCGGCGCATCCTCGACCGCGACCTGAGCTCGGGCGGAGGCCCGACCCCTGCGGAAGTCTCCGTGGATGACGTTCTCCTCCTGACCCGAATCGAACCCCGTGGCGATGACGGTGACTCGCACCTGACTTTCGAGCGTCGGGTCGTGTACGGCACCGAAGATGATGTCGGCCTCGTCGCCGGCCTCTTCCTGGATCTGCGACGAAATGGTCATCACCTCGTCGATGGCCAGGTCCATGCCGCCGGTGATGTTGATGAGCACGCCTCTCGCTCCCGAGATCGACACGTCGTCGAGGAGCGGCGACGAAATGGCCTCTTGCGCCGCTTCCTGCGCACGATTGTCACCCTCGCCGAACCCTGTGCCCATGAGGGCCGGCCCCCGGGCAGACATCACGGTGCGCACGTCGGCGAAGTCCACGTTGATCTCACCCGTGACGCGGATGAGGTCGGAGATGCCCTGGGTGGCGTGCAACAACACCTCGTCGGCCTTCTTGAGCGCGTCCTTGAAGGAGGTGCCTTTGGGGACGACGGAGAGGAGCCGGTCGTTGGGGACCAAGATCATCGTGTCGACCGCGCGCCGGAGCTCGGCGAGCCCCTGCATGGCCTGACGCTCGCGCTTCTTGCCCTCGAAGGAGAACGGCTTCGTCACGACGCCGATGGTCAGGGCGCCGAGATCACGCGCCATCTGGGCCACGAGGGGCGCCGCACCGGTGCCCGTCCCGCCGCCCATGCCCGCCGTCACGAAGACGAGATCCGCCCCGTCCAATGCTCGACGGACCTCCTCCTCGCTCTCCGCCAGCGCCTGTCGGCCAACTTCCGGCCTGGCGCCCGCGCCGAGCCCGCGCGTGAGCTTCTTGCCGATCTGGAGCGTGACCTGCGCTCGCGAGCTCTTGAGCGCCTGGCCGTCCGTGTTCATCGAGATGAACTCGACACCCTCCAGCTCCTCGTCGACCATGCGGTTGACCGCATTGCCGCCCGCACCGCCGACGCCCACCACCTTCATCGAGGCGTTCGCGATCGGTGTCTCTTCGAATTCGAAGATCATCATGTCTCCTCCCTGGCGGAGAATCGGTGAAAAAAGGCTTAGAAGAATTCCTTGAGCCACGTGCCAAGCTTGGTCACGAGGCCCGACGTACGGGTGGACGCGCCCCGCCCTGTCTCGGCGAAGCGATCCGCGCCCCACAGCGCCAGCCCGGCCCCGACCGCGAAACGCGGCCGGCGTACCGTGTCCGCGAGTCCGCCGAGCCCTTCGCTCGGCACACCCAGGCGAACCGGTGACGCAAAGATCTGCTGAGCCAGCTCGACCACACCGGGGATCGCCGCGCTCCCCCCGGTCAGTACGACACCGGCTCCGAGCCGATCGAGGACGTCATGGTCCTGTAACTCTCCCTGTACGATTCCGAACATCTCGTCTAGCCTCTGCTCTACGATGTGTGCAATGAGCTCACATGCGACAGAGCGGAGTTGTCCGGGCGCTGGGCCGGGGAGGTCGACGGTCTCGCGGGGATCGACCATTTGAGCGAACGCGCAGGCGTGTCGCTCCTTGGCCAGCTGGGCCTCCCGGTAGGGCACGGCCAGGCCTCGCATCAGGTCCGCGGTGAGGGTGTCGCCTCCGAAGGGGAGAATCGCCACGTGGTGGATCTTGCCCTCGTGGAAGGCCGCGACGTCCGTGGTGCTGGCCCCGATTTCGACCATCGCGACTCCGACTTCCTTCTCGTCCTCGGTCAGGACGGCGCGGGCCCCGGCCAGCGGCTCCAACACGAGCTCCTGGACTCGATAGCCGGCTCGGTTGACCGCCTTGGTGATGTTTGCCGACGAGGTGATCTCGCACGTGACCAGGAAGACCTCCGACTCGAGCCGGACGCCGCTCATGCCGAGCGGGTCCTTGATGCCGTGCTGGTGGTCGACCCGGTACTCCTGCGGAATCGCGTGTACCATCTCGCGATCGGGCGGCAGTGCCACGGCACGAGCGACGATGTGCACTCGCTCCACGTCGTCGCTGGTCACCTCGTCCTCGGTGACGGCGACGACGCCCATCGAGCTGGTGGCGCGCACGTGGTTTCCGCCGATTCCGGCGTAGACCCGATCCACGCGCACGCCGGCCATGAGCTCGGCCTCGCTCATCGCGGCGCGTACCGACTCCGTCATCTCGTCGATATTCGTGACCAGGTCTCCCCGCAGCCCGCCCGTCGGGGCCTGCCCCACCCCGAGGATCGTCAGGCCGGGCCGGCGCACGTCACCCGAGAGCTCACCGATCACCGCGCACGTGTTGGCGGTTCCGATATCGAGTCCGGCGATAAGATTCGAGCGCATGGTCCTGCCCCTGCTAGCGTTCACGACGGACCACCACCTGGCCCGCGTATCTGAGGTCCACGACGGTCGGAAGACGCCCGGGGTCGACGGAGATCGCGTGAGAAAGCGCCTGCTGTGCCTCGCGCAGCCGGCCGAGCGACGGTTTGGACGGAAGCACGATCTCGACGTCGGGCGACACCAGGCGCGCCGCGACGGCCCCGCCCGGTGCGGCACGGATGCTCGAGATCCGACGAGCGAAGTCGCTGTCGGTGAGCTCCAGGTGCTCGATCTCGGCCGCCAGCCCGCGCACCTCGGCCGGGAAGACGGCCGCGTCGGCGGGGGGGAGTCGATCGGCAAACAGCAACGGCAGATCGAGGGAGAATCGCGCAGGATCGATCGGAAGCCTGTTCCCTTCCCCGTCCACCGGCTCGAGCGTCGGAGCGGCCGCGAGACCGACGGGGACACGCTCTTTGATCTCGATCCGCAGCCCGCCGGGCAAGCGCCGCCGGACGTCGGCCTCCCGGATGAGCGGGTGCCGCAGGAGGCGCTCCACCCACGCCTCCTGATCGCCCCAAACGGATGCGTACGGGCCGAGCTGCAGCTGAGCCACGACCGAGTCCTCGCTGAGGAACCGGGCACCGGCCACGTCCACGTGGTCGACCCGGAACGTCTGCATCCTCGCCATCGCCGCCCCGGCTCGAGGCCCCCATGCGACGATGCCACCCAGCAGCAGGGTCGCGAGGAGGACGTTCAGCTGACTACGCATGAACCGCCTCCTGCATCGCCGTGATCAGCTCGGGACCGACGACCTCGATCGAGCCGGCCCCGAGGGTGAGGACCACGTCACCCTCACGCAGCCGCGAGCGGAGAACGGGCACGACCTCGGCAAGGTCCGGTACGTAGGTCACGTCCGTCGACCCGGCCGCGCGAACGGCATCGACGACCGTCTGCCCGCTCACGCCCGGAATCGGCGCCTCGCGCGCGGGGAAGACGTCGGTGACGACGATCGCATCGGCGACCGCGAGCGACTCCCCGAACGCCCGCGCGAAGTCACGCGTTCGCGAAAAGAGGTGCGGCTGAAAGACGGCCACCAGTCGGCGATCCGGGTGCATCGCGCGGGCCGCCTGGAGAGCCGCGGCGATCTCGGTCGGGTGGTGAGCATAATCGTCGATCACGAGCACACCCTCCACCTCACCGATCCGCTGAAAGCGGCGGCCCACCCCGCCGAAGCGTGCCAGCGATCCGAGAACGGGCTCCCACTCGGCGCCGAGTGCCCGCGCCGCCGCCGCTGCGCCGAGGGCGTTCAGCAGATTGTGTCGCCCTCCCAACGGGAGCGAGAGCTCACCCACTTTGCCGCCCTCCTCCCACACGACGGCTCTCGTGAGACCGGCGTCGACCCGGACGTCGGTCGCTCGCAGCATCGAGCCGGCGGAGGTCCCATAGGTGTATCCGGACGGTCCGATGACCGGCAGCAGGGACGAAGCGCCGTGATCGTCGGCGCAGACGATGACACGGCCCCGTCCGCGAACGCCCGCCAGGAAGTCGAGGAAGCTCCGGCGCACACCGTCTAGGTCGCCGTAGATGTCCAGGTGATCGGCCTCGAGGTTGGTCACCACGGCCACGTCGGGCGTGAGGGTGAGGAACGATCGATCGTACTCGTCCGCCTCTACGACGAAGAGGTCACCCGAGCCGAAGCGGAGGTTGCCCCCCCACGCCACGACGCGGCCCCCGACCAGCCCGGTCGGATCCTGTCCGGCGGCCGCGAGAATCTCCGTGGCCATCGCCGTCGTCGTCGTCTTCCCGTGGGTGCCGGCGATCCCCACCACGGTGCCCTCCGAAACCCAGGCACCCAGCGCCTGTGCCCGCTTGAGCACGGGGATGCCGTCCTGGCGGGCCGCGACGATCTCCGGATGGTCGGACGGCACGGCGGCGGTCACGACCAGCGCCGAGGCGCCACGGACGTGTTCCCCGTCGTGACCCACCCGGACCACGCCACCCAGGTCGGCAAGCGCCCTGAGAGCGGCACTGTCCTTCATGTCGCACCCACTCACTCGGCCGCCGCTCCGTAGGAGGAGCTCCGCCAGGGGATACATCCCTGCACCGCCTACGCCCATGAAGTGAACCGGGTCGGTCGTGGCCAAGGCCCGAAGATCGACACGGCCGCTCATGCGGCCCTCCGCTGGGGCGGGAGGATGGTCGCGACGTCCGATGCGATGTCGGAGGTCGCGCGCGGTCGGGCCCGGTCGCCCGCTGCGTCGCGCATACGGTCGAGAACGTCCGAATCCGAAGCGACCGCAGAGATTTCGTCGGCGAGGCGTGCGGGCGTCAGCTCGGCCTCGGGGAGGACGCGAGCGGCTCCGGCCTCCTCGAGAGCGCGCGCGTTGTACATCTGGTGGCCCTCGGCCGACGTGGGGAGCGGGACCAGGACCGCAGGCAGTCCCTGGTTCAAGAGCTCGGCGATCGTCATGGCACCCGCTCGACTGAGCGCGAAGTCCGCGGCTGCGAGCGCCCTCGGCATATCGTCCACGTAGGGCAACGCGTGGACCCATTCGGGGGCGTCGACCGCCTCCATGGCCTCGTGTACCTCGTCGTAGTGGCCCCGGCCGGTGGACCATAGAAGGTGAAGAAGCGCCGGCCTCACGAGCTCACCACGACACACTCCCTGCACGTAGGCCGTGACGCCTCGGTTGAGTGCTCTCGACCCCTGGCTGCCACCGGTCACGAACGTGAGGGTCACGTCGCTCGGGATGCCGAACGAACGCCGGGCCTCGGAACGGTCCGCTTCCGGCTTGGGGCGAACGGGATTCCCGCTGACGACGCAACGAACGGCCCCCACGGGAAGTCGCTCGATCGCTTCCGGGTAGGCGACGTGAACACGCAGCGCGAAGCGCGTGAGGAGGCGGGTCACGGCCCCGGGGAACGAGTTCTGCTCCTGGAGCACCAGGGGAATGCCCAGGAGGCCGGCCGCGATCCCGGCCGCCGCTCCAGCGTATCCGCCCGTGACGACCACGACGTCCGGGCGCAGCGACACGAACGTGCGCATCACCCGTCCGAGACCGACAGCGAGCCCCGCCAAAGCCGCGACAGCCGACGTGGGTCGCCCGCGATCGATCCCCCGCACGGGGAGCAGCACGTGCTCCTCACCGCGCTCGGGCAGGATCTTCGCCTCGATCCCTCGCTTGGCCCCCACGAACACGACGCGCACGTCGGGACGCAGGGATCGGAGCTCGTCCGCGATGGCCAGGGCGGGATACAGGTGCCCACCGGTACCGCCACCCGAGACGATCACCACCGGGCCCCTAGGCACGGGCGGCCTTCCCACCGGGCCCGGCCCGAGCCACGGAGATCAGGATCCCGAGGGCGACGAGCGTGATCACGAGGTTCGAGCGCCCGTAGGAAACGAGCGGCAGCGCGAGGCCCGTCGCGGGCGCCAAGGCCAGTCCGACCGCCATGTGCAACACGGCCTGGACGGCGATGAGGCTGGTGAAGCCGATGGCGACGAGCTCACCGAAGAGGTCGGGGGCCCGAGCCGCGATGCGGAATCCGACCATGATGACCGCCGTGTAGGCCGAGATCAGCACCAGCACACCGATCAGGCCCCACTCCTCGCCGACCATCGCGAAGATGAAGTCGTTGTGGGACTCCGGAAGGAAGCCGTACTTCTGCCGCCCCTCGCCGATCCCGACACCGCCCAGACCGCCCGAGCCGAACGCGACGAGCGACTGCGTGACCTGATATCCGCCCCCGGAGGGGTCGGCCAAGGGGTCGAGGAAGGCCCGGATCCTCTCGAGTCGGAAGCCAACCTGCAGCTGCATGTACACGAAGGGGGCCGCCAGGAGGCCGAGAAAGACGAAATGCCCGATCCGTGCCCCCGCGGCGAACACGACGACCACCCCGAGTGAAGTCAGCACCAGGGCCGTCGAGAGGTCCGGTCCGGCCATGACGAGGCCGACGATCACCGCCCAGACGACCATGAAGGGCATGAGCCCCCGACGCAGCGAGTCGAATTGGGGGGCCTTCTTGACCGCGAGCGAGGCCGTCCACACCACGATGGCGATCTTGGCGATCTCGGACGGCTGAAACCTCACACCGAGATCGAGCCACCGCCGTGCCCCCTTGATCTCGGGTGCGATCCCGTGCGTCCACGGAAGGACGCACAAGAGAAGGAGCACGCTCGTCACGACCACCAACGGCCACGCCAACGGCGCCCACCACCGATAGGGCATCGCAGCACAGGCCAAGAGCAGGGTGAGGCCGAACCCGGCCCCCGCCGCCTGTCGAAGGGCGTAGAACGTGTCGGGCAGATCCTGCCGGAGCGCGTAGACGGATGAGGCGCTGTAGAGCGTGACGAGCCCGAACGAGAGAATGAGCAGCGTCAGACCCATGAGCGCGGCCGCCTCCCACCCCCGCCCGAGGCCGGAATCCGGGAGACGTACCGGGCCCAGGGGAGCGATATCCACGGGGCGGGCGGTCATGCGGCCTCCCACACGAGATCCGCGAAGTGCCTCCCCCGCTGCTCGTAGCTCTCGTACATGTCGTAGCTCGAGCAGGCGGGAGAGAGGAGGACCACGTCACCCGAGCGGGCGATCTCGGCCGCTCGGGCCACCACAACGTCCAGGGGACCGTCCACCACCTCGACCTCGGGCTCCAGGCCCTGCGCCGGCGCGACTGTCTCGGCACCCATCGCCTCGCCGAGCTCCCTCGCGGCCCGATCCGCCGCCGCCCCGTAGGCGAGCACCCGAACGACTCCGCTCCGCACCGGAGACGCGAGCGCGCCGAAGTCTTCGCCCTTGTCTTTGCCACCCAGGAGCAAGACCACGGGCCGGTCGAGACTCTCCAGGGCACTCCGAGTCGCGGCGACGTTCGTCGCCTTGGAGTCGTTCACCCAGAGCACGCCACGCGATTCACGAACCGGCTCGAGGCGATGGGGCAGCGGCTTCGCCGACCCCAGGCCGGCCGCGATGCCACCCGCCTGAGCACCGGCCAGGCGCGCGACGAGCGCCGCAGCCAGCGCGTTCATCACGTTGTGCGCCCCCAGCAGGGGCAGCTCACTGGCAGGGATGAGCGGCTCGAGCTCTCCCTCGGTCCGCAGGAGAAGCCCCCCATCGTCGACGAACGCGTGGCCGCCCGGCTCCCCGAAGAAGAAGCGCCGACCGGGTGTCGTCCCGCAGAGCGCTGCGACCTGGTCGTCGCCGCCAGGAAGGACCCACACGCTCTCCGTGTCGGCGTTGTCGAAGATCCGCGCCTTGTCGGCATAGTAGGCGTCGACCGTCTCGTAGCGATCGAGATGATCGGGAGAGAGGTTCGTGACCACGCCGATGTCGGGTCGGAACGTGT
Source organism: Gemmatimonadota bacterium (assembly GCA_039591515.1). Lineage (GTDB taxonomy): Bacteria > Gemmatimonadota > Gemmatimonadetes > Longimicrobiales > Gaopeijiaceae > UBA2589. The sequence continues at coordinate 12,407 of JBDHDM010000024.1, read as the reverse complement.
CGATACCGGCCAGCTGGAAGGAGCTCATCTCGAGCACCACCCAATCGTAGACGTCACCGGAGCGCGCGATATCCGAGGCGGTCGGGGCCAGCCCGCCGCCCACGTTGCCTCCCGCCACGGAGCGCACGCCCGAGGCGCGCAGCAGGTGGTCGACCAGAAGCGTGGTGGTCGTCTTCCCATTCGTCCCGGTAATCGCGATCAGTGCACCAGGGAGGAACCGAGCGGCCAGCTCTGGCTCCGAGATCCACTGAACTCCCCGCCGAAGGAGCTCTCGGAGCACCGGAGCGTCCGGAGGGATTCCCGGGCTGGCGACGACGACACCGGCGCGGGCGATCCGTTCGATGTCGTGTCGTCCCAGCTCGACTGAGACGCCGGCATCTCCCAGGACGGCTCGACGAGCTGCAACTGCTTCATCCGTACGCGAATCCGAGACATAGACGTCTCCTCCTTGTTCAGCGGCCAGTCGGGCAGCGGCGAACCCGCTCGCTCCGAGGCCGATGACGGCGATTCCGACTCCCTTCAGTTCCATCCGAAACACATTCCCCATCGAAGGCACGCACCATACACGCTAGCGAATCTTGAGCGTGCTGAACGCGACCATCGCGAAGAGCACTCCGAGGATCCAGAAACGGATCACGACCTTCGGCTCCGACCACCCGAGCTTCTCGAAGTGGTGATGCACCGGCGCCATCTTGAAGACGCGCTGTCCTTCTCCAAATCGCACCTTGGTGTACTTGAACCAGCCCCTCTGCAGGATCACCGACAGCGTCTCCATCACGAACACGCCGCCGACGATCACCAGCAGGAACTCGGCCTTGAGTAGGATCGCCATGACCCCCAGGGCTCCACCGAGCGCGAGCGAGCCTGTGTCGCCCATGAAGACCTCGGCGGGGTGAGCGTTGAACCAGAGGAATCCGATCGCCGCCCCGGCCAGAGCGAAGGCGAAGATCGTGAGCTCCCCTGCCCCGTCCAGGTAGAAGAAGCCGAGGTATCGGCTCATATCGACGCGCCCCGCCACATAGGCGAAGACCCCCATGGTCCCGGCCGAGATGGCGGTGAGCCCCGCGGCCAGACCGTCGAGTCCGTCCGTGAGGTTCACGGCGTTCGACGAGCCGGACACGACGATACCCGTGAAGACCACGAAGACAGGCGCCGAGAACGCGGCCGCGTAGTCGGCGAAGAAGGGCACGGTCGTCCACGTGGTGGGGTGCGAGGAGATCGGGTTCCAGATCAGGAACGCCCCCAGCGACAGACCGAACGTCCACTGTCCGATCATCTTGTAGACCGCGACGAGGCCGCGAGTCTTGCCCTGCACGACCTTGAGGTAGTCGTCCAGGAAGCCGATCCCGCCCATCCACAGGAGCGAGACCACGGCGAGAATCGTGTACCAGTTGTCGAGCCGAGCCCAGAGCAACGTGGAGAGCGTGGCCGCGGCAATGATGATGAGCCCGCCCATGGTCGGCGTGCCCGACTTGGAGAGGTGCGTCGCGGGACCCGCGTCGCGTACGACCTGACCGACGTTCCCGGCCTGGAGCCGCCGAACCACGTACGGGCCGAAGAGGAAGGCGATCAGCAACGAGGTGACGACCGCCCCAGCCGTGCGGAAGGAGATATAGACGAAGACGTTGAAGATCTGGTGGATCTCGGTCAGGCCGGGCAGGAAGTGGTAGAGCATCAGACCTCCACCGCCCGGGGGCTGAGGTCGACCGCGACCGTCGCCCCCGGCGTCTGGAGTCCGAAGTCCCTTTCCAGGAGGGGCAGCAAGCCCTCCATCGCGACCCCACGAGACGCCTTGAGCAAGACGATCTCGTCGCCCTGCAGGCGCGCGCGAAGCTCCGGGTAGACGGCGCGCCACCCGGGCGACGCCAACACGCGCGGATCCGTCACCGCTGCCGCCGCGGCCGCGAAGGCGCCGGTGGCGACGACCAAATCGACGTCGTGGGCGAGCGCGTCACGAAGCGCCTGTACATGGAGCTCCTCCGACCGCGCTCCGAGCTCCAGCATCGACCCGAGAATGGCCACCTTTCGGGCCGAGGCAGGCTGCTCCGCCAACACATCGAGCGAGGCCCGGACGCTCTGCGGATTCGCGTTGTAGCAGTCGACGATGGCGGTCATGGCGCCGATGCGGCGGAACTCGCCCCGCATCGAGCCCGGCTCCGCTTCGGAGAGTCCGCGCACGGCGTCGCGCGGGGCGACACCGAGATGTTCCGAGACCGCCAGCGCGATCAGCGCGTTCGAGACGGCGTGACGACCGGCCATCGGAGCGACCGCGCGCTGCCCTTTCCACTCGAAGGCATACCGCCCGAAGACGTCCACCTCGGCGTGGTCGGGCCGGTCGACCGCATCCGCTCGATCGCTCCATCCGACCACGCGGACGCGCGGGCACAAAACGCGGGCTCTCTCCGCCAGCGCCGGCGGCTCGTCCCCGACGATGCACCGGCCTCCTTCGGCCAGGTGGCGCAGCAGGTCCAACTTCTCCTCGAGGACACCCTCGAAGGAGCCGAGCTTCTCGAGATGGCTCTCGCCGACCGTGGTGATCACGGCGACGTCGGGTCTCGCGATCCGAGCGAGCGCCCTGATCTCGCCCGGCTCGTTGGTCCCCATCTCCAGCACCACGGCCTCGGCGTCGTTCGGAGCATCGAGAAGGGTGAGCGGCATCCCGATGCGGTTGTTCAGATTCCCCTTGGTGGCGTGGACCCGGAGCGTCGAGCGCAGAGCCGCCGCCGTCATCTCTTTGGTCGTGGTCTTCCCTGCCGAGCCCGTGATGCCGACGACGGGGGCGGAAAGGCGGTTCCGGCGGAAGGAAGCGAGCCGGCCCAGCGCGAGCAGCGTGTCGTCCACGGGGTAGATCCGCGCACTCTCGTCCCCGGCGAAAGGGTGGGAGACGACGGCTCCGCGGGCCCCGTTGGACAGCGCGTGCGCCACGAAGTCGTGTCCATCGAAGCGATCCCCCACGAGCGCCACGTAGAGCTCGCCCGCCAGAACCGTCCGTGAATCCGCCGACACGCCCGAGTAGGACACGTGGGGATCGGCCAGGTCGAGGCGCAGACCGAGCGCCTGCCGCACCGCCACGTCGGTCCAGATGAAGCGACTCACGCGGCCCCCAGATCGGCGAGAATCGCCTCGGTGATCGCGCGCTCGTCGAAGGGCCGCTTCTCCGTGCCGATGACTTGGTAGCGCTCGTGGCCTTTGCCCGCGAGCACGACCGTGTCACCGGGTCGCGCCATCGTGAGTGCGGCTCGGATCGCATCACGGCGGTCGGCCGCGCGCACGAAGTCGACGTCCGGCAGCGCCTCCGCGAGATCGTCGATGATGGCGTCCGGGTCCTCGGTGCGCGGGTTGTCCGACGTAAGCACGATCAGGTCGGCGTACTTGCGCACCGCCTGGGCCATGGGCCGCCGCTTTGTCGCATCCCGGTCACCCCCTGCCCCGAAGACGACGATCAGGCGCCCGCTGGTGAGCGGCTTGACCGCAGCCAGCGCGTTGTCGAGCGCGGCCGGCGTGTGCGCGAAGTCGATCAGGACCGTGAACGGATCCGAGCGGATCGCTTCCAGCCGTCCGGAGACGTGGGGCGCGGTGCGCAGGCGTTCGATGATGTCCCGAACGCCGATGCCCGCAGCGCGCGCCACGCCGATCGCGGCCAGCGTGTTCTCCACGTTGTACCGACCGACGAACGGTGTGTGGACCGGATGCTCCCCGCCCTCGACGTGGAGCGTGAATGCCGTGCCCACCCCCTCGAGACGGACGTCGGTCGCGCGCAGGTCGGCCGACCCGTCGACCGAGAAGCTCACGCGGGGCCGTCCGGCGGCGTCGAGACCGTCCCACGCCGGGTCGTCGGCGTTCACTACGATCGTGCCGCCCGGCGTGACGAGCTCGACCAGTCTGGCCTTCGCCTCGAGGTACCCGGCCATGTCGCCGTGGTAGTCGAGGTGGTCCTGCGAGAGGTTGGTGAACACGGCGATGTCGAACGACACCCCGTCCAGTCGGCATTGCTCGAGGGCGTGGGAAGAGGCCTCGATCACGACGGCCGCACATCCACCGTCCGCGAGCTCCCGCAGCCACACGGCGACCTGCACGGGCCCCGGGGTCGTGAGCCCCTCGGTCCCGGGCTTCACACCTCGCTCGTCCACGACGCCGAGGGTGCCGATGACCGCGGTTCGCCGTTCGCCACCCAGGAGGTGCCGCGCCAACAGAGACGTGGTCGTCTTTCCGTTGGTTCCCGTGACCCCCACCGTGAGCATCGCCCGGCTCGGCGAGCCCATCACGGCATCCGCTGCGAGCGCTCCCGCGCGACGTCCGTCCTCGACGACCAGCTGGGGGACGTCCACGGGGACGGGGCGCTCGACGACGACGGCGACCGCCCCGGATCGAGCGGCGTCGGCCACGTAGTCGTGGGCATCGGCGTCGGTACCCTTCCAGGCCAAGAAGAGGTCACCGGGCCGTACCCGGCGAGAGTCCTGCGAGACGCCTTCGAGCACGACGTCCCGCGCGCCGCGCACCTCCACCAAGAGGCCGGCCTCGCGCAGCACGTCCTCGACGTGCGCCAACGTGCGCGTCCCGTCAATCATGGGCCGGACCTGCGAAGCGAAGTCGGATCGTGTCCCCTTCCGCCACCCGCGTGCCGGCCGCTGGGACCGTACGCACGACCTCTCCGACGCCCGTCTCGGCGACCCGCAGACCGAAGCGATGGAGGTCGCGGACCGCGGTGCGGGCCGGCCGGCCCGTCACGTCCGGAACCGTGATGGTCCCGTCGGCCGCGGGTGTGCCGGCCTCCAGGAGGCCCGGCAGGGGAGGAAGCGGACGCAGCGGCGCGTCAGCAAACGTCACGTCGACCGGCACGCGGCGAGGAGTCCCCTGCGCGGCGGCGAGAGCTTCCAGGCTGAGCAACTTCGGCGCGGCGGCGAGTGCCGCTTCCATGGTCTCGCGTGTGACCGGCGCTGCGATCGCACCGCCGTAGTACTGACCGCTACGAGGCCGGTCCAGTTTCACGAAGACCACCAGCTGGGGGCGCTCTGCTGGGAAGTACCCGACGAACGACGACGAGTACTCGCCCCTCTGGTACCCGCCCTCGCTGCTGAAACGGGCGGTGCCGCTCTTGCCCGCCACACGGAACAGGCCGAGCTGCGCCAACGATCCGGTTCCGTCCCGCACCACGTCTTCCAGCGCGCGGCCGACCGTGGCTGCGGTCCTCTCGTCGACCACGCGCCGAACGACCTCCGACTCGCGCGCCTCGAGCTCGGTGCCATCCGCCTGACGGACATCAGAGACCAGGCGAGGACGCATGAGGACGCCCCCGTTGGCCAGGGCTCCGTAGGCCATCGCCATCTGCAGCGGGGTCACCGCGATCTCGTATCCGATCGCGAGCGAGGCCCGGGATTGCGCGGTCCACAGGTCGGGCCGACGCAGCGTGCCCGGAACCTCGCCCGGCAGCTCGATGCCGGTACGCGTGCCGAACCCGAAGTCGCGCAGATTCTCGTACTGAAGGCCCGGGGGCATGGCCTGCGCGAGCTTGGCGATCCCGACGTTGGACGACTCCCGGAGCGCCTCGCGCAGCGTCATGACGCCCTCGGTGTGCGTATCCGTGAGCACGCGCCCCTCGACCTCCCAGCGACCGTCCTGGACATCGACGGTGTCGCCCATTTCGGCGAGACCGTGGGTGAGCAGACCGGCGACCGTGAAGGGCTTGAGCGTCGAGCCCGGCTCGAATGGGGCGTTGAGTGCCGACAAGGCACCGACGTGCCCGTCCCGCATCGAGAAGAGAGCCAGGATCTCGCCCGTGTAGGGGTCGGTGATCAGGACGTCGCCGCCGACCGCCTCGTGCTCGTCGATCGCGTCGAGCAGCGCCGCCTGTGCGATCTCCTGGAGGTTGGTGTCGATCGTGAGGACGACGTCACCACCAGCCCTCGGCGCCTCCACCGTGACCTGCTCACCCGGAATGGGCTTGCCCACGTTGTCCCGAGCGACCACCTGCAGGCCCTGTGTCCCCCGGAGGGCACCATCGTACGCCTGCTCGATTCCGCCCCGCCCCACGTCGTCGATCACACCGCCGAGGACACCCTGAGCCAACTCCCGATGAGGACGGAAGCGCTCGAACACGAGGTCGAGGTAGATTCCCGGGACCCCTTCGAGACGATCGCGAACCACCGGCGCGTGAAGTCCCGCGACGTTCCAACGCCCCTTGGTCACCATGCGCCGGGCACGCGCCGGCCCGACGCCGAGTGTCTCGACGAGCAGCTGCGCGACGGCGTCCCCGTCTCGGACCTCGTTGGGCGCGACGTTGACGCGGACGCGCTCGCGGGTCACGGAGAGCGGCTGGCCATTCCGATCGAAGATCGTCCCCCGCGGCGCAGGTAGCGGCTGGTCGCCCACCTGCTGTGCCTCGGCGAGGCCCCGCCACTCGGTGGCCTGCACGATCTGGATTTGTCCGGCGCGCACCGCGATGAGCGCCACGCACGCAAGCCAACCCACGAGCACGACCCTGCGCCGCCACGGGTGTGGCCGCCCGACTCGGTTCCTGGCGCGACTCATGAAGCTCCGTCCCGGGTCAGGATGACCTGCTCGGCGGCCATCGGCGTGCGCATGCCGAGGGCGCTCGCCGCGGGCTCGATGCGGGAACGGCTACGAAGCGCCTGAATCTCCCTCTCGAGCTCCACACGTTCGGCCCGCGCCACCGACACCTCCCTCTGGAGGTCGTCGAGCAGCCGGTTCGCCTCGAGCGCGCGGCTCTGTCGCCACGTGACGAAGCCGAGTGAGCACACCAGGAGCGCGAACGTGAGCGCGCCGCGGCCGAGGGTCGTGGGATCCATCAGGCGGCCCTCCGCCAAGCACGGAGCCGAGCGCTCCGAGCGCGAGGGTTACGAGTCACCTCGGCCTCGCTCGGACGCACGACCTTTCGAGTCAGCGTCTGGCCGAGCGCCTCACCCCTGCACACGCAGATCGGGACCTCCGGCGGGCAAATGCATGCCCGGCTCCAGTCGCGAAACGCATTCTTCACTGCCCGGTCCTCGAGCGAGTGGTAGGCGATCACCACGAAGACCGCTCCCCCGTTCATCACATCCCGAATCGCCGGCAACCCCTGCTCGAGGGCTTCCAGCTCCTGATTCACCGCAATCCTCAGAGCTTGGAAGATCCGTGCCTTTTCCTTAATCGACGGCGCCCGCCCCAGCGCGCCCGCCAACGCCGCGACGAGATCGTCGCTCGTCGCGAGCGGGGCGGTCCGCCGCCGCTTCACCACTTCCCGGGCGAGGCGGCGCGCCCTCGGCTCTTCGCCGTACTCTCGGAAGATCCGGACCAGCTCCTCCTCGGGGGCCTCCGCGAGCACGGTCCGAGCGTCGATGCTCGTGTCCGCTCCCATCCTCATGTCCAGAGGAGCGCCACGCCGGAAGGTGAACCCACGGTCGTCGGCATCGAGCTGGCGGGAGCTGACACCGAGATCCAAGAGCGCCCCATCCAGGCCGCGGTCCCTGACCTCGGGGTCCCGGGGCGCGCGATCGAAGCGCTCGGCTAGAAAGCGAACTCGGGCCCGGTACGTGCCGAGGGCGGTACGGGCTTCGAGCAGAGCCTCGGGGTCCCGATCCACGGCGAGGACTCGGCATTCGGGGCACGCCTCGAGAAGGAGACGCGTGTGCCCGCCACCGCCCACGGTCCCATCCAGGTAGAACCCGGAATCCGTCGGGTCGAGCATCTCGAGAGCTTCCGGCCCCATCACGGGCTCATGCCAGGCGTTCACGTGACCTACCCGAAGAGCTGGTGCGCGAAATCGCCGAGATCTCCCTCTTCCCCATCCACCGACTGGCCGTACCGCTCCGGATCCCACAGCTCCACGCGATCGATCGCACCGACGAAGAGCACGGTGCCCGAAAGCCCGACGGCGCTCTGCAGCGAGGAGGGCACGAGGATCCGCCCCTGCTTGTCCAGCCCAACCTCGACGGCGTTCGCGACGAGACGCCGCAAGTGGTTGGCGCCATGTGGGTTCTTGCGGCGAAACGCCAGCAGGTCGGTCTGCAGCTCTTCCCACTTCTCCTGCGGGAACAGGGTGAGGTTGCTCTTCTCCCACTGCATCAGAACGAAGCGCTCGGCCCCTACCCCGCGCCGGAAGGCCGAGGGAAGGCTGATGCGCCCCTTCGTGTCCATCTGATGCTCGTACTGCCCGACGAAACCGATCACACGGTCTCCTCAGTGGCACAAAGTGGGAAGAAGTGGGGATGATTGGAGGCAACTTACCGCGCAGTGGGGACAGCGCGCAAGGGTCCGTTTTAGGGAATTCTTGGTCGCTGCACGACGCGCTGTATCACCCGAAACCCCTTTCAGAAAGCCAACAATCGATGGATCGGGCCCAAAGCCAATTTTTTGGATTTCCGAAGGAAAACCGAAAGTCGTTTCGGAACCGGGCCGATGTGCGGTGGGGGGAAGTGGGGAGGGAGCTGCCCGCTAGCGGGCACCCCGGGGAAACGGGCAAAAAAAAACCGGGCGCCGCGGGGGAGATCCCCGCGGCGCCCGGTGCGCCGAATCGTGGAGTCGGCTCAGCTCATCAGCGACCGCGCTTGATGATGGCGTCCTGAATCTCGATGTACGTCTGCGCGTTCTCCAGCAGCTGCTGGAGGTTGACGTTCACGGAGGCCGGGTAGTCACCGGCCTGCCCCAGCAGCTCGACCGCCTGATTGAACTTGGGCAGCGAGGACTGGGCCGTCTCCAGGCTCTGAGGCTCCTGCTCTGCCACGGCCATTTGGTAGATGCTGTACCCGTGCCAGAAGTTCAGCTGGTTCATCATCTCCGGGCTCACGTTCGGGAGCTGCTTGGCCGCCGCCATGCCCTGAGCCGCGTAGCCGTAGTCGTCCTTCTGGTTCCCGTTCTGGTACGCCTCGGCGAAGATCATGCGTGCGGCCTGGTCGGCGCGCTGCGGGTCCTCGGCGGCGGACTTGCTGAGCACCGCGACCGCATCTTCGAGACGACCGGCCTGAATGAGCCAGTTCCCCTGACGCAGAGGAGCGCTCGGGTGGTCGGGGTTGATCTCCATCACGCGATCCAGCGCGGCGATGGCGTCGTCCAAGCGACCACCCCGCTGCAGGGCATCGGCGTAGAGCACCCAGAGGCGGTCCTCCATCGCGTGCGTCTCGAGTACGCGCTCGCTCATCCCGATCGCCTGATCGAGCTCCTCGAGCTGGATGTAGGCCGAGATGACGTTGGCGAGGTGCCCCACCGGAGTCTCGGAGCCCTTCGCCTCGAAGACCTTCTCGTACGAGGAGATGGCCTCGCGGTAGTAGGCCACCGCCTCGGGGGCGACGCCGCCGCCATTCTGCTCACCGACCGCTGCTTCCTGCTGGATCTCGAGCGCCGCGCTGAACGCGAAGCCGCCGTATTGCTCGTGGAGGTCGACGTTCTCCGGATCCACGTCGAGACCGACCTGGATGAACTCCATGGCGCCGACCGGGTCGCCGGCCTGGGCCAGCTCGTACGCGATCCGCATGCGGATCGCCGCGTTCCCCGGGTTGATGTCGAGGTAGCGGGAGTAGTAGTCACGCGCCTTGTCATCCTGCTCGGTGACCGCGGAGATGTAGCCGGCGAGCTGGAGGGCTTCCTCGTGGAACGGGTTCACCTCGATGACGGACTCGAGCTCCGAGAGGGACTCGTCGTAGTTGTCCATCTCGTAGAGAATCCGAGCCCGCAGGTACCGCGTCCCGATCCCGTTCGGGTTGAGGGCGAGAGATTCGTCGCAGTTGCGCAGGGCGTTCTCCCACTGCTGACTCGCGAAGTAGTCATTGCAGATCGCCGCTGAGCGGACCGTCGTGGAGTAGCGCTCGAAGGCATCGAAGATGTGCTGGGCGGCTTCCTCGCGGCCCTTCTCCGGCACCTGGAAGGGCTCGATGGAGAACGCCTCGGAGCCCTGGATGTCCCAGACCTCCGCACTCACCATCCAGCTCTTGTCCGCCTGCTCGGTGTAGCTCGCACAAATCGCAACCGGAACGTCGATCTGAGACGCGAGCTGACGCGTGCGAATGCAGTCGAGCTCGTCCATGTCCAGGTCGAAGCGCTTGACCTCGTCCTTGATATCGCGCTCTTCCATGGCCACATGGGTCGCCATGTTCTGCATCAACTCGCGGAGGTCCTTGGACGAGTCCTTCCCGAAGTCGTCGTCCGCGCCCTCGAGCGGCGTGTAATACGGAATCAAGACGCGGAAGCGACCGCCGTCTTGGGCCGCGATGTCCGCAGCCGGCACGAGGATCGCTGACACAGCAGCGATCGCGAGTGTGATCCGTGAAACCATGGCTTTGTTCTCCTCAGTTTGCCCAGGGGCCGCGACCCGCTACTCCCACGGGCCTCGCCCTCCACGCCTCAGGCGTTGTCAACTTCCTACCACCAACGAAAAGCCGGAGGTTCCTCTCGAAGAAGAACCCCGGCTGCATAAAGCTTGAGAATTTATTCACAAGCGCAAGCGCCGTCAACGCGATTCCTGGGGCACTCGCAGGGCAGCCGGCCCTTTCCAATAGTGTACACTACGTGACTCTACGACGCCGCCACAACGCTCCGTACGGCGTACGCCGCGTCGGATTACCGCCCACCAAGAGTGTGACGGCAGACCTTCCCCGGACCGCCGAAGCGCGCGTCACGCGAAGGGCCCGTCGAACGCCTCGAGGATCTCCTTCAGCTCGCCCGGCATTGGCTTCGACCTGCCAGTCGCGTAGTCGTACATGACTTGGACGGTCGACCCGCTCTGTAGCTTGTCACCGTCGGGGGACCGCACCTCGTACTCCATCTCGAAGTGCTTCCGCCCGACCCGTACGACCCGCACGCCCACTTGCACGGTCTGCGGCCAGAGAACCCTGGCGTGCCAGCGGACCCGACATTCGGCCAAGACGTAGTCGAGGTCGTCGAGGCCCTTGCCGACGACCTCCATCCAATACGCCCACCGTGCCTCCTCGAAGTAGATCAGGGCGTCTGCGTGGTGGGCATGGCCTCCGACGTCGATGTCCCGGAAGCGGACCTCGACGGGATGTCGGAAGCGAAACGGATCGACGGCTTGGGACACGAGCGGGCTCCGCGCGGACGGCATGCTGCGACCTCGCCAGTGTTGGGGAGCTCGACGCTCCTGTCCATACGGTGCGCGAACGAAGAGGCCCGGCGCGGAGTATGATGATGCATCGGATCGTGGGCCCCGTCCTCGGACGGCGGCTCCCGCGGGTGCACCCGACCTTTCAGCAGAGCCACCATGGAGATTCGCACAGTCGGCAATCTTGCCCTCCTCGTCGCTCTGTCTTCCCTGGCGGCCGCGCCGCTGGAGGCTCAGACCACGACGTGCCAGTTCCGAGGGGCACCCGCCGCACTCGCGGAGCGGCCCAGCCCGCTCGACTCCGTCGACGTCCGCCTCGGTGACGCGTCGGCGAAGCTGTGCTACGGTCGCCCGTCGGCCCGGGGCCGGACCATGATCGGGGGCGAAGACCCCTACGGATCACCTTGGCGGTTCGGCGCGAACGAGCCGACCACGCTGCACCTCCCGTTCCCTGCCACCATCGGCGACGTCGCGCTCCAGCCGGGGTCGTACTCCCTGTACGCGATCCCCGAGGAGCAGGAGGCGTGGACCATCGTCGTGAACGGCAACACCAACCGGTGGGGCATCCCGATCAATCCTGACGTGAGACGCTCCGACATCGGCTCGTTCGAGGTCGATCCGATGCCCACGTCTTCCTACGTGGATTTGCTCACCTTCCGCTTCGAGGGCAGCGGGCAGGCGGGTACGTTGGTATTCGCGTGGGAGAACACGACCCTCCGGATCCCGATCGCCCGCCGCTGACGCGACGTCCGCCGCGATGCCAGCGGACCCCCCTCCCTCGAGTGGGGCGCCAAACGACGACGGGGTGACCGTTCGGCCACCCCATCGCTTGGCGTCTCCGGGGCCCGTGAGCCCCGAGCGGATCCGTCAGTTCGTGGTCCGCAGAAGGCGTACCCCGCCCGAGCCCGTGTCGATGTTGATCTCACCGCGCCCGTCTCCGATGGTGCCGCGTACGTGATCCCTACGGATCGTCCGCACCTCGAGCGGGAAGTCCAGGTCGATCCCGCCGCTCCCGGTCTCGATCTCGACCGTCGCGCCCAGTCCGGCCGGGGCGCGGACCGTGACCGACCCCGACCCCGTGTCGGCATCCAGTCGGTCGATGTCCGTGAGCAGCTCGATGTCGATGGAACCGCTTCCCGTATCGAGCACGACCTCGGAGGCGGACACCGACTCGAGCTCGATCGAGCCACTTCCGGTATCCACGCCGACCACGTCGGCCGAGATTCCGTACCCACGCACCCCCCCGGAGCCGGTGTCGATCTCGACCTCGCGGCCGCGGACGTCCGATACCTCGACGCGCCCTGATCCGGTGTCGACGATCAGATCACCCTCGACGCCGCGGATGACCACACTTCCAGAG
>JBDHDM010000023.1:0-26561 GCA_039591515.1 Gemmatimonadota bacterium | reverse complement strand
TGTCGTACAGGCCACCGCCGCCTTCTCCGCCCTGCGCCCACACTGTGGAGGGCGCGGCGGCAGACAACGCGAAAGCAGCTGCCGTGATTCGACTGACTCTCATCATGTCTCCGTGATTCTTCTCAGGCTGCTGCGGGACGCCGAGAAACGGCCCGCCCCGCCGACCCTCGCCGACGAATCGTGGCGAGGCGCGGTGAGTCCAAGGAGGGCCGACGAAGGAGTAGCAGCGCTACTTCGAGGAAGGCCCGACGCCGGAATCACCGATGCATCGCCGCGATTTAGAAGAATTTGAAGAGGATTGTGATTACAAGACCGAACAGGGCGGCACCCTCGATCAGCGCGGCCAGGATGATGCCGGCGGTCTGAATCGTCGCGGCAGCCTCGGGCTGACGGGCGATACCCTGCGCGACCCCGTTACCGATCTGGCCGATGCCGATTCCGGCACCGATCACGGCGAGGCCGATGCCGATTCCGGCACCGAGCAGGTCGAGTCCACCGGAGGCAGTAGCCGTTTCCTGAACGACGGCGAGCATTCCGTAGAGCATTTCCGTTTCCTTGGCAGTTTGTCGTCTCTATCGACGGGTGAAGTACAACGTTGATCAGTGCGCGTGGCGGATGAGACCGATGAACACCGCGGTCAGCATCGCGAAGATGTAGGCCTGGAGAAACGCCACGAAGAGCTCCAGGAGCATGATGCCGGAGACCATCCCGATCGAAGCGACCGTCACACCTCCGGCCACGATCGCGCCCCCGCCGGCGAACATGAAAATGAGTCCCAGCAGGGAGAGCACGAGCGTGTGGCCAGCCATCATGTTCGCGAACAGTCGGATCATGAGGGCAAAGGGCTTGGTCAGCTTCCCGAGGAACTCGACCGGCGTGAGGATGATCAGCATGATCGCCGTGCCGACCGGGTTGAGCCCCTTGGGTGCGTAGAAGATCGTGCCCATGTAGCCCGCGAAGCCGAGCGCACGCATGCCCGAGATCTCGGTGACCACGAACGTCACCATGGCCAGGGCGCCCGTGACCATGAAGTTGCCCGTGGCCGTCGCGCCGAAAGGCACGAGGCCCAGCAGGTTCATGAACAGGATGAAGAAGAAGAGCGTGAGGATGTAGCCCGTGTAGGCGTCGGCCCCGTGGCCGATGTTCCGGCGCACGACCTCGTCCCGGAAGTACAGGACCATCGCCTCCATGGCGTTGGCGAGCCCCGACGGCGCTCGCGTCGTATACCGGTTCCGCATCGCCCGGCCGATCGGGATGAACACGATCAGGCAGAGGATCGCGGCGAGGACGAGGAACACGACGTGCTTCGTCGGAGAGAGGTCGAGCGTGAGCGGACCCAGATGGATCGGCTCCCAATGGGGCAGGTGGATCACCGGGCCCATCCCCAGGATCTGGAACTCGATCTCGGAACCGTCCAGGAGGTGATGCATGAGCATCCCCTGGAGGTCGGGGCCGCTCTCGGCAGCTCCGTGTTCCTGGGCGGCCTGCGCGCCGCCTTGCAGCATGGCCAGCAGCCTCATCTATGCTTCAACCGTGTTGCCGGACTCGACCCGAAAGCAGACCGGCTCGAGAAGGAGAAGGGCGAAGAAGAACCCCGCGAGAGAGAGGAGCATCGGAACGGCACCGGCCATCTCGGACCGGATCACGAGGACCGCCGCGACGGCGACGACCACCATCCGCACGAGCGTGCCACCGACCCAGGCCGCGAGGAAGCCGTTCAGGCCGTCGCGGGAGCGGTGGAGGAGCGCGAACGCGACCACCTGCACCGGAAGCGCGACGGCGGCCGCCATCAGCACCCCGGCACGGCCATCGGCGTCGAGCACGGGCCACAGCCCGAGCACGATCGCGCAGACCGCGGCCGTTCCGATCACGGCGTATTTCACCGAAGGCGTCATTCGGAGTCGTCGCTCCGCTCTTTCGGTTCGATCACGATGTGGTGGTACATACTGTAGAAACCGGCCGCACCACCCACGAAGGCTCCAAGGATCGTGAGAATCGGTCCCGTACCCACCTTCGAGTCGACCCACCACCCGATTCCCATGAAGAGGAGCACGGCGAGGGCCCACGTCATGCCATGACCCATGAACTGACCCGACGCCCGCATCATCTCGCGACGCTGTTCGGAAGGGTCCCCTTGCTCGCTCACGCCACACTCCCCGGCCTACCGGAACGATCGCGAAAACCGTCTCCGGTACAGCCGGCATAAGTTAGTGCTTGTGAAAAAAAGCGCAAGCGATGAAAGCCCTTGGTATCGCTGGGCTCTCACGACTCAGCAGGGTGCGCCCGACACCCCGGCCGCGGGCGTCTCGCGCGAGGCTCGGAGCCCGAGCGAATCGCTTGACGTACCGGGCCTTCTCTTCAATCTTCGCGCCAGTCCCGCCCGGCCTCGGGGTACCTTCGAACCTGGGGCCAATGACCCCGGACGACGCCGGCGCAGGAGACGCCCTCCGAATGACACCGACCGATCCATCCGTCGCGATCGACCGCGACACCGAGCTGCTCGAGCGCGCCGCCGACGTCGCGGCCCTCATGCGCAAACAGGTAGAAAAGCGCATCGTGGGGCAGCACGAAGTGATCGACGAGATGCTCACGGCGCTCCTCGCGAATGGTCACGCTTTGCTGGTCGGCGTGCCTGGACTCGCCAAGACGCTGCTCGTCCAGACCGTCGCGGACGCGCTGCACCTCGACTTCAGCCGCATCCAGTTCACGCCCGACCTGATGCCCACCGACATCACGGGCACCGAGGTGATCGAGGAGGACCGGACCTCCGGGCGCCGGGTCTTCCGCTTCGTGAAGGGTCCCATCTTCGCCAACATCGTGCTCGCCGACGAGATCAACCGGACGCCGCCGAAGACGCAGGCGGCGCTGCTCGAGGCGATGCAGGAGCGCGCGGTGACGGCCGCGGGCGAAACGTACCGGCTACCGCCGCCCTTCTTCGTGCTCGCCACGCAGAATCCGATCGAGCAGGAGGGTACGTATCCGCTGCCCGAAGCCCAGCTCGATCGCTTCATGCTGGAGCTGCCGATCCACTACCCCTCGAGGGAGGAGGAAGAGGAGGTGGCAATGCGCACGACCGGCGAGGGGCAAGAGGAGGTCGAGAGCGTCATCTCCGCCCAGGAGCTCATCGAGCTCCAGGGTCTGGTGCGACGGATCCCGGCCCCGCCTTCGCTCGTGTCGTTCGCCGTGCGACTCGCGAGGGCGACCCGCCCGGGCGACGAGCAGGCCAGTGTGACGACCAAGTACGTGTCCTGGGGAGCCGGGCCGCGCGCCTCGCAGTACCTCGTCCTGGGCGCCAAGGCGCGAGCGGCGTCGCGCGGAGCGGCACTTCCGTCGTATGATGACGTACGATCGGTGGCACCCGCGGTCCTGGCGCACCGGCTCGTGCTCAACTTCGAGGCGGAAGCGGACGGTCGGGGCACGCGGGACGTGATCCGAGAACTCCTGGAGGAGAGCCAGGGTTGGACGTAGACCGAAGTAGCGGCGACAAACCTCCGAGTAGTCGCCGGGCGAGCTCGTCATGATGACGATTGCCGCCGTCACAGTCATCACGTTGCTCCTGGCGTCGGCCGTGCTCACCGCCGTGCACGACGCTGCCTTCCAGATCTCGTCGTCCCACGTACGGACCCTGCTCGACGAGAAGTTCGAGGGCGCCGACAAGCTGAGCCGAGTCCGGGATCGGAAGCACACCGTTCAGGCGAGCGTGCGCGTCGTAACACAGGCGTTCGATCTCACCGCCCTCGGCACGATGGCGCTCACCGGAGTCTCGACGTGGGGTCGCGCGGGTCCGATTCCCTCGACGGTGATCGGCGCGCTCATCGTCGTCCTGGTGGCAGATCTGATCCCGCACCTCATCGCGGCACGTCGGCCCGTGCGGCTGGCCCTGTCGGCCGCACCGCTGCTTCTGGTGGTCGAGCGGGTCGCGCGGCCGCTCACCCGACCGGTCGAGCGGCTCGAAGAGCGGATCGGCCGCAACGGCGACGAGCTCACGGATCAGCACCGTGAGCTGCGGGAGATCCAGGAGATCGGTGAAGAAGAGGGGGTGCTCGAAGAGGGAGAGACGCGGCTGGTGGAACGGGCCTTCCGGCTCGACGAGACGACGGCGTGGGACGTCATGGTCCCCCGCGTGGACATCTTCGCCTGGAACGAGGAGCGTCGACTCGAAGACGTGGTCGAGGAGTTGGCGGACGTCCCCTACAGCCGCGTGCCCGTATACCGAGAGTCGGTCGACGACGTCACCGGCATCCTGTACGTGCGTCAGGCGTACGAGAGCTACGCGAGTGGCGCGCGCGACGTGCGGGTAGGCGATTTGGCCCGAGACCCGTTCTTCGTCCCCGGCTCCCTGGCCCTGACGCAGCTCCTCCAGGACTTCCAGGCCCGTCGGATCCACATGGGCATCGTGGCCGACGAGTTCGGCGGCACGGACGGGCTGGTCACGCTGGAGGACATCCTGGAGGAGCTGGTCGGCGAGATCCGGGACGAGACCGACGTGGAGGAGGACGAGATCGTGCAGATCTCCGAGGACGTCTTCGAGTGCGACGCAGGCGTCGACCTCAGGGATCTCGCCGAGCGATTCGACGTGCCTCTCGCACACACGGAGCATCGCTCGCTCAACGGCTTCATCCTCGACGAGCTCGGTCAGGTGCCCGCTGAGGGCCATAGCCTCCAGACCGAAGGCGTCCGCATCGACATCCTCGACGCCACGGAGACCCAGGTTCTCCGGGCCCGCCTCACCCGCGTCGCGGAGTCGGCCACCGGGGGAGAGTGAGAATGGCCACCGTGCTTCCCTTCAACGGACGTTCACCTCAGATCGATCCGAGCGCGTTCCTGGCTCCCAACGCCGTCGTCATCGGCAACGTGGTGATCGGGCCGGAGTCGAGCGTGTGGTTCGGGGCCGTGTTGCGAGGCGACGATCCGGACCACCCGATCGTCGTGGGCGCCCGCACCAGCGTGCAGGACAACTGCGTGGTTCACGTGGGTCGGTGGGGCCCCACCGTGATCGGCTCGGACGTCACGGTCGGGCACGGTGCGAAGTTCGAGAGCTGCGTCATCGGTGATCGGAGCGTGGTCGGCATGAACGCCGTCATCCTCCAGAACGCAACCGTCGGCGAGGAGTGCGTGCTGGCCGCCAACACGGTGGTGCTGGAAGGAGCCGAGATCCCGCCCCGGTCCGTGGTGGCCGGCGTGCCCGGCGTGGTCAAGAAGACGCTCCATGGGTCGGCGGCGAAGTGGATCGAAGGGGGTGGGACCCAGCGCCTACCTGCGCCAGGACATCGGCACCGGAGATCCAGGCGCCGCCGAATGAGCGGCGCCCCGGGCCGGAAGGCGAGCGCGCAGGGCATGGAGCGGACGCCGGACCGGGGGGCGACCGCATCTCCCGAAACGGCCCACGAGGGCGCGCCGGTGTTCTACTGCGACCTGTGCGGCGCGGTCATGCTGAACCTCCACTGCAAGCTCACGTGCGAGCGGTGCGGCTACAGGCGCGACTGTTCGGATCCTTGACGCACCCACGTCGCCGCCCCCCACCCCTCAGAGTCCGACGCTTCAGAGTCCGACGATGGTGGTCAGGTACCAGTTGACCTCGCCCCACACGTAGGCGATCCCTCCGCCGCCGGCGAGGAACACGCCGAAGGGGATGAGGCGGTGAAGCGCCGATTCGTCGGAGTCCGCCACGAAGAGCCCGGCCACCGCCCGACCCAGCGTCGCCAACAAGGCGAGAACCGAGCCCATGAACACGGTGAGCGCGACGCCCCAGGGGCCGAGGAACGCACCGATCATCATCATCATCTTCACGTCTCCTCCGCCCATCGCCTGATCGACTCCGGCGTCTTCGAGGCGCCCGGGGGAGAGGCGTCGGATCATCCACGTTCCGGCGACGCCCACGAACCAGAGCAGACCGTACCCCAAAGCCGCCCCGATCAGCGCGGGGAGCCATTCGATTCCGCCTGGAAGGAATGCCATCGCGAGGCCCAGCACCGTTCCGCCAATGGAGAACTCGTCGGGAATGATGAAGAAGCGCGCGTCCGACATCGAAATGCCGAGCACGATCGTGAGAAAGAGCCCTCCCCGCACCGCCTCCCACGACGGCCCGTGCAGCGCGAACAAGGCGGCCCACATGAGCCCGGTGGCCAACTCGACCAATGGATATTGGATCGAGACGGGCTCACCGCAGTGGCGGCACTTCCCCCCGAGGGCGATCCAGCTCAGCACGGGCACGTTGTCGTACCAGGCGATGGTCTTCTCGCAGCTCGGGCAGCGGGAGCGCGGCCGCACGACGGACTCGTCGACCGGCCAGCGGAGCGCGCAGACGTTGAGGAAGGACCCGAGCATGAGCCCGTAGAGCCCGGCCAGGGCGACGACCCACCAGGCGGATATCACCTCGTCCTCCCAGGTCCGCTTGCCCCGGAGCACGACCCCCGCGCCCGTCTCACTTCGTGCATCGCATCCACTCGTACATGAGGATCGAACCTGCCACACCCACGTTCAGCGACTCGACGGCCCCGCCCATGGGGACCGACACCGTCTGCCGCGCCATGCCGCGGAGTGACTCGCGGACACCGCTCCCTTCGTTTCCGAGCACCAGAGCGCTCGAGCCCGTCGTCCGATCGACGACATCGCCGATCGGGCGTCCTTCCGTCGACGCGACGTAGAGCGCCGTCCCCCGCTCCACGAACGCATCGCGTGCTTGCTCAAGCTTGACCCCCCAGATCGGAATCCGGAAGACGACTCCGGCAGAAGCTCTCACCGTCTTGGCTCCCCACGGATCCGCGGTGCCGGACACACAGACGACGCCGTCCCATCCGAACGCGGCGGCGGATCGTATCAGCGTCCCCACGTTGCCGGGGTCCTGGATGGCGTCGAGCACCAGGAGGTCTCCAGCCCGGGGAAGCGTCTCCTCACCACGCACGGGCTGACGACACACGACGACGACACCCTGAGACTGCTCCGTCGCCGCGATCGAGGCCAGATCCCGGTCCGACACCTCCAGGGTCTCCCCGAGAGCGTCGAGACGGTCTCGCAATTGCCTGCCCGCATCGGTGCCGGCGAGCCGGGGCGACACTACGGCAAAGAGGAGATCGCCACCGGCCGCCACGGCCTCTCCGACCGCGCGAACCCCTTCCACCAGGACGGCTCCCTCCCGCTCCCTCGGCTTGCGCGTGTGGAGCCGTCTCACGAGTCGCCTTCGGTTCTGGCTCAGCGTCCCGCTCATCGCGACCTTTCGCGGGCACCGGACACCACCACAGCCCGCGCCCCGTTCTCCGTGGGCCGGCGGGCCCTCTGCCGACGATGACGCCGACCCACGACGCGAGACTCCCCATCGCCCTCACGATCGCGGGCAGCGATTCGGGCGGTGGAGCGGGCATCCAGGCCGACCTCAAGACCTTCCATCAGTTCGGCGTGTTCGGGACGAGCGTCGTCACGGCCATCACCGCACAGAACACCATAGGCGTGAGCGCGATCCACCCCGTTCCCCTCGAGGACGTCCGCGCGCAACTCGACGCGGTGGCGGAGGATCTCCGCCCGGCGGCCGTCAAGACGGGCATGCTCGCGACCGCCGCCCTCACCGAGCTGGTCGCCGCCGGGATCCGGGACCACGCATTGGACCGGTACGTGATGGACCCGGTCATGGTGGCGACGAGTGGCGACCGACTGCTCGAGCCGACCGCGGAAGCCGCGTTGCGTGGGGTGCTCCTCCCGTTGGCGACGGTCGTGACCCCGAATCTCGAGGAAGCCGAGATCCTCACGGGACAGCCGGTCCGCACGGTCGCCGAGATGGGCGCGGCAGCGCGTGCCCTCGTCGAGCTCGGCGCCGGCGCAGCGCTCGTCAAAGGCGGGCATCTCGATCGCGCACACGGCGGCGACCCCTCGGAGTCGACGGTCGTGGACGTCCTGTGGGACGGCGCCTTCGAGAGGATTTGGCAGCGTGCCCGCATCGGCACCCGTCACACGCACGGCACCGGTTGCACGCTGTCGGCGGGGATCACGGCCGGCCTGGCCCGAGGCCGTCCGCTCATCGAGGCCGTCGACGCCGCCACGGCGTACGTGGCCCGCGCCATCGCGACCGCCCCCGGCTTGGGCAGCGGAAGGGGCCCGGTGAATCACTTCGCCCCGGTCGACTGACTCGACGGCTCGAGACGAGGGATCGCGGCTCCGAGAATCCGGGTCAGGCGCCCGGCCGCGGCGCTGCCGACCGCCAACACGTCCTCGTGAGCGAGCGCCTCGGGCGAGAGGCCCGTGGCGAGGTTCGTCACCAAAGAGATCGCCGCCACCCGGAGGCCTGCCGCGCGGGCCGCGGCGACCTCGGATACGGTGGACATCCCGACCACATCGACGCCCATCCGCGCGAGCATCCGGATCTCCGCGCGCGTCTCGTAGGACGGCCCGTGCAGCCCCGCGTAGGTGCCACCGCCCAACGGGACCCCACAGTCCCTCGCGGCGTCTCTGATCGCCCCGCTCACCACCCGATCGAACGGGTCGCCCAGCCGCTCCGACCGGGCGGCGCCGGGTGTCGGGGCCGCCGTCGAAAGGGGACGAAACGTGAGATCGATCTGGTCGTTGATCAGCACCAGGTCGCCGGGTGCCAGGCCGGGCCGGACACCACCCGCCGCGTTCGTGATCAGGAGGGTCTCGACGCCCAAGGAAGCGAGGATCCGTACGGGCGTCACGATCTGCTCGGCCGTGGCTCCCTCGTAGCCGTGCACACGACCGCATTGCAGCAGGACGGCCACCCCGTCCAACCTTCCCCCCACGAATCGTCCCCCGTGGCCGGCGACGGTCGCACTCGGCAGCCCCGGCAGCTCGTCGAAGGAGACCGAAACGGGCTCCTCCAGCGCCTCCGCGAGGCCACCGAGGCCCGAGCCGAGAACCGTGGCCAGGCATGGCACCGTGGGCAGCCTCTGCCGGAGCTCACGAGCGGCCTGTGCAACGACGTCCGCGGCTTCCATCGGCTCCCGGATCAGAGGATCATGCCCGCGATCGTCGCCGTCATGAACGCTGCGATCGCTCCACCGATCATGGCGCGAAGGCCCAGCCGTGAGAGGTCCTGGCGTCGACTCGGCGCGATGCCGCCGATCCCCCCAATCTGAATCGCGATGGACCCGAAGTTGGCGAACCCGCTCAGGGCGTATGTCGCGATGATGATCGAGCGCGGCTGCAGCCCCGGGACCCCATCGGCCGTGGCGCTTCCCAACGTGCCGGCCAGCTGGAGGTAGGCGACGAACTCGTTGAGGACCGTCTTGACGCCCATGAGCGAAGCGACGGCGGGTGCATCGCTCCAGGGTACGCCCATCAGCCAGGCCAGCGGAGCAAGCACCCATCCGAGAATCCGTTCGAGCGAGAGATCCGTGAAGCCCACGAGCCCCCCACCCCACCCCAGCACCCCGTTGCACAGGTGGATCAGCGCGACGAAGGCGAGGAGCATCGCCCCGACGTTGAGGGCGAGGTGCAAGCCCTCTCCCGCACCCCGCGCGGCGGCATCGATCACGTTGACGTCCCGCTTCTCCACGACGATCTCGAGTGATCCGGAGGTCTCCGGCTCCTCGGTCTCTGGCACCATCAGCTTCGCCACCACGAGGGCAGCCGGAGCCGACATCACGGAAGCCGCGATCATGTGGCCTGCCACATCGGGAAAGTAGGCCACCATCATCCCGACGTAGGCGGCCAGCACCCCGCCCGCGACCGTGGCGAAGCCCCCCGTCATGAGGGCCATCAGCTCCGACCGCGTCATCCGCTCGATGAACGGCTTGATGAGCAACGGCGCCTCGGTCTGGCCGACGAAGACGTTTCCGGCAGCGGAAAGAGTCTCCGCACCGGACGTGCGCAGCGTACGCTGCATTACCCAGGCGAACGCGCGCACCACGATCTGCATGACGCCCAGATGGTACCCGACCGTCATCAGCGAGGAGAAGAAGATGATCGTGGGCAGGACGAAGAAGGCGAACGCGGCCCCGGTCTGGGCCACCTGGCCCGGCAGCTCGGTGAAGCCACCCTGGCCGACGATCCCCACCGGCACCGTGTCGTAGACCAGATTGCCGAACACGAAAGAGGCCCCGTCGATCGTGAAGCCGAGGAGCCCCACGACGAGCCTCCCCGCACCGTCGAAAAGCCGCTCGCCCAGCCGCGTCTTGAGAATGAAGACCGCGAACACCAGCTGGAGCCCGACCCCCCAGGTGACCAGGCGCCACGAGATCCGACTGCGCTCCGTGCTCATGGCCCAGGCGAGGCCGCCGAGGGCGATCAGCCCGAGGAAGGAGCGAATCCGGTCCCACCAGGGTGTATCCAAGGGCTCGGAGGGAACCACGATCTGGGCTGCCGTGGCCTCTCCGACGCACAACACGACGCCCGCCAGCGCGAGCCCGAGACCCACGAGCGAGACGTGCCGCTTCACCACCACCCGCCGTGATCGATCTCGCCGCGAGACAGGACGACACCGCGTCGCTTCGCGTCGACCAGCTTCCTGTTGCGGAAGATCGGGATGAGCACGACCCCCGCGATGAAGCCACCAAGGTGCGCTCCGTACGCCACTCCGCCCCCCGTCGCTTGCACCATGAGGACACCGCTCAGCTGCAGAACCAACCAGTATCCCAGCATCGCCCATGCGGGCACCTGGAAGACCCAGAAGCCGATCAGCGTGTCGACGCGGACGCGCGGGTACAGGACGATGTAGGCCCCCATGATCCCGCTGATCGCGCCGGATGCGCCCACCATCGGGACGGTGGAGGTCGGGTCGAGGGCGATCTGCGCGCCGGCAGCCACGACGCCGGTGAGCAGATAGAAGCCGAGGAAGCTGAGGTGCCCCATGGAGTCCTCGATGTTGTTGCCGAAGACGTAGAGAAACCAGAGGTTCCCGATCAGGTGCCCCCATCCGCCGTGCAGAAACATCGAAGTGAACAACCCGAGGGGGCCGATGCTGGGGGCCGAGCACAGGGCGTCTCGGTTGGTGCCCGCGAGGCCCGTGACGTCGCCCGGAACGACGCCGAGCGAGCAGATCGAGGCCAGGAGCGGATCGTGTTGGCCGGCCCCCTGCACGACGATCCACGCGCCCAGCGTCGCCAGCCCGATCAGGACCGAGAAGAGCGGGAGGATCTCGGTGGGATTGTGGTCGCGGAGCGGGAACATCGCTCAAGCTACCGCGTTACGTCCGAGCGGTGCAAAAAGGCGTGAGGGCACAGCCCCACGGGGGTGGTGGCAGCCCGATCGAGGGGCGGCGGCGCCCGAATCGACGCGTCCGAACAGCGTACGCGCACGGGGAGTTGCTCTTTGTTGCCCCGGTCGATACCGTGGCATCATCCGCCCCCCGCCTAGCTTGAGTCACTCCGCCGGGGTGCGCGCCCGTTCCCGGTACATGCCCCCCACGGCAGGAGTCTTCTCATGAAGCGACTCGTAGTGCTGACCGCCGTCTTCTCGCTCGCGGCCTGTGGTGACACGACCGTCACTCCGGAGGCCGACGATGCCTCGCCGCAACTGTCGGCTCTGGCGGCGGACGCCAACTTCCAGCTGGTCGAGGCCGGCGGCGATCTGGTGATGTTTTCCGCTGAATACATCACGGCACCCGGAAGCGAAGAGATGGGCCGGACCATCTTCTTCGAGAATCGCAGCAAACAGCTCGGCCATCACTTCGTCGAGGGTGACACCCGGCGGTTCTGGAACCCCGATCCGGCAGGGATCACCGTGGCACTCGACGGAGTCGAGGGCGTCACGTCGAGCGGGCTCTCGCAGAGCGAGACCGAGATGGCGATCCGAGCGGCGATGAGCACGTGGGATGGCGTCCGCTGCTCCGACCCCTCGTTGCTCGATATCGGTAGCTCGCCCTTCGACATCGGATACGTCGAGGCGCTCCTGGCCGGTTCTTCGGTCGGGCCGTTCATCTTCGCCGACGTGTCACATTCGGGCTTCCTGCCGGGATCCTTCTTCGACCTCCTCGCCCCCGGTGGAAGCAAGTTCATCCTCGGCGTGACGTTCACCTTCATCTTCAATTCCGGGGCCGGTACGCCGCCCACCGACATCGACAACGACGGTAAGGCGGACACCGCGTTCCGCGACATCTACTACAACGACAACTTCTCCTGGGCGGTTGGGAGCGGCGGGATCGACGTCGAGACCGTGGCGCTGCACGAGGCGGGGCACGGACTCAGCCAGGGTCACTTCGGAGCGGCATTCGGCACCAACGCGAACGGCATGGTCCACTTCTCGCCCCGCGCCGTCATGAACGCGTCGTACTCGGGCGTTCAGAGGAGCATTCGAGGTACGGACAACGGTGGCCATTGCTCGATCTGGGGCTCTTGGGGGGCCGGCGAGAAGAAGTAGAGCTCGCCCGGCGGACCCGACCCTACCGGTCGAAGCCGTAACGAGAGGAGCCCCGCCCGGATCGCACCCCGGGCGGGGCTCTTCACGCGGATGACTGCCATATTGGCAGATACCCCATCGGAAACCCGCCATTCCGGCGGGATTCGGCGTCACTTCACCGGCACACGGATTGCATTTCGCGTGCCGCAGTGGGTGTCAGACGCCCCTTCCACTTCGACGAGGAGAACATGGGTAAAGTCATCGGGATCGACCTGGGAACCACCAACTCGGTGGTCGCGGTCATGGAGGGCGGTGAGCCCGTCGTGATCCCAAACTCGGAGGGCGGACGCACCACACCCTCGGTCGTCGCGTTCACCAAGGACGGAGAACGGCTGGTCGGGCAGGTCGCGCGCCGTCAGGCGATCACGAACCCGGAGAACACCGTGTTCTCCATCAAGCGGTTCATGGGCCGCAAGCACGGCGAGGTCGCGGAGGAGGAGAAGCTCGTCCCGTACGACGTCGAGCACGGCGCCAAGGGCCGGATCACGGTGAAGATCCCGAACGCGGACAAGTCGTTCACGCCGCCGGAGATCAGTGCCATGATCCTGCAGAAGATGCGCCAGACGGCCGAGGACTACCTCGGCACGAAGGTCGAGCAGGCAGTGGTCACGGTGCCGGCCTACTTCAACGACGCGCAGCGCCAGGCCACGAAGGACGCGGGGAAGATCGCGGGCCTCGAAGTGCTCCGGATCATCAACGAGCCCACCGCGGCCGCCCTCGCCTACGGCCTGGACAGGAAGGCGGAAGAGAAGATCGCCGTCTTCGACCTGGGCGGCGGAACCTACGACATCTCCATTCTCGAGCTCGGGGACGGCGTCTTCGAGGTGAAGTCTACGAATGGCGACACGCACCTCGGCGGTGACGACTACGACCAGCGCATCATCAACTGGCTCGTCGAGGAGTTCAAGCGGGATCAGGGCATCGACCTCTCGCAGGACTCCATGGCCCTGCAGCGGCTGAAGGAAGCGGCCGAGAAGGCCAAGATGGAGCTCTCCACCACCACGTCGTCGGATATCAACCTGCCGTTCATCACGGCGACGCAGGAGGGCCCGAAGCACCTGAATTACAGCCTCTCGCGGGCCAAGTTCGAGCAGCTGGTCGAGGACCTGAACCAGCGCACGATCCCCCCGATGGAGAAGGCGCTCAACGACGCCGGGCTCAAGAAGGAAGACATCGACGAGGTGATCCTGGTCGGTGGCTCCACGCGGATCCCGAAGCTCCAGGAGATCGTGAGGGAGTTCTTCGGCAAGGAGCCCCACAAGGGCGTCAACCCGGACGAGGTCGTGGCCGTGGGTGCCGCCATCCAGGGGGGTGTGCTCGCCGGCGACGTGACGGACGTGCTCCTGCTCGACGTGACACCCCTGTCGCTGGGCATCGAGACGCTGGGTGGCGTGATGACCAAGCTCATCGAGCGCAATACGACGATTCCGACCAAGAAAGCCGAGGTGTTCTCGACCGCGGAGGACAACCAGACGACGGTCGAGATCCACGTGCTCCAGGGCGAGCGCGAGATGGCCATGGACAACAAGACCATCGGCAAGTTCCAGCTCACCGGAATTCCACCGGCACCTCGGGGCATGCCGCAGGTCGAGGTCACCTTCGACATCGACGCAAACGGCATCCTGCACGTGTCCGCGCAGGACCGCGCGACCGGAAAGGAGCAGAAGATCCGCATCGAGGCTTCGAGCGGGCTCTCGGATTCCGAGATCGATCGCATGGTCAAGGACGCGGAATCGCACGCATCCGAAGACGCGGACCGTCGCTCGAAAGCGGAGTCGAGGAACCAGCTCGATTCGCTCGTCTACCAGGTCGAGAAGGACACCCCCGAGTGGGGCGACAAGGTTTCCGAGGAGTCGCGGACGCGACTCACGGAGGCGACCGAGGCCGCGAAAGAAGCCCTCAAGGGCAACGATCTCGAGACCATCAACGCGGCTCGCGACGAGCTGATGCAGGCCTTCAGCGCAGCAGGCCAGGAGATGTACCAGGCCCAGGCCGCGGAAGCGGAGCCCGCAGCCGAAGCGGAGGGCCAGGGGGACGTCGACGATCAGGAAGCCGACGTCGCCGAAGAAGCGGCCGACGAGGACGTGGTGGAAGCCGACTACGAGATCGTCGAAGAAGACAAGTAGCCGGCCGCAGGTGATGGCGTTCAGGGGGGCGGGCGGGCAACCCGCCTGCCCCCCTCGAGCGTCGTAGTCGACGAGACCCGGAGTGGCCGGGCGGATCGCGGGTCGCCGGGTTCGTGTACCGATGACGAGACGGCCGCCGCACGAGCGGCGGTGTCGAGCGCGTAGAGAGGAGCAGCGGGTATGGCAGGCATGTACGACCCACTGAAGGCGAAGACGCGGGTGGTTCTCGGTGGGGCCACCGTCGCGATCGTGGCGATCGGCGTCGCGGCAGGGCTCGGGTGGACGAGCACGTCTCACTCGATGCCGCCGGTGACGGAGGCGGCACAGGTCTCGGAGGAGGCGGTGCGGCCGGCCATGGACCTCAGCGAGGCGTTCACCAACCTCGCCGAGGCGGTCACCCCGGCCGTCGTGCGCATCGAGACACGCCGAACCGTGCGGGCCCCGGACCGTCGAGACGTGCCCGAGCAATTCCGGAGGTTCTTCGACGAGCCGGAGGCCGACGAGCCGCCGCGGCAAGCCGTTTCCGGCGGCAGCGGGTTCATCGTCTCACGAGACGGATATATCCTCACCAACAATCACGTGGTCGAGGGCGCGACGGACGTGCGGGTGTACTTCCCCGATCGCCGTTACTTCTCTGCACGCGTGGTGGGCGCCGACCCCTTCACGGACGTCGCGGTCATCAAGGTGGATGTCGAAGAGGGCCTCCCCACGATGGCACTCGGAGATTCGGACGCCGTGAACGTGGGTGAGTGGATCCTCGCGATCGGCAACCCGGGCTTTGGAGCTTCCACCCAGCTGGACTTCACGGTCACGGCGGGGATCATCAGTGCCCGGGGCCGGAACGTGCAGCTGCTGCAACGGGACCTCTCGCAGGATCCGCGCTTCGGAAACGACCTCGCGGGATATGCGATCGAAGACTTCATCCAGACCGACGCGGTGATCAACCCCGGAAACTCCGGCGGCCCGATGGTCAACCTCCGCGGGCAGGTCGTCGGCATCAACTCTGCGATCGCTTCCTCGACGGGGGTTTATCAGGGGTACGGCTTCGCCATCCCCATCAACCTCGCCCGACGGGTCATGGAAGACCTGGTGGAGTACGGGTACGTGAAGCGTCCGCGGCTGGGCGTTCTGATCCTCGACGTGGAGGCCGAGGACGCCGAAGCATATGGCCTGCCTTCCGTCTCGGGCGTGCTGGTCCAGGGCGTGCCGGACGACGGCCCCGGCGCCGGGGTTCTCAGGACCGAGGACGTGATCGTGGGCCTCGACGGCGAGCCGGTCGGCTACACGTCCGAGCTCCAAGCCAAGGTCGCCGAACGACGCCCCGGTGACGAGGTCGTGCTCACGATCTATCGGGAGGGTCGCCCGATCGAGCTCTCGATCCGACTCGCCGAGGCCCCGATCAACGGTGGGGGCACCCGGGTCGCGGAGCGCTCCGTCGTCGCGGCGGAGCGACTCGGGATCGCGGTCGAGCAGCTCGACCCGCAAACAGCCGCCCAGCTCGGCTTCGAGGATCCCAACGGCGTCATCCTCACCGAGGTGGCGCGCGGCAGCGCGGCCGAGCGGCGCTCCGTGGCCGGGTACCGGGGTACGAAGCTCGTGCGCATCAACGAGTTCGAGATCGAAACCACGTCCGACGTCCGCGACGCGCTCGACCTTGTCGCTGGCGGTGAGATCGTCTCGCTCCACTTCGAGCTCCCCACCGGCGAGGAGCGCGTCGTCAACGTGCGCATGCCCTGACGGCTCGCTCGAACAGAAGTCGCGCAGCGGGGCGTCGGTGAGGAAACCGACGCCCCGTTCTTCAACCCCCCTGCGCCCGGGATTATCTTTCGGACGCGCGAAAGTGGCGGAATTGGTAGACGCGCGGGATTTAGGATCCCGTGGCTTCGTGCCGTGGGGGTTCGAGTCCCCCCTTTCGCACTTCGCAACCCGCTTCTCGTCAGAACCTCGGCACGCATGAATCTCGACCCATCGACGCTCCAGATCTCCGTCACCGAGGGCGAGCGGTGGCGCCGTCACCTGAGCGTGACGATCCCGTCCGCGATCGTACGGGAGGAGGAGCGGAAGGCAGCGCAGAAGCTCGCGTCCCGGGCCCGCCTCAAGGGGTTCCGGAAGGGCCGCGTTCCCAGCCGCGTCATCGAGTCCCGCTTCGGGGGCGCCCTGCGCCAGGAAGCGCTCGACAATCTCGTGAGCACCGCATACCGCGAGGCCCTCGCCGCCCAGGAGCTCCGCCCCATCAGCGAGGGGGAGCTCGAAGACCTGTCGTACGAGCCTGAGGCGGACCTCACCTTCGCCATCGCCTTCGACGTCGAGCCCGTCTTCGAGCTCGAGAGGCTGGGAGGGTTCGCCGTCGAACGCCCTGCCCACTCGGTGACCGACGAGGAGATCGAGTCCGTGCTGGGACGCATCCGGGAGCAGAACGGCGTGTGGCAACCCGCCGAGGCCGGACTACCCGAAGATGGCGACCTGGTTTCGGTCAAGATCGTGCGCCTCGTGGACGACGAGCCGGTCGACGAGGGTCGCGACTACGACCTGGTGATCGGGCAAGGCGACGCGATTCCCGACATCGAAGCGTCCATCCGAACCTTGGAGCCCGGGGCGACAGGGGAGTTCGAGATCGGCTTCCCCGATGACTTCGCAGACGAATCCCGTCGGGGTGAGCGTGA
This sequence comes from Gemmatimonadota bacterium, assembly GCA_039591515.1. Taxonomy (GTDB): domain Bacteria; phylum Gemmatimonadota; class Gemmatimonadetes; order Longimicrobiales; family Gaopeijiaceae; genus UBA2589. Next base: position 9,430 of record JBDHDM010000023.1, on the reverse strand, counting down.
GCGAATCCGGGTGACCCTGATCTCGCGGCGCACCCTGGACGTCCCCGAGCTGGACGACGACCTCGCCCGTCAGGTCGGAGACTTCGAAACACTCGACGAGCTGCGCGCCAAGGTCCGCGAGGACATGGGCAAGGAGGCCGAGCAGCGCGCGGACCAGGTCGTACGCGGGCGGCTCCTCGACCTCGTCGTCGAGGCGAACTCGTTCGACGTCCCGGAGTCCATGGTCGGGCGGTACGCCGACAGCGTGCTCGGCGATGCCAAGGACATCCCGGAGGATCGGATCCAGGAGTTCCGCGAGCAGATCCGTCCGGAGGCCGAGCGGGCCGTCAAACGGATCCTGGTGATCGAGCGCATCGCCGAGGCACAGAACGTGCGAGCCGGAGACGACGAGATCGACGCCCGCGTCGAAGAAATCGCCGCGGCGAACAACACCGATGTAGCCAAGGTGTATGCTGAGCTGCAGAAGGCCGGCCGACTCGAAGCGATCGAGCGGGAGTTGACGGAGAAGGCCGTTTTCGAGTTCCTGATGGAGCAATCCGAGATCACCGACGCCCCCTCCGCCTGAGGGAGCGAAAGGAAGCCTAATGGCCATCTATCCGCCGTACGTCATCGAGCGCACCAGTCGGGGTGAGCGCAGCTACGACATCTTCAGCCGGCTGCTCATGGACCGGATCGTCTTCCTGGGCGCCCCGATCGACGACAACGTCGCGAACATCATCGTCGCGCAGCTTCTCTTCCTCGACGCCGAGGACCCGGAGCGTGACATCTTCATGTACATCAATTCGCCGGGCGGCTCGGTGTACGCCGGTATGGCGATCTACGACACGATGCAGCACCTCCGCGCTCCGGTCGCGACGTTCTGTGTAGGCATGGCCGCGTCGATGGGCGCCGTCCTGCTGACTGGAGGGGCCGAAGGGAAGCGGAGTGCCCTGCCCAACTCGCGGATCATGATCCACCAGCCCTCGGGTGGATCCCAAGGCACAGCCTCGGATATCGAGATCGCGGCTGCAGAGATCTTGCATATCCGTGAGCGACTGAACGGTATTATTGCTAAGCACACTGGTCAGACGGCCGAGCGAATTTCGGACGACGTGGACCGGGACCGCTTCATGAGCCCGGAGGCGGCGGTCCAGTACGGTCTGATCGACCGCGTGCTCGAGGGCCCAGTGCAGACGACCCAAGGCCGGCCGGCCGACTCGGATTCGCCCGAGTAGTCCGGAACGAGGAGTCGGAGATGACGGACAAGCACCTGCGCTGCAGCTTCTGCGGAAAGTCCAAGGAAAGCGTCAAGAAGTTCATTTCCGGGCCGAACGTGTACATCTGCAACGAGTGTATCTCGCTATGCAACGAGATCCTCGCGGAGGAGGAGGAGCGCGAGGCCCAAGAGCAAACGGTCCCCAACCCGACTCCGGGAGAGATCAAGGCCATCCTCGACCAGTACGTGGTCGGACAGGAGACCGCGAAGAAGGCGCTGGCGGTCTCGGTCTACAACCACTACAAGCGCGTCGGGCATCATGGAGTTCTCGACGACGTCGAGATCGACAAGGCAAACATCCTCCTGATCGGATCCACCGGGGTGGGAAAGACCCTGCTCGCGCAGACTCTGGCCCGGTCGCTGCACGTGCCGTTCACCATCGCCGATGCCACCACGCTGACGGAGGCCGGCTACGTGGGAGAGGACGTGGAGAACATCCTCGTTCGCCTTCTCCAAGCCGCGGACTTCAACGTGGCGGAGTGCGAGCGCGGCATCGTCTACATCGACGAGATGGACAAGATCGCACGCAAGTCCGAGAACCCGTCCATCACGAGGGACGTCTCCGGCGAGGGTGTGCAGCAGGCCCTTCTCAAGATTCTCGAAGGGACGGTGGCGAGCGTCCCGCCGCAGGGGGGTCGTAAGCACCCCCAGCAGGAATACATCCAGATCAACACGAAGAACATCCTCTTCATCTGCGGGGGTGCCTTCGACGGGATGGAGCAGATCATCGAGGCGCGCCTCGGTAAGAAGGCGATCGGCTTTGCCGACGGTGAGGTACGGGCGCGTTCCGGCGTCGATGCCGACGGCACCGTCATGAGGTTCGTAGAACCCGAGGATCTCCAGCGGTACGGACTCATTCCCGAGATCGTCGGCCGGCTGCCGGTCACCGTGCATCTCGACGAGCTGGACGAAGACGCGCTCGTCCGGATCCTCCAGGAGCCGAAGAACGCGCTCGTGAAGCAATACGAGAAGATGTTCGAGCTGGAGGGCATCGGCCTCACGTTCGACCCCGCGGCCATCGAGGCCATCGCCAAGAAGACGCTCGAGCGAAGCACCGGCGCTCGCGGCCTTCGCTCGATCATCGAGGCGACCATGCGCGACATCATGTTCGAGATTCCGTCTCGAAACGACGTGCGAGAGGTGGTGATCACTCGCGAGTGCATCGAAGACGACGTGCCGCCCCTGCTCCTGCTGCACACCGAAGATCGCGCGCTCGAGGCGTAGCGACCCAATTTCCTGTAGTCTGAACGACAAGAAGTCCGCGACGTCTGCTTCGTCGCGGGCTTTCCCTTTTGTCACTGGCTGCAAGCTCTTACGATACGCGGTCGGTTCTTCGAACAGGGCGCCCGGGATCATTCCGGTTCTCCGCCTACGGTGATGACATGGCTACGCTGCGCCGGGCAGAAGACCAGGTCGAGATTCCGGATCGTCTCCCGGTCGTCGCCCTCCGCGACCTCGTGTTCTTCCCCTACATCGTGCTCCCGATCCTGATCGGCAGGCACCGCTCGGTGGCGGCCCTCGAGGAGGCCAAACACACGGACGACCTCGTTCTCCTCGTCGCTCAGAAGAACCCGGCCATCGACGATCCCTCCGCCGGGGATCTGTTTCGGATCGGTACCATCGCCCGCGTGATTCAGGTCACCCGCTTGCCGGACGGGACGTCGCGCGTCGTGCTCGAGGGGATCGGCAGGGGCCGCATCCGGCGGCTCACGACGACGACAGAGGCGCTCCGCGCCTCCGTCGAGCTCTTCACCGACCTCGAAGCCGATCCACCTCCGGAGGCCCCGGATGCGTCCGAGGAGGCCGCTGCAGCGCGCGAGCGCATTCGGCGGCTCTACGCAGAGTATGCCCGCCTCCACGATCGCATTCCGGACGAGCTCACGGGCTTGCTGTCCGTGGAGGGAGACGGGGTCCGCTTCGCCCATCTGGTCTCGGGCCACCTCATCCTACCATCGGTCGAGAAGCAGGAGGTCCTCGAGGCCACCAACGGTACCGAGCAGCTCGAGCTCCTGCGGCAGATCCTCGTGCGCGAGATCGAGATCCTCCGGATCGAGCGAAAGCTCGACCGTCAGATCCAGCTGCAGTTCGGTGGCAAGGACAGCCCCTTCGACCTCTCCCCTGGTACCTCGCTGGGAGGCGAGAAGCGCGCGCAAAGCGACGACAAGGAGGAGTGGGAGGAGATCGCCGAGCAAATCCAATCCGGGGATCTGCCGCCCCACGCCCGGGCACGTGCCGAGAAGGAGCTGACTCGGTTGCGAAAGCTGAATCCCGTCGCCCCGGAGGCCGCGGTGATCCGGACTCACCTGGACTGGCTCGTCTCCCTACCCTGGACCGCCCGCTCGCAGGACAACCTGGACGTCGCGCACGCTTCGGACATCCTCGAAGCAGAGCACTTCGGCCTCGCCGAGGTCAAGGAACGGGTACTCGACCACGTGGCGGTGCTCTCTTTGGTCAAGGAGATGCGGGGCCCCATCCTGTGTCTCGTGGGTCCGCCCGGCGTGGGCAAGACCTCGCTTGGCCGCAGCATCGCACACGCCCTCGGCCGCGAGTTCGTGCGCGTCAGCCTCGGCGGCGTGCGGGACGAAGCAGAGATCCGCGGGCACCGACGCACCTACGTCGGCGCGCTTCCCGGGCGCGTGCTCCAGGGCATGCGTCGCAGCGGAACCTGCAATCCGGTCTTCCTTCTGGACGAGATCGACAAGCTGGCTCGGGATTTCCACGGCGACCCGGGCGCGGCACTGCTCGAGGTGCTCGACCCCGAGCAGAATCGATCCTTCACCGACCATTACCTCGAGATCGAGTACGACCTGTCCGACGTGCTCTTCGTGGCGACGGCCAACACGCTGCAGGGCGTACCCGAGCCGCTACGGGATCGGATGGAGGTGATCGGGCTGACTGGATACCTCGACACCGAGAAGCGCGAGATCGCCCATCGCTTCCTTTGGCCTCGTCAGTTGGAGCAGCACGGTCTCCTTCCGGGCTCGATCTCGCTCGCGCCCGACGCGGTCCACGAGATCATCGCACGGTACACACGCGAAGCGGGCGTGCGCGAGTTGAACCGCCGGCTCTCTCGAGTGGCGCGCAAGCTCGCCCGCATGTTCGCGGACGGCGAGGAGGCCCCGGCTGTGATCGAGGCGTCCCATGTGCCCGAGCTTCTGGGACCCACGACCTATCAGTCACCCGACCGCGACGAGGGGAAGCAGAGGATCGGGATCGCGAACGGACTGGCCTGGACCGCCTCCGGCGGAGAGGTCATGGATGTCGAGGTCGCGATCTTGCCCGGACAGGGCAATCTGAGACTCACCGGCACGCTGGGTGACGTCATGAAGGAATCGGCGCAGGCGGCCGTGACCTACGCCCGCTCCCGAGCGGACTTGCTCGGGCTCGACCCGCACTTCCACGAGAAGATCGACGTCCACATCCACATCCCGGAGGGCGCGACCCCGAAGGACGGGCCCTCCGCCGGGATCACGATCGCGGTCGCCCTCATCTCGGCGCTGACCGACACCCCCACGAGGGCCGACGTGGCGATGACGGGCGAAATCACGCTCCGGGGTCGTGTCCTCGCCGTGGGGGGTGTGAAGGAAAAGTCCGTGGCCGCGCTGCGTGGAGGCATGTCCCGCATCGTGCTGCCGGCCGCGAACGCGCACGACCTCGAGACGCTCCCGGAGGAGGTGCTCCAAAACCTCTCGTTCGATCTGGTGCGGACGATGGACGAGGTGATGGAGGCGGTGTTGGCGGGTCGAGGCGGGCCGGCTCGGATTGCGCGCGACGCGGAGGTCGGGGTCTCGATTTCGCCCAGATGAAGATCCGGAGCGTCGAGTACGCAGGGACCATCGCTTCTCCCGGTGGGCCCGCGCCCGGCACCCTCCCCCAGGTCGCCTTCTCGGGACGCTCCAACGTCGGCAAGTCCTCGCTGATCAATACGCTCCTCCGTCGCACGCGCGCGAAGATCGCGCACGTGTCGGCGCGGCCCGGCAAAACACAGGCGCTGAACTTCTATCGGGTGAACGACGCCTTTTTCCTGGTCGACCTACCGGGGTACGGGTACGCGAGGGTTCCGCAAGACGTCCGGGATGCGTGGGGCACGCTGATCGAGTGGTATCTCGGCGACTCGGGAGGCGTGCGCGCCGTGGTACACCTCGTCGACGCGCGGCACCCTCCCACCAGACACGATCTCCGGATGGTCGACTACCTGACCGACGTCGGATTGCCGACGCTTATCGTTCTCACCAAGATCGACAAGCTCAAGCGGAGCGAACGCTCGAAGTCGATCCAGCGCGCGCTCGATACGCTCGAGCTCGACGAATCGCAGCTCCTTCCCTTCTCCTCCAAGACGGGCGAAGGGCGTGAGGAGCTCCTGGAGGCCGTGGAGGACATCGTGACGGGAAGCGGAGACACCGAGTGAGCACGACGACCTCCCGGCTCCTCGGTTCCCGGTCCGTCGGTACCGCCTTGCTCGTGTCCGCGTGCACGATCGCACCGGCCGCCGGCCCGCCGCGGGCCGATCAGTCAAGCCCGCTGCCGCCTCCGGGCTACGGCACGCTCCTCCAGGACGAGGTCACCATCCAGATGACGAGTGGCGTGCTCCAGCTCCAAGTCACGCCGCTCGACGAATCCGTGACCCTCGTGACGGCGCCGGACACCTACCAACGACTCTCGGGCATGGCCGCGCGTCACGAGGCCCGCACACCGCAGGGGAGTCGGCTCTTCCTCGTGTCCTTCTTTTCGGACCATCCGGGAATTCGCTTCATCCCCGAGGAAGTCCACTTGATCGCGAGGGGGATTCGCATGCGGCCCTCGACGATCCTCCCGGTCACACCTGGCTGGGGTCAGAACAGGCTGGAGCAGCGTCAACCGGAGATGGCGGTCTACGCCTTCCCGAGTGAGATCGATCTGGAGGCGGACCTCGTGTTGGCCTACGAGCTCGAGCAGAGCTCGTCCTGGGGCGGGATCCTCACCCGCGTCCAGGCGGAACGGGCCCGGGCCCGCGCGCGGGCCGGCATCGGAGGGTAGGCTGCAAGCCGACCGGCGTCCTCACGTCTCCAGTCCGTACTTGGAGATCTTCCGGTAGAGGGTCCGCTCTCCAATTCCCAGAAGCTCCGCAGCCCTGCGGCGATTGCCTCGCACGAGATCGAGCGCCGCCGAAATGGCCGCCCGCTCCATGTCCTCCATCGTCATGCCGGGTCTGAACACGACCACGTTCGAGTCGTCCTCGATCGGCTCCTCCTCCGGCTCGACGACCGCCTGCCCCGGAGTGTAGGGTCCGATCTCGATCCCGCCCACTCCGGCAGACACCGGGGGGCCCTCCGAGACGATCTCGCCCGCCTCGATCTCCCCGGCGGGCACCCTTCCGAGAACGGCCCCTCCATGGAGGGGGAGCGCCAGGCCACTGCGGTACGCCTCGAAGTCGCGACGGAGATCGTCCACGTCCACCCGCAGCTCGACGAGCGTGCGAAAGACGAACTCGAGCTCGGGACGAAGACTCGGTCCTGCCCCGCGATCGCCTTGGGCAACCCGTGGGATGGCTGCCGGGAGAAGTGCGGTTCCCCTTCCCTGACGAATCTCGTCCGGAATGTCCTCGGGGCGAATCGCTCGGCCCGGCGAGAGAACCACCATCGATTCCACGAGGTTGCGGAGCTCACGGATGTTGCCGGGCCAACTGTGGTCGATGAGCAGCTGCATCGCCTCGGGCGAGATCCCCGGGAAGTCGCGCTCGTTGCGATCCGAGACGTCTCGCACGAAGGCTTCGACCAGGAGCGGGATATCCTCCTTTCGCTCCCGCAGCGGTGGCAGCTCGATGCCGAGGACGTTGAGCCGAAAGTAGAGGTCCCGACGGAAGTCACCGATGGCCACGAGCTGACGAAGTTCCTGATTGGTCGCGGCGACGATGCGCACGTCGACCTTGATGGAATGCTCTCCCCCGACCCGGTGGAACTCCTGTTGTTCGAGCACACGAAGGAGCTTCGTCTGCGTGGCGAGCGGCATTTCCCCGATCTCGTCGAGGAAGATGGAGCCACCATCCGCGAGCTCGAACAGCCCCTTTCGAGCATCGATCGCCCCCGTGAATGCACCCTTCTCGTGTCCGAAGAGCTCGGACTCGAGCAGCGTCTCGGACAGGGCAGCCACATTGACCGCAATGAAGGGACGGTGGCGCCGCGGGGATAGCGCGTGAATTCCCCGAGCGACGAGCTCCTTGCCGGTGCCCGACTCCCCCGTGACCAGCACGGTCGAGCCGACCGGAGCGATCTGCACCACCCGCTCCAGGACCTGACGCATGGCGTCCGTGCGCCCCACGATCCCGGTGACGCTTCGCAGATGCATCCGCTCCACCGCTCGACTTCCCACGAGGACGACGTCATCGACCGAGGCCGAGGCGGGAAAGACGTCGTCGAACTCGGAGATCCTCGACGGCGCCGCCTTCTCCGCGCCCTCGATCATGAAGACCGGTACGTGGAGGAGGTCGATCGCCTGGCGGGCCAAGGGCTCCGAAGCTTCCACGTGGGACGTCAGCACCAGGAGCGCCGCCGTGTCATCCCCCTTGAGTCGCTCACCGGGTGTCACGAGGTCCGTCTCGTAGCCCTTCTCCTCGAAGCCTGCACGCAGAGCCCCGGCCCGGGGTAGGTCGTGCGTCGAGATCAGCACCCGCCCCCTCATACGTCGCCCCCCGCAGGTTCCGCGGGCGGAGCGTGGGGGGCAGGCTCGTCGCGCAGGAGGGCGAGGGCGTGGCCAAGCACGGGCTCGAGCACCGCGAGCCCGTCTCTGACGCCCCCGGGACTCCCGGGGAGATTGACCACCAGGGTCCGTCCTCGCGTTCCGGCGACACCGCGGGAGAGGATCGAATACGGGGTGCTCGAGAGCCCCCGGCGACGCATCTCCTCCTGGATGCCGGGCACCTCACGGTCGATGACGGCCCGTGTGGCCTCCGGGGTTACGTCCCTGGCGGTGAGCCCCGTGCCGCCCGTGGTGAGAAGCACGTCGATCCCTTCGTCCGCCCAGCGAATCAGGTGCGGGACGATCGCCGCGGTTTCGTCCGGCACGACGGTGCGGTGCGCGACCACGTACCCTCGACTGAGGCACCATTCCTCGATGCGCTCGCCACTCACATCATCCCGCTCTCCGCGCGCGGAGCTGTCGCTGACGGTGAGCACGCCGATGGTGAGAATCGCCGAGGCCGCCATCGTCAACGACGGATCGATCCCTCGACGTAGAACGGGGGACGTTGCACGACCGCATCCACCAGACGCCCCCGGGCGTCGATCTGGACGACGGTGTCGGCCTTCGAGAGCTCGGTGGGCACATAACCCAGCGCGACTCCGAATCCGAGCGACGGGCTCACCGTGCCACTGGTGACGTGGCCCACCACGTCGCCGCCCGACGTGATGGCGTAACCCGGCCGAGGGAACCCCTTGCCGGTCAACCGCAGGCCGACGAGCCGCCGCGGGACGCCTGCCTCCTTCTGCGCCGCGAGCGCATCGCGACCCACGAAGTCGCCCTTGTCGAGCTTGGTCACCCATCCGAGGCCCGACTCGAGCGTCGTGTGCTCTTCGTCCAGGTCGTTTCCGTACAAGGCGTACCCGACCTCCAGGCGGAGTGAATCTCGCGCCCCGAGACCGGCCGGCACGAGGCCGTGCGGGCCTCCCGCCTCCAGCAGCGCACGCCACAGCTCCGAGGCTCGGACCGCGGGGACGTACAGCTCGAAGCCATCCTCGCCGGTGTAGCCCGTGCCGCTCACGATCGCGGGGACGCCGGCGACCTCACCGTCCATGAAGCGGTAGTAGTGCACGTCGTCCACGTCGATGTCGGCGAGCGGCCGCAGGACTTCGCGTGCGGTCGGGCCCTGGAGCGCGAGGAGCGCGGTGTCGTCCGACACGTCCTCGATCTCGACGTCGAAGTCGAACGCATGCCGGGAGAGCCAGGCCCAGTCCTTCTCGAGATTGGCGGCGTTGACCACGAGCATGAAGTGCTCTGGGAGGCGGTAGATGATGAGGTCGTCGATGACCCCTCCCGACTCCAGGCACATGGCGGAGTACTGTGCTTGCCCGATCTCGATCTTCGAGGCGTCGTTGACCGAGATCCGCTGGACGAGGTCGAGGGCACCGGGGCCACGAACCAGGAACTCGCCCATATGCGAGACGTCGAAGAGTCCACACGCCTCGCGCACCGCCCTGTGCT
>JBDHDM010000022.1:0-27981 GCA_039591515.1 Gemmatimonadota bacterium | reverse complement strand
CCTGCCCTCCGTGCGGGCCGTCGCGACGATTGGGGCACCAGCCGACCCCGGCCACGTTCTCCAGCACGTGTCGAGCGCGATCGATGAGATCGAGCGCGATGGGGAGGCCGAGGTCACGATCGCCGGCCGACCGTTCCGCGTACGCAAGCAGTTCTTGGACGACCTCGACGGGCGGAACATGGAGCGGGTCGTGAGCGACCTGGGGCGGGCGCTCGTGATCTTCCACTCGCCGATCGATGAGATCGTCGGGATCGACAACGCCGCTCGCCTCTACGCAATGGCCCGCCATCCCAAGAGCTTCGTCTCCTTGGACCGAGCCGATCACCTGTTGACCGATCCGGCCGACGCACGGTACGTCGCCTCCGTGCTGGGTGCCTGGGCGAGCCGCTACGTGGAGGCAGCGCCGGAGATGACGATCTCGGAGCTGGCGGAGTCGGACCGAGCGGTCACACGAACCCGAACCGGGACCTTCTACACCGACATCGCGATCCGGGAGCACTCGCTGGTCGGGGACGAGCCGAAATCGGTGGGTGGGGAGGACCTCGGCCCGACGCCTTACGACTACCTACTCGCGGGCTTGGGATCGTGCACCTCGATGACCCTGCAGATGTACGCCGGCCGCAAGGAGTGGCCGCTCGAAGAGGCGGTCGTTCGGCTTCGCCACAAGAAGGTGCACGCGCAGGACTCGGCGGACCCCGACGGCTCGCACCCACGCTTGGACTACATCGAGCGGGAAGTCGAGCTGATCGGCCCCCTCGACGACGCGCAGCGGGCGCGGTTGTTGGAGATCGCCGACCGCTGCCCGGTCCACCGCACGCTCGAGCGCGGGGCTCACGTCCACACGGCAGCGCGACCAGCCGACCACGGGGGCTAGGGGGACTCCTCACACTAGGGCCGTCTCACAGGCGAAAAAAAATTCTTGGGGCCGCAAAGGCACGGGATCTACATTACATATCCCCCCCACGGTGTTGTTGCATGGCTTCCTTCAGTCTCCTGCGTGCTCTCTTGACGCATTTCGAGAGCCCGGCCCCGCCCGCCGCAAAGGTCCGTCACCAAGACGGCTGCAACATGTTTCGCGGCGGATTCTGTGACTGCATCCCCTCGATCGAGTCCGCCTCCGACCTCGTGATGAGGGCGGCCCGCAAACGATCCGTGAGACGCCCGAAGCCGGAGCCCGACGTGGCTTCGAAGGACGTTGGTCTGTTCCTGGATCGCACGTAGGCCGAAGGCGCGGTCGCCCCACGCGCCGGACCGACTCCGAAAGGTGAGCTCGCGGTAGCCACCCGCTCCACCCCGTTTCCGGGTTCCCGAGGAGCTAACGGCGCGATAACACGCGCGGGCTAGCTTTGGCCCGCCATCCCCGATCTCCAGCCGAAGTCCCAGGCGGCTCCATGCGCCACATCTTCTTGTGCGTGAGAAACAGCACGGCGCCCTGGTCGATCGGCGAGCACGTCATGTACCTGCCCTTCGAAATGCGGAAGTGCGTCCTGCTCGTCGAGTCCGGGCGATTCTTCGGTACCGACATGATCCCGGCCGTTCACAATGACGTGTTCACGGGTGCTCTGAGTCTGATCTACGACGTGGTCGAGGACAACGACATCGTCGAGCTCCTGAACCACGAGATGTTGGATCTGGAGACACGTCGTGGCTTGCCACGGCGTGATCCGCCCCAACGCGAGCCGCCGCGCTGGGAGCTCGGCTCATAGCGCGCCTGGTAGGACTCGAACCTACGACATTCGGCTTAGAAGGCCGATGCTCTATCCAGCTGAGCTACAGGCGCTCGCGTGCCCAGATTGGGCCACGTCGCAAGATACACAGGCACGCCCGCGGGATGTAGGCGGACTCGATCGAAGAGCCCCCGGGGCTCGCTTGCAGCGCTCACGGCGGGGGCCGATCTTCGGCCCATGATTCGAGACACGCTCCGTGCACGGTGACCTGAACCGCCACCTCGCTGCCGTCATGTTCACGGACATGGCCGGTTACAGCGCCTTGATGCAGCAGGACGAGGCGGCAGCCGTCCGCTCCCGCGATCGACATCGCCAGGCGCTCCAGCATGGCCTCGACGCACATGAAGGCCAGCTCCTGCAGTATTTCGGCGACGGTAGCCTGAGCATCTTCACGAGCTCTCTCCAGGCGGTCCAGGCAGCGATCGAGATCCAGCGACACGTGGAGGGGGATCCGGGGCTCCGCATCGGGCTCCATGTGGGAGACATCGCCTACGACGCGCAGGGAGCGTACGGAGACGCGATCAACATCGCCGCGCGACTTGAAGCGATCTGCCGACCCGGCGGGGTGACGATCTCCTCGAAGGTCTACGACGACATACGTCGGCACCCGGACCTCGCCGTGGTTCCGATCGGCTCGGTCCGCCTCAAGAACATCGACGACCCGGTGCCGACGTATGCCCTGGCGGTCGAGGGCCTTGCACGGCCGGAACCACCCGAGGGTGAGGTCGGTCCCCCGGCCGAAATGCCGGGCGGCCTGCCGCCGGCCCTCATGAAACGAATCGAGGACCTCGACCGATACACTTCGTTGCCCCTGTCGGGTGTCTCGAGCGCCACGGCCCGGGTGCCATTGGTCGGGCGAAGACGAGAGCTCGACGAGATTCGGCATGCGATCGAGATGGCGGAGGCCCACCGCGCCTCCACGATCTTCCTCCGCGGCCCGCGCGGCGTAGGCAAGACGCGCATGACCCAGGAGGTCGTCCGCTTCGCACGAGACCGGGGATGGATCGTGCTGCGAGGGCGGGCACACCCGAGCGAGCGGCTCGTACCGTACGCCCCTTTTGCCGACGCGTTCGTGCCGCTCCTCCAGGGGCTGGACCGTAACACACTCGCGCGCCTCACGCCGGGCAGCGATGCGGCGCTCTGCGCGCTCTTCCCCGCCCTCGGGCCGGCTCCGCGGAGTCCCGACATGGGCCCGGCCGCACCCGGGGAGTCGCGGACCCGGCTGTACTGGCAGTTCACGGGTCTGCTCTCGCTCCTTTCCGAGCACAAGCCACTGCTGCTCGCGCTCGAAGATCTGGACTTCGCCGACCAAGCGTCGCTGGAGCTGCTCGAGTTCGTCACCCGGCAATCGGGGCGGCTGCCGGTCGTGGTGATCGGCGAGTACACGGGTGCGGACCGGGCCCGGAAACACGCGCTCCTCTCGCTCGAGCAATCGCTGGTTTCCGCCGGCACCGGACGAGTCTTCACCCTCGAAGCGTTCAGCCAGGGGGAGGCCGAAGAGTTCATTCGACTCGCATTCGATCTGGACGACGAGAGCGTGAGGCGTCTCGCGGAGGTGGTCTACTTGTGGTCACGTGGGAACCCGTTCTTCATGACGGGCACACTGCGGGGGATGGTCGAGACCGGAGCGCTGAGGCATGAGGACGGCGAGTGGCGGACGGGAGATCTGGAGCATGTCGTGCTGCCGCACTCGGTGCGGGACGCGGTGCTCGTGTGGCTGGGGCTGCTCGGGCCCAAGGCCATCGAGCTCGCGCGGCGGCTCGCCGTCGTCGGACGTGAAGCACCCTACGAGGTCATCCGCCACATCTCGGGCTTCGACGACTCCGACCTGGGGCCGGCCCTCGACGAGCTGGTGCGCCATCAGCTCGTGCAGGAGACCGAGTCGCGCTGGACCCTCGCGTACTCGTTCCGGAATCCCCTCATTCGCGAAACGCTGCGGTCCGAGATGGGGCTGGCACAGCGCCGTGAGCTGCACACCTCGACCGCCCAGGCGCTCGAAGCGTTCTACGGCACGGCTGCGGACGAGCACGCCGACGAGCTGGCCTACCACTTCGCCCGCGCCTACCCGCACAGCGTGGGCTCGAAGACCGTTCGTTACCTGACCCTCGCCGGGGAGGGTGCGTTGCGACGCCAGGCGAATCAGGAGGCAGCCGAGTCTTTGCAAGAAGCGATCGACCGCATCGAGGCGAGCGCGCCGGGTGCGGAGGAGCGCTCCTTTCTCGAGGCCGCCCTCCTGGGGCTGGGCCGGGCTCGCCGACGCCTGGGAGACAGCCACGGAAGCTTGGCGACGTGGCGGCGACTCCTCGCCGCGGCGCAGGCGAAGGGCGACACCCTGGATGCGGCCCGGTGGCGACGGCAGGTGGGCCTCACGCTCATGGGTGCGGGCCGGCTGGAAGAGGCAGCCGAGGAGCTCGCAACGGCAACGGAGCTCGCGAGTGGTGTGGGCAGGATCCCGCTCGTGGTGCAGTCGCAGCTGGCCGAAGCCGCCTGCTTGGGGAACCTCGGCCGCGCAGAGGAAGCCGACCGAGCAGTGCAGAATTCTCTGGTGCTCGCGCGGGAGCTCGGCAACCCCCGTGTGCTCGGCCAGGTCCACCGGACACGGGTACAGCTGTACATCTGGTCAGGCCGGATCGACGAAGCTCGGGAAGCGGCGGAGACCGCTCTCGAGATCTGTGCCGGCACGGGCGATCGCGGCGTCGAGTTCTGGAGCCGCTGGGCCCTCGGCGCACTCGAGGGCCTCATCGGAAACACCGCCGCGATGGCGGCTCACATCGAGCTGGCCCAGGCCATTGCAGACGAGATCGCGTCGCCGTTTCTCGATCTCGCCACGCGGGAGCTCGCGGTGGAGCTCGCGTACGCCCGCGGCGAGTGGGAGCTCGGCATCCGTATGGGCAAGAGAGCGATCGAGTTCGCGCGCTCCACTCACCAGCGGCTGGTGCTCCCGCGCCTCCTGGTCTGGGTCTCGCTCATGCACATCGGCCGCGACGAGCTCGACGAGGCGGACCGGCTCACACGAGAGGCCTGGGAGGTCTCGGGCGCGGATCGGACGGACCGCGGAGCCGGCTTCATCGGGCTCCACGCCGTGGTACCGGCCCACATCGGGCGCGCGTCCTACCACATGGCGCGTGGCGAGTGGGCGGAAGCGAGCGCCATGGCCGAGGCAGGCCTTCGGCTCGCGGACAGCTCCGGTTACATCGTGTGGGCGATCCATCACATCCTGCCCATCATCGGCGAGGCGGCCATCCACGCACGAGACCTACCCCGTGCCGAGGCCGCCGGGCGCCGCATGAGAGCCGAGGCCGAGCGAATCGGACACCCCCTCGGCCTCGCTTGGGCCGAGGCCTGCGACGCCGTGCTGACATGGCTGCGCAACGACGCGCACGCGGGTGTCGTCTCGCTCGAGGCCGGGGCCCGCGCGCTCGAGGCGATCCCCTTAACCTACGAAGCCGCCCGTCTCCGGCGGCAGCTCGCAGGCAGGCTGGCAGAGGTCGGAGACCGCGATCGAGCGCTCGCCGAGCTGACGCGTGCGTGGCGGGTCCTCGAGTCTCTCGGTGCCCAGCGAGAGCTCCAGGGTGCGAGGGATCAGTTCCGGGAGATGGACGCCGAGCCGCCTACACCGAGTTGAGCCGCCTCAGGCGTCGATGCCACCGCGCGACTGCATCATGAGGTGCTGAGAGTCGGGGCCGGCTCCTCGAAGCCGCTCGAAGGCCCCGTCCGGCCGAAGTACCCACGCGCGCGGATCGGACAGCTGTTCGTCCAGAATCCGTCGCATGATGGCCCGCGCCGCGCTGTCGTCGACGGGCGTGACCACCTCGACCCGGCGGCGGAGGTTTCGCGCACGCCAGTCGGCGGAGCCCAGGTAGTATTCGCTCAGGCCGGCATTCTCGAAGTAGTAGATACGAGAGTGCTCGAGGAACCGCCCGAGTATGCTGCGGACCTGCACCCGCTCGGACAGCCCCGGCACCCCGGGGCGCAGCGTACAGATCGAGCGAACGATCAGATCGACGTCGACGCCGCTTTCCGCCGCCCGGTACAGCCTCTTTACCACCCTACGATCCGCGAGGCCGTTGAGCTTGACCTGGATTCGAGCCGGCCGACCCGCCTTCGCGTGGTCGATCTCCCGATCGATCATTCTCTCGATTCCCTGCACCAGCGAGTGTGGGGCGACGAGAAGACGCCGGAATTGCTTCTGCGGCGGGCCCGCCCCACCGGTGAGCTCGTTGAAGAAGTCGTGTAGATCCGCTCCCAGGTCCGGATCAGCCGACATCAGTCCGAGATCGGTGTAGAAGCGGGCCGTGGCGGCGTTGTAGTTGCCGGTGCCGATATGGACGTACCGCCGCACCCCCCCGCCCTCCTTGCGGATCACGAGCGCCGTCTTGGCGTGGGTCTTGAAGCCGACCACGCCATACACCACGCGCGCGCCGGCCTCCTTGAGCGTGTGGGTCCAGTGGATGTTGCTCTCTTCGTCGAAGCGGGCCTTCAGCTCGACGAACACGGAGACGTCCTTTCCAGCCTCGAGCGCGTTCATGAGCGCATCCATGACCGGCGAGCGCCGCCCCGTCCTGTACAGCGTGAGCTTGATCGCCATGACGTCGGGGTCCGACGCCGCCTCGGTGAGGAACCGGCCGACCGTGCTGTGGAAATCGTGGAAGGGATGGTGTATCAGGACGTCCCCGTCCGACAGGATGTCGAAGATCGATCGCGCCGGGTCAAGCGGCTGCTCGGGGGTGTAGGGAGGGAACAACCCGCCCTCCACCTGCTGGTCGCAGATCTCCGCGATGTCGGTCAGGTCGACCAGGCCCGGGACCTCGTAGAGGTCCGAGCGCATGATCGTCGCACCCTCCGCCGCCTGGTCGTCCCGAATCGCCTTGACGATGTAGGCGCGGACCTCACGGGGCGTCGAAGCATCCACCTCGAGCCGGATGACCGGCTTGTAGCGTCGGGCCTCGACTTCGTCGGCGACCTCCACGAGAAGCGAGGCTCCCGCATCCTCGTTGATCTCCACGTCTCCGACGCGCGTGGCCCGGAAGGGATAGGCCCGCTCGATGGTCGCGGCGGAGAAGAGCGCGTCACAGTTCGCGCAGATGACATCCTCGACCGCGATGAGCGACGTCGAACCGGGTACCGGCAGGAAGCGGTCCAGGTGGCTCGGGATCGGCACATAGCCGAGCTCCGAACGGTCGGTGTCCGTCCGCCGCAGCGAGACGGCAAGGGCCAACCCCAAGCTGACCAGCCTCGGGAAGGGGCGGCCCGGTCCCGCTGCTCGTCGTTCAGATCCTCCCAGGAGCAGATCGCGATTCCGGCGTCGGCGAGCGCGGGGAGGAGGTCGGCGCGCAGGCAGGCGTATTGCCGGGCAACCAGCGCCCGGACCCGCACCGAGACGATGTCGAGCAACTGCTCGGGCGAGAAGTCCTCCTCCTCGGCCCCCTCGCCGTTCACCACCTCGTCCTTGAGTCGCCCGACGCGGACGACGAAGAACTCGTCGAGGTTGCTGGCGAAGATCGACAGGAAGCGGAAGCGCTCGAGCAGCGGTAGATCCGCGTCTTCGGCCAGCTCGAGGACCCGCTGGTTGAAGTCGAGAATCGACAGCTCCAGGTCCAAGAGGTCGTCCGCGCCCTTGCCCGGCTTGAGGTCGGCCGGCCGGGGCTCGACCGGGAGCTCCACGGGCGGAAGCCTCCGATGCGGCGCATCGCGAATGATGCGCTGTCCGAGCTCGGACCGGACGAGCATGAGCAGCGTCGAGATGAGCCCGGGGTCCCGCAGTCGGGGACCACCCAGTCGCTGCATCAGCTCCATGAGAGGGATCCACAGGACCCCCTCTATCTCTTCGCCTCGGATCGGCTCGTGCAGCCAGACCTCGAGGTCCGAGCCCCCGCGACGCGCAGCAGCAAAGCCCACCAGGTCGAGATCGAGGTGTGGACCCGACTCCCTGCCCTGGAGCTCCGCCAGGTACTCTCGCGCGATGTCCTCTCCCGAGCCGAGCGCGTGCGGCAACGCCAACCCGTCGACCCCCTCCACGAGCGCGACTTCCCAGTCGCGGAGCACGAGAAGCGCGACCCGAACGTCGTTCGGCACCTCCGGGCGAGCGACCCCACCGCTCTCCATGAGCGTCCGCTGGATCCTCCGGAACGTGTCCATGCCGTCGGACGCGATGCCGTGCTCGGCTCCGAGGCGGGCCCCGAGCTCCTCGAGAGTGGTCCGGCCGCGAGTCAGCTCGACGATCGTGACCTCCTGATACTCCCGGGCCGCGCCCTGCACGTGGGCGATCACTTCGTCGAACTGGACCCTGTGCGTCGCCCGTCCGAGCGGCCCCGCCTTGAGCTCCCTGGTTTCACGATCGATGTCGACCGCGGCGCGAGGCCGCAGGGCGTCGGGCTCGATGACTTCCCGCACCCGCGTCGCGACCTCCGAGTCCTTCGCGAGGGTCGCATACACTCCGCCGCCGACGATCGGCGTCTCCAGCACCCGCTCCTCCACGACGCCCTGGAGGTTCACGCCCTCGGCGACCGCCAACTCCAGCACACTGTGCCCCCGAGCCTCGGCACGGAGCTTGAGCGTCATGCCCCGACCCGAAAGGGCGCCGTCCGCCGAATCGAAGTACGTCTCGCGAAGAAGCTGGTAGGTGGTCCCAGCCGCCAGCATCCCGAGCGGTCGCCTCTTGCCCGTGAGCTCGGCGAAGCGAGCGATATCGACGACGGGCGCGTTGAGCCTGCGAATCATCGTGGACCGTACGCGGTCAGACGGGCCTGGTCTCCGTTCTTCTCGTCGGACACGTAGAGCGTGCCTTCCGGCCCGATCGCCAGTCCTTCGGACTGTGGATGCCGTCCCTTCCGGAGGGTGGTTACGGCATGAACGGCGCCGTCGCGGCTCACCTCGATGAGGGCATCGTGGCGCCCGGACAGCAGCAGCCACGAGCCCGTCGGCGTGACGGCGATGGCAGAAGGATCGAACTCGGCCGACAGGCCGAAGGTCTCGAGAGCGGCCTTCGGGATCCGAACCGCCGGCGGACGCTCACGATCGGGTGCGATCGGCAAACGATGCACGACGATCTCCGCGCGCTCCGGGAGTGAGGTCTTGCAGGCGATCAGGAGCTCGTCTTCTGCCGAGTCGTAGTCGAGCCCCTCGACCTCGCACACTCGACCCACCCCCGTGTCCGTCACTCGAAAGTCCATGTCGTCTCGATCCTCACCCTCCCGGAACTCGTAGAGCCACCCCGTGCTGGAGACGAGGAAGAACCGGTCATCCACGATCGCAATCCCCTCGAAATCGTCGCGGACCAGATCGGCGCCGAGGTCGAAACGCTTGCCGACCTCGCCGGTGATCGGGTCGATCTCGTGGACGCGGCCGCGCTCGTCGTCGTGCGCGAAGAGCCTCCCGTCGGGCGAGAACGCCAGGCCGGACACCTCGTCGAGGCGTCCCGGGAGATCGAATCTGCTCAGGCGGTTCTCGAAATCGTAGCGCTCCAGGAAGGGCGACACCGCCGGTGCGTCCGACACCACGCCCGCCGCTGTCGTGCCGGCTGATGACGCTTCGGCCGGAAGCTCCCCGGCACCGGTCGCGCTGCCCCGCGCCCCGACATCGCCCGCCGGATCGCACGCCAGGACCACCGCCGCTAACAGGCCGATGATTCTCACGTGCGTCGCCTGAGCCCCTGGAGGGAACGGAGCTCGGCAGCCACGATCACCTCGCCGGGGCTCGAGCGGAGGCGATCCATCACGGCGCCCTGAGCCCCCTGATCCTCGATCCGCGCGATGTACATGAGGAGATGCCCCTCGGGGCCCGGGCTCATCTCCACGAGCTTCCAGCGGACAGCGGCCCCCTCGAGAATCGGTTCGACGTACGCCTGAGCAGCCTCTGCGCTCCGGCAGTGGATGAGGAAGAGCGAGTTGCCGCGCTTGAGCTTCTTCTTGCTCCGCTCCTCCGAGATATGCCGCTCGATTCGCACGGCGAGGTCCGCGATCTCGGCCAAGTCGGACACGGAGGCGGCTTCGAGCACGGCGGGATCCCCCACCTGGAGCGCCGTGTGCGCCGACGCCGGGCCCGCGACCACGTCTCCAACGCCCAACGCCCCGGCTCGAGTGTTGGGGTCCGCATAGATGTTGCCGAAATGGGTCGTCCACAACACGAGGACGACGCCGTTGAACACCAGTGACAGCGTGACCGCCACGCCGAGTGCCTGGACTCCGCACGCCAACCCCACACCGATCGCGAGGAAGACGTATACCGCGTCCTTCGTGTCGTCGAGCGTGGTCCGGAAGCGAACCGCGGCGACGATGCCGGCCAGAGAGAACGCCAACGCGACGCTGTTCTGGACGATCATCACGATGCCCGTGACCGCGACCGGTAGGATCAGCAGCGTGTGGACGACCGACTCCTCGTAGCCGCGGTGTCGACGCGTGAGCATGTAGACCCAGGTGACGGGCACCATGATCGCGAGCGCGCCGAGCATCGACAGCGAGGCCAGGACGGCGCCGGACCACGGCCCCCCGGGCACCGGTTCACCGACGGGCGCTGGTGAGCCTGGCCCGAACGCCCCCGAGAGGCTCCCTTCGAGCTCGCTCAGACGTACGCCCGACACGGCGTCCCGCACGAACGGGACGTACTGGACGGCCACGACGAGGATCACGGCGAGCAGCGCGTAGTAGACCACGACGCGGCGAAGTCCAGCCGGGCGCCTCGGCCTCCCACGCGAGCTCGTCATCTCGTCCTCGATCCAAAGTGGAACCGGGTACCCCCACCAACCGAAGCCCATGATGCGATCCCGCACCCGGACACAGCAAGCCGCGGTGGACAAAGGCGACGTACGCTGCCTACTCTAAGGGTTAACCGCCAGTGCTTTCCGATGTACCGCCAGCCCCGAGGATGATCATGGACCGCACGTCCGCTGCCCTCGCCCTCTTCGCCTCCTTCATCCTCACCACCGCAGCGTCCGGCCAGGAGGAGTACGCCCTGCCGACCCCGGAAGAGTACGCCGAGGCGGCCGAGCGGGCGGAGAACGCACCACTGTTCGCCTCGCACGAGCCGATTCCGATGACGCTGCGGACCGACATCGACTGGCTGCGCGACGAGCGAAACGACTCGGTCGAGGTGGAGGGCACGCTGACCTTCATCGACCTGAACGGCTCGGAAGCCGTGAAGCCGGTCGATACGAGGACGCGGGGCAATTGGCGGCGCTCCAAGAAGAACTGCAATTTCCCGCCGCTCCGGCTCGACTTCCCGACCCGCCAGATGGAGGGCACGGTCTTCGAGGGTCAGGACAAGCTCAAGCTCGTGACCCCGTGCAACGACGGACGCGACGACTACCAGCGCTACATCTTCAACGAGTACCTGGCCTACCGGGTGTTGAACTTGCTCACGCCGACGAGCTTCCGCGTCCGTCTGGTCGAGATCACGTACGAGGACATCAACGGCGAATACGACACCCGCACCAAGATCGGCTTTCTCATCGAGGACGAGGACGAGATGGCTGCGCGGAGCCGCGGCACGATCGAGGAAGTGAGCCAGTTTCATCCGGCGCGGACGCACGGTGAATTCTCGGTGCTCGCCGCGATGTTCAACTACCTCATCTCGAACACCGACTGGGATCCGGCCTACTTCCACAACGTGAAGCTCGTCCGCACCGAGGACGGCCGTTACCTCACCGTGCCGTACGATTTCGACTTCTCGGGCACGGTGAACGCACGCTACGCCACGGTGGATCCCTCCCTGCACGACAAGACCCGCACGGTCACCCGTCGCCTCTACCGCGGCTTTTGCCGTGACGAGCTCGTGTACGAGCAGGCGGTGGCCCCCTTCCGCGAAAACCGCGACGCCATCCATCAGCTCTACTACGACTTCGCTGCGCGCGGATTCGAGCAGTTCGATCAGGATCGTGCCGAGGACTCGGTGAAGTTCTTCGAGAACTTTTGGAAGGTCGTCGACGACCCGGACGAGTTCGAGGACGAGATCCTGGACGATTGCCGCCAGTGGTAGGTCGCGCACGCGAGCTGCAGGCTCAGCGCCGGATCGAGCAGGGCCTCGCCGAGATGGTGGGGCTCGTCCGGGGCGTCATCGCGGACGGGCGGGTCTCGGAAGACGAAGCTCACCGGCTGTCCGAGTGGGCTCGTGAGAACCCGGAGGTGGCCACCCGTTATCCGGCCAACCTCCTGTCGAGAAGGCTCGAGCGGATCTTCACGGACGGGCGCGTCGACGGGCCCGAGCGCAAGCGCCTGGCGGCGATGCTAGAGCAGCTGGCCGAGAACTCGACCGGGTTCGGCGGGGGTTACCCCCTGGCCACGGACCTCCCCATCACCCAGCCACCCCCGGACGTGATCTTCGAAGGACAGACCTTCGTGTTCGGGGGCGAGATGGCGTACGGCCCCCTGCATGCGTGCGAGCGCGAGGTCATGGATCGCGGCGGCGCGGCGGAGCGCACCGTCAATCGCCGAACCGACTACGTCGTCATCGGGTCACTGGCCGCGAACGACTGGTGTCAGCTCGCCTACGGGGCCCTGATCGACAACGTGGTCCAGTACCGGGCTCGGGGTGTGCCGATCTCGGTGATCACCGAGGACCACTGGACCACCGCGCTCAGCTGAGGGCACGCTCGAGGAAGGCTTACGGCCGAATGCGGACGTTGGCCAGCTTGGCGATGGCACCGAGGGTCGTCTGGGCCGCGTTGAACCCCAACATGAAGTCGGCGTCCGAGAACGTCGCGAAGAGGTCGGTAGGCTGATGCCAGTGCGGATTGGCTCGGTTCCCCGTCTCGTACAGGCGCCTGTTCTCGCGAAGGCTGACGGCCGCCACCAGATCCATGAACGGCGTCGAGTCCGTGTTGCTCATCGCGTTGCTCAGGACGGCCGGATAGTCAGAGGCGTGCATGCGATTGGCGTTGATCAGGGCCAGCCCCAGCTGCGCTGAGGCTTCCGCCATCGCGGAGTTGAGCTGGAACTCGACGTCGACGTCCGCATCGAGCGCCTGGTTGTGCGTGACCGGGTTGCCGTGGTCCCACATCATCATGTCGTGCTGGATCATGCCCAGCCAACGCGGCTCCGGGTAGCGGCCCGATCCGGGCGGGTCCTCGACGCCCTGCAGCTCGGCCCGCTGCTCCACGTACGCGTAGGCTCCGTTCAGACCGGTCTCCTCGTTGTTCCAGAGGGCGAAGCGGATCGTCCGCTCGGACTCGACGTCGGACTCCGCGAGGACACGGGCGAGCTCCATGACCAGCGCGGTGCCCGAGCCGTCGTCGTTGGCGGCTTCGCCCCCTCCCCGCCCGTCCATGTGGGCGCCGATGATGTACATCTCGTCGGGCCGCGTCGTCCCGACCTTCGTTGCGAAGACCTCCTCTCTCGGCTCTGCCGTTTCGGAGTTCCGCGGGGTGTACATGTAGCGGACGCGCTCCGTCTGGTAGCCCCAGCCGCGGAGCTGGTCTTCGATCCAGTCGATCGCGGCCGCGTTCCGCGGTGTGCCCTGCTCCCGGTCCCCGAACCGGGTGAGCCCGTGCAGCAGCTCCTTGTAGGAGTCGAAGTCGAGCCGTCCGACGACGCGCTGATGCATGCTGTCGGCGGACGTCATGGGCACACCACCCAACACGCGCCCCACATTCCTTCGCAGAATGGGCGGATCGCTCGCACGACGCTCCCCCGCCTCGGGGCGGGCCTGTGCGCTGGAGCTGGCGGGCAATGCGGTGACCAGCGTGGCGGTGAGGACGAGCACCGGGGCTGCGTACTTCGACAGTCGGCTTTTCATGGCGAGGCTCGGACCAAAGGGGAAGGTCGGCAACATCCTCCTCCAGCGCGGCCGCGGCAAGCGGGCCGCACGGCCTCAGAACCGGACGGAGCTCTCGAGCGTGATCGCCCGGTAGACGTAATACACGTCCACCCCGAGAGGACCGACGTCGATCCAACCGACGACGCCGGCGAAGGGAAGCACGGGCACGTCCTCGGCCCACGACACCAACCGCTCGTCGTATCCGGTCACCAGACCCAAGCGGTAGCCGAGGCCGAATCCGGTGAAGCCCCACCGTCCACGAGCCCAGTATCGCTCAATACCCGCGATGAACGAGCGCTCGTCGTAGGAGTTCACGAACGTCGCGCCGAACCACTGGGAGAAGGCGAAGCCGAAGCCCTGTGTCCACTCCACTTCGGGGAACTGGGGCTCGAAGGGGTGCATGGCCCAGATGCCGAAGATGGCGCGCCGACGGTCCGCACGGCCCCCTGCCAGTGTCGCCCAGAAGGAAGCGTCCCCTTCCTCGAGCTGGGCCGGAACCGGCTCCTCCTGCGCCTCGATCGGGGTGCGCTCGGTCCCGACGAGGAGGCAAGCGAGCAAGACGCCTCCTGCGAACGGCCACGATGGCCGGGAGGTCCACGCGCGAAGCCCCTGAGTCACGAAGCCATCAGCCTCCGACGACGACACGGGCCCCGGGGACGGTCGTCCCCGAGGCCCGTGTGCGCTCGATCGCCCTTCGCTCAGTACGCCGGCTCGAGGCGCACGATGGGCGAGGGTCCTCCGGACCGGTCCTCGATGGCGACGTAGATGTAGCCGTCCGGCCCCTGTCGGACGTCGCGGACCCGGCCCATCCGATGGACGAGGGTCTCTTCGGAGACGACGACGTCCCCGTCGAGCGCGAGCCGGGCCACCATCTCGCCCGCGAGCCCGCCGGCGAACAGGCTGCCTCGCCAGGCCGGGAAGCGCTCGCCCGTGTAGAGCATGAGCCCCGAGGCTCCGATCGAGGGGACCCAGACGTGAGCGGGATTCTCCATACCCTCACGCATCGTGCTCTCGTGGATGCGCGTCCCCTCTCCGTAGTTCACCCCGAACCCGACGACGGGCCAGCCGTAGTTCAGGCCGGACTGAATCACGTTGATCTCGTCTCCGCCCTGAGGTCCGTGCTCCGTCGACCAGATCCGGCCCGTGGCGGCATCGATGGCGAGCCCCTGCGGATTGCGGTGCCCGAAGCTCCAGATGGTCGGCTCGACCCCCTCCTCCCCGATGAACGGATTGTCCGAGGGGATGCGGCCATCGTCGTGGATCCGGTTGATCGTGCCGTGGTGGTTCCTCCGGTCCTGGGCCGGGTGCGCCTCGAGGTCGCCTCGCGGCGGGGCCTGCCGATCGCCGACGCTGAAGTAGATGTAGCCCTGCCCGTCGAAGATGATCCTCGAGCCGTAGTGCCCGCGCCCGTTGGTGTTGGCCACGAACAGCTCCTCGACGTCCGAGAGGCGGTCGTTCTCCAGGCGGCCCCGAATGATGGCCGTCGTGGACGAGTCCGGGTCGGAGAGCGGCTTGGAGTAGCTGATGTATAGCAGGCGATTGGACGCGAAGTCCGGGTGCGGTACCACGTCCAGGAGCCCACCCTGCCCCCTCGCGAACACCTCCGGCACGCCAGCCACCGGATCGGGGAGAAGCGCACCGTCCCGAACGATGCGGAGCCGGCCCGGCCGCTCCGTCACGAGCATGTCGCCGTTGGGCAGGAACGCCATGGACCAAGGAATCTCGAACCCGTCGGCGACCGTCACGACTCGATAGTCGTGGTATTGGGAGCGGCGAAACTCGCCGGGCTCCTGCGCACGGAGCGTGGCGACGGACATGAGCACGAGGCATGCGACGAGCGCCGCCGTCTTCAACCGGTACATCGAGACTCTCCTGGCTGCACGTGAAGCGCGCTGGCTTCGGTGGTTTCGTACGAAGCGGATGGACACCCCTCGGATGCCCGAGGTTCCTCCAGGCAGGCGCCCCGTCGATCGTCGCGACTAGAGTACGCGCCCTCGGCCCGTCCGGCGAGAAGCCGGAAGCGATCAGTGGACGGTGCGTGGAAGAATCGGGAGAAGCTGGTGGTAGGGCAGAACCCGGTCCCTGAACTCCTCCAGGACGAGAAGCAGCTCGCGCAGCCCGTCGACGTTCTCGGGAGGTACCTGGTGGAAGAAGATGTCCAGGAAGCCGCCCTCGAACACGACCCGCTGGAGCAGCGTGCGCAGCTCGTCGCGTCCGGCGGTCGTCGTGTACGGCAGAAGCTCGGCCTCGCGCGCCGTGAGCTGATGAGGATCGTCCGGCATCCAGGAAACGATGCTGTCCGGCACGAACTGGCTCGAGGACACACCGCGGGACGCTTCGTAGTACTGGTCGACGGCCGCGCGCTCGGCCGGGCCGTACGCGTGATACGGAGCGACGAACACGTTCCAGCCCTGGTATCCACGATCGATGATCCACTGCTGGCTGGTCCGCAGATCGTAATCGAGCTCCTGCGGTGAAAGCGAAGGCAGCGAGTCGTGCTCGAGCGAGTGACTCACGACCGACCAACCGGCGTCGGAGAGCTCGTCCAGCATGGCGTGTGTGAGGTACCCGGACCATCCCAGATCGATCGGCACCGGGTTCACCGCGATGTTGGCCGGGAGTCCGAATTCCTGGAACAGGGGCCAGGCGTTCTCGTAGACGCTCCGGAAGCCGTCGTCGAAGGTCACCGTGATGGCACCCCGCCGCTCCACCGTGACGAGGATCGAGTCGGTCGGCACGGCCACGTCGGGAACGATCCACGTGCTTCCTGCCGAGCCGGCGGTGACCCTTCCGTCGGCGGCGACCGACACCACCGAGGGGTCCCGAGCAGACCAGGTGACCCCGGTCCCGTCGGCCGGGTTGCCGAACTGGTCGGCGTACCCGGGCACGAGCCGCACGGACTCTCCCTGTCCACTCAAGAGCACGCTGTCGGAGGCGAGCGTCGACGCGACCGGCGGGCCCGCCGCGACTTCGGCCACGAACTCCACGGTCACCGGCGCGCCTCTGCTCTCGA
The DNA here is from genome assembly GCA_039591515.1 of Gemmatimonadota bacterium. Lineage (GTDB taxonomy): Bacteria > Gemmatimonadota > Gemmatimonadetes > Longimicrobiales > Gaopeijiaceae > UBA2589. Next base: position 11,493 of record JBDHDM010000022.1, on the reverse strand, counting down.
GTGTGGCGAACGCCTTTTGCGTGCCCGGCACGGTCCCCAGCTGCCAAACGGCGTGGACCGCACCCGACGCGTCGCTCGTCGCCTCCGACGGCGACGCCAGCGAGCCCGAGCCCACGAGCACACTCCAGGTGACGCTCTCGCCCGGTGCGATCCCTCCGAAAACGTCCTCGACACGTGCGGAGAGCGAGACCTCCTGGTCGACCTCCGCCTCGATGGGTTGGGCTCCCACCGCGGTCAGCGAGAGCGGTGGTCGGACCCACACGGTCACGCTGTCGCTCTGTGCGCCCGCCGTCGCGACGATCACGCCGAGGCCGGTCGCCACGCCCTCGATGAGACCTTCACTCGACACACGCACGACGGTCGTATCGGTCGAGGCCCAGACGATGCCCGCATCGACGACCTGGGCTCCGCCCGCATCGGATGCCACCAGCTCCACACGAATCGTATCCCCGGGATCTCTCAGCGCGACCGAATCGATCGCCAGCGAAAGCGCGACGACCCGTTGAGCGACCGTGACGTCCAGCGTCGTCTCGGCGCTACCGGCACCGACCCGGATCGTGGTCGCTCCGTTCGCCACCGCCGTCACACGCCCGGACGCGGTGACCGACGCGATGGCCGGGTCGTCCGAGACCCAGCTCGGCACCACGTCGGACATGGGCAAGCCGTCCTGGTCGAACACGCGCACGGTCACCACGGCGCTCGCACCCAGCGCGTCGAGCACGACGGCGCCCGGCTCGACGACGAGGCTGGTGGGCACGGGGACGACCGGCGCCGCCCCGTTGTCCGTGCAAGAGGCGACGAGAACCACGGCGAGCACGCCGTAGAGCCTCGCGGAAAGGCGCATTGCGCACGTCCGATCGGCTGGCCAACGCGGGAAGCACATGTTCACAAGATGGGCTCGGCGCCGAGGGACTTCCACCGTCTTTCCGGTCGGCTCGACCACTCCGAATCGGCGCGCTACGTTGGCCGTCTTCGCCACTGTCCCTCCAGCCGGAGCGCACGATGACCCGCGAGCGCATGAGTGCCGACAACTTTCCCCGAGAGGTCCTACGACTCTTCGATCGATACGTGCATGGGATGATCGACCGCCGGGGCTTCCTGGACGAAGCGGCGAAGTTCGCCGTGGGCGGAATGACCGCTGCGGGGTTTCTCGATGCGCTCAGCCCCGAGTACGCGTGGGCCGCGCAGGTCCCCGAGGACGACGCGCGCGTGCGCCTCGAATACGTGGAGTACGAATCGCCGCGTGGGTCGGGGACCATGCGTGGCTACATGGCCCGGCCGACCGCGAGCGGCGCGCCCTGGCCGGCGGTGCTCGTGATCCACGAGAACCGTGGGCTGAACCCGTACATCGAAGACGTCGTCCGGCGCTTCGGCGCGGCCGGCTTCCTCGCCCTGGGTCCGGACGCGCTCACGCCTCTCGGAGGGTACCCGGGCACGGATGACGAGGGCCGGACCATGCAGCGGCAGCTGGATCGTGACACGATGACCGAGGATTTCATCGCGGGAGCCCGCTACCTCATGGAGCACCCCGAGTCCACGGGAAGGGTCGGCGCCGTCGGCTTCTGCTTCGGGGGCAGCATGGTGAATACGCTGGCCGTCCGGATGCCGGACCTCGCGGCGGGGGTGCCCTTCTACGGGGGCCAGCCGCCTGCCGAGGAGGTCGGGAGGATACGGGCGCCCCTCATGATCCAATACGCCGGACTCGACGAGCGCATCAACGCCGGGTGGCCTGCGTTCGAGGCGGCACTCCAGGCGAACGACGTAGACTACACGATGCACATGTACCCCGACGTGAATCACGGCTTCCACAACGACACGACACCGCGCTACGACGAGGCCGCGGCCACGTTGGCCCAGGAGCGCACGATCGCGTTCTTCAATGAGCATCTGCGCTAGGAGACCCTCTGGCCCCTGACGAGGTCGGGTCGGAAGCGATCCGGCAGGCCGCACGGGCCGCCGACGCGGTCGACGCGGAGGGACTCCTCGCGGCGGTGTGCAATCTCGTCGCGATTCCGACGGACCGGGGCCAGGAGACGCCGGCCCAGGAGCTGATGGCTGCCCTGATGACCGAAGGTGGCCTCTCGACGGACGTGTGGGCGCTCGATCTCGACGAGCTGTATCGGCACCCGGCGTGCTCGTGGGAGATCGAGCGCGAGGGGGCTCTGGGGGTGGTGGGATCCGTCGGTGGAGGAGGAGAGGGGCCGACCCTGGTCCTGAACGGTCACGTCGACGTCGTGCCGGCCGGAGACCCGGCGCAGTGGACCACCCCGCCCTACGACGTCGACGTACGAGGCGGTCGTCTCTACGGTCGCGGGGTGCTCGACATGAAAGGACCGTTGCTCGCGGGGCTTTTCGCCATACGCGCCGTCGTCGACGCCGGCGTGCCGCTTTCCGGGACGGTGCGCCTGCAGAGCGTCGTGGGAGAGGAGGACGGAGGGCTGGGCACGCTCGCTTCGATCCTGCGGGGTCACGTGGGGGACGCCGCGATCGTGATGGAGCCAACCGAGCTCGCCGTGGCCCCGGTCCAGGCCGGGTGCGTGAACTTCCGGGTCCGTGTTCCGGGCAAGGCGGCGCACGGCGCGGTCCGAGAAGAGGGCGTCAGCGCCTTCGAGAAGCTCTTCGACGTCTTCCGGGCGATCCAGGCGCTCGAGGCTCGCCGCAACGCCGGGGCCGGGGCAGACCCGCTCTTTTCCCGCTACCGGACCCCCTTCCCCATCAGTATCGGGACCATGCGCGGTGGAGACTGGGCGTCGTCCGTTCCCGACCACGCCACCATGGAGGGGCGGCTGGGCGTGCGCCCCGACGAGTCGCTGGAGGACGCTCGGGCCGAGCTCGAGCGTTGCGTGGAGCAAGCCGCGGAAGCCGATCCCTTCCTGCATGAGCATCCGCCCGTGCTGTCGTGGTGGGGTGGCCGTTTCTTGCCGGCCCGCACCGAGCTGGATGATCCGCTGGTGCGCGCGCTCAGCGCCGCGGTGGAAGGCCACACCGGTCGCCCGGCACGCTACGAGGCGGTGCCGTTCGGAGCCGATGCGGGGCTGCTCCAGCACGTGGGCGGCACCCCGGCCGTCCTCTTCGGAGCCGGCGACGTCCGACTCGCCCATCGCCCGGACGAGTCCCTGGAGGTCGAGGAGCTGGTCACGATGTCCCGGATTCTGGCGGCCACGATCGTGCGGTTCTGCGGCGTGGAGGGAGACTCGGGCACGCCCTGACGACGGTGGCACAAGCGCCCACCACCCCCCATCAGCTCCCCGGTAGGCCCCCGGCTGCCACCCGGCGCTGCGCGGCCCGGCCCTGCGCCGCCCCGTCGAGCGCATACGTGGTCGCGCTGTAGAGCGCCAAGCCGCCGGTCGCGATCATCAGCAAGGTCATGAACTGCGCCGGCAGGCGCAGCGCGGCCCAAAAGAGGACGATGTGCACCAGCAGGCTCGCCGTTCGCCCGTGCCAGCGGTGGACGACGTCGAGCGGCCCGTACCGTGCCCGCAGCACGAGCACACCCACGAGAAGGACGAGGTCGCGCCCGAAGATGACGAGCAGGAACCACAGCGGCAGGGAGCGGAAGGCGGGCCCGACCGAGAAGGTGAAGAAGGCCACCAGCGTGACCTGAACCAGCTTGTCGGCCACGGCATCGACCACGGCCCCGAGTTGTGACGCGAGATCGTAGTGGCGCGCGATCCATCCGTCGACCACGTCCGAGAGCCCCATCACCAGGAGGGTCGCGAGAGCACCCAGCCGGTAGGCCTCGGCCGCGACCTGGCCACGCGCGAGCTCCTGGGCCTCGAGCGCGAGCCAGAGGAAGACCGGGATGAGGACGACCCGAAGAAGGGTCACGCTCCAGAGGATCCACTTCATCGTGCTGGCATGCTGGAGCCGTCCTCGCCGTCTTGCGGCGCTCGTCCGCCTCAGCTGCAGGTCGGCGGCGTGTTGTCGTACTCGAAGTCGTGCACCGGCAACCCGCTCGGCACGGCATCCGGAATGAAGTGCCGTAGCGCGTCGGGGTGCGCGTCCGGATCCGACAAGCCGTTTCGCACGAAGTCGGTGAGGATGCGGACTTCGTCGTCGGTCAGGTCGGCGCGCGGCTCGCTGCTGAACTTGTGGGCCCGCTCGACCATGGGCGCCGACGGGCCCAGCCCTCCGTGCAGCGAAGGATCGAGCCGGCTGGTCGTGTACGTCTCGATGGAGGCGTACATGTGCGTGTGGTGCCGGATCGCGTCTTCCATGCAGACGAACGCCCCGTTGTGCATGAAGGTCGGTTGGAAGGCCGCGTTTCTCAGAGGCGTCGTCCGGAAGCGATACCGATCGTCCGGATTGCCCGTGACCCGCTCGAGGCCGAAGTCCTCGTTCGCCCCCGGACCGTCGTACTCGGCGTTGCTCTCGAGCGGCACGATCTGCGGCACCGCCAGCACGTGATTGTCGAAGTCGCTGAACATCTGGTTGGAGTAGCCGAGCGTGATATGGCACTCGAAGCACGACGAGCGACGCTGGAAGAACAGAGCGCCCCCGAGCTTCTGATCGTGGGTGAGCGCCGACGTGTCACCCCGGGCGTAACGGTCCAGCGGCGCATCGGCCCGGACGAGCGTGAACTGGAACTCGGCGAGCGCCGCCCCGATGTGGGAGTAGGACACCGGGTCGCCCGCGGCGATGTCCGGGAAGACCGCGCTGAAGCCCGTGCGATACTCCTCGATCGCATCGACCCTGGACGCGAGGAGATCGCGGATCTGGTCGTTGTCACCCACATCCTCGAAGCCGGCCATCTCCATAGGGGTGGAGACCGGGGTGAACGCCTGCGCGCCGAGAAGGTGCTCCATGTGCGAGAGTCCGTCTCCCTCCGGGTCGGGAAAGGTGAAGCCGTCGGAGTTGTCGAACGGGTCGAGCGAGTTGGCGGCGAAGCGCCCGTCCCACATGAGCTTCGGGTAGAACACCGCGTTGATGACCGTCGGCGCCCGACGCAGGTTGTGCGGTCCGGCTCTTCCCGGCCCGACCACCCCGTTGTTCTCCACACCCACGGAGATCGACTTGCTGTCGTTGAACGACGCGTTCGGGCCATGGCAGCCGGCGCAGCTGTTGTCCTCCGTCACAGAGAGCACCGGATCGAAGAAGAGCAGACGTCCGAGCTCTGCCAACTCGCCGTTCACGGGCCGTCCCAACCGAGCCACGAGCGTCTCTTCGATACGGCCGTCGAAGCCGTTGATCCGGAGTCGCAGATACAGCAGGCTGTCGAGATCCTGGACGAACGGGTCGGGATCACCGCCACCCGGAACCGTGGGCAAGGAGCGGTCGGCGCACGCCACGAAGGCCGCGCCCACCACGGCGGCGAGGAGCGCGCGGGCAGACGGGCCGCGGATCAGACGGTTCGAAGGACGAGCTTGCATGACTGCAATTCTACTACACCGGGCGCCGCCGACCAGATGATACCTCCGCCCGGGCTGTCGTCACGGCGTGCGGGTAAACGCATCACGCCCGCCTGCCGTCTCCTGTTCGAAACGACGATCCAACGGGAGCTCGCGTGACGGCCGGCTGCATCGACATCCCGGCGGAGCTCATCGACCGGGCGCGTGGCGGTGACCGCGTGGCGCTGACGAAGCTCACCGAGCTGGCCTATCCACGGGTTCGCCGCTGGGCCCTCGTTCAGCTCGGCAGCGAGTCCGACGCCGACGACCTGACACAGGACGTGCTCATCAAGATGATCCGAAAGGTCCACGCCTTCCGCGGCGATGCAGACTTCGAGACGTGGCTGTACTCGCTGACGCGCAACGGCGCACGGGACGTCCATCGCGCGCGCCGCCGCCGCGGGGCGGCCGAGGAGCATCCGCGGTTGGTGGCAACCCTCACGCCCGACGCGCCCCCGGATCCCGACCGAGCCGTCGAGCTCGGAGAGGCAAGGCGCGCGCTCATGGACGCGTTCGCACGTCTCCCTACCCGCCAGCGGGAGGTGTACGACCTCGTCGAGCTCCAGGGGCTGAGCGCCGGGAACGCCGCCGAGCTGCTCGGCATCGCCCCGGTGAGCGTTCGGGCGCACCTCTTCAAGGCGCGGCGGTCGATGCGCGCGATCATCCTTCGGGAGCACGCCGGCGTGCTCGGAGGCTCGACGTGAGCACCTGTCCGCGGCACGCGCTCCTACTCGAGGCCGACCCGCTCGAGCTCGCCGGCAAGAGTGACTCGGAGCTCGCTCGACACGTCGCGGTCTGCGCGGAGTGTGCGGCCGCGGCGGCGGCGATTCTCGCGGCGAGGCGGGAGCTCGATCGCGCGTTGAGCACGCGGCCGGACTTCGACCCGGCGGCGCTCGTGACGAGCGCACTCGAAGCGCCTCCCGCGCGAAAGGGGCGCACCGTGCCTCGATGGGTGCCGCTCCTGGCCGCAGCCGCGATGGCCGGGCTGCTCCTGGTACCCCGTATCGACCGCGGCCCTGCCGGTCCCGCCACCAGCGGTCCAGCCGGCGCGCCCATGCTGGCCCTGCCACCGCCCGACGTCGGGGCACCGGCCGGCACCGACTTCGCCGTGCTCGGCACGGACGACCCCGACATCACTGTCATATGGCTCTTTCAGGGAGACGAATGATGAGGACGACGACGAAGACGCTGACCGTGGGGGCCCTCTCGCTGCTGATCGCCGCGTGCGAAATGACCCCCGACCTCGAGACCCGCACGTTTGCGGTCCAGCACCTCCAGCCCCACGAGGTGGGCGAGCTGATCGACCCGTATGTCTATGGAGAGCGCGAGGGCGCGCCCGGCGCTCTGTCCGTGATCGAGGGTGCGGTGACCATCCGGGAGACCGCGGACAACCTGGCCCAGATCGAGAGGGTGCTGGCGCAGTTCGACCAAGCGCGCCCGGACGTTCGGCTGCACTTCCAGCTCATCGAGGCCGACGGCTTCACCGAATCCGATCCCCGGATCGCCCAGGTGGAGGACCAGCTCCGCCGGCTGTTCCCCTTCCAGGGGTACCGATTGGCCGGTGAGGCGACCGTGACGGCGACGGACGTGACCGAGTTCGAGCAGGGGCTACGCGCGTCCGACGGCCTCTTCCTGATCCGGGGGACGGTCTATCGCGCGGGTGAGGAGGTCACGCGACTGGAGAGCGTCTCGCTCACCAGCGAGGACGGATGGCGCCTGGAGACGTCCGTGAACGTGCGGGCCGGCCAAACGATCGTGCTCGGATCTTCTCCCAAGGAGGGCTCGTCCGCGACGCTCTTTCTCACGGTACGGGCGGAGGAAGACGCGGCTGCTGCTGGCGCGGAAGCCCGTTGATCAGCGTAGCCGACAGCTCAACGTGTCCGTCTGCGGCCACACGAACATGGCCTCGTCACCCTTGAACCACGCCTCCTTGCCGAACGCTCCCAGATACCGGGAGCCGGAGGCGGCCGGGGTGGCGAGAAACACCTCTTGCCGGTCTCCACGCTCGATGCGGGCGCTCCTCGGATCCGTGTCGAAGAAGGTGACGGCGAACTCGTTGGCCGGCTGGCCCTCGCAGCCCCAGAAGGTCGGCGCGCCTCCGGCGGCCAGCCCCAACGCGGCCTCGACCTCAGCGATTCGCGCCCTGTATGCCCGCTCGGTGCACGCGCGCACGTCGTCGGCCTTCCAACAGTCGTTCCGGCCCCCGATCCACCCGCGCTGCTCCGCGCGCAGCAGGTCCAGATCCGCCGCTGCTGCCCCTCCCGATGTCATTCGGGCCATCCCGGCGCTCCACACACTGTCGAGGCGCAGGTCGAGGGCGACGAGTCGAGGCGTAGCGCAGACGAGCTCCTCCACCTCGCCCTCGGCGGCCGCACAGTCGAACGAAGGGGATCGGGTAACCGACTGCGCCAGGGAGTCGCGTTCGGACGCATCACCCTCCGGCCCGCTTCCGTCGATGCAGCCCACCACGCCCACGGCGAGGGCGAACCCAGCGATTGGACGCCACACGGACGTCAGCCCCCGCGCACGGCGCCGGCGATGCGCCGCACCTGCTCTTCCGTCAGCTCCGGATGCATGGGAAGCGACAGGCACGCCTCGGCGACCCGCTCGGTGACGGGCAGCGAGACGTCGCGATACTCGTCGATGCAGAACTCTTGGCGGTGTAGCGGGATCGGGTAGTAGATCCCCGACGACGCGCCGGCGTCCCTGAGCCTCGCCATGACGGCTTCCCGATCCTGGGTGAGGATCGTGTACTGGTGGAAAGCGTGTGAGCCGTGCGGCGGCTCGGCAGGCGTCTGCACATCGGCGTCGGCGAGGCACTCGGTGTAGAGTCTCGCATGCCGCTGGCGGGCGTCGTTGTACGCATCCACGTGCCTCAGCTTGATCCTGAGGATCGCGGCCTGGACCTCGTCGAGCCGGCTGTTGTAGCCCACCTCGGAGTGGTAGTAGCGCTTTCTGCTGCCGTGGTTGCGTAGGCTCCTCACCCGCTCCGCGACCTCCTCGGAGCTCGTCGTGATCAGCCCCGCGTCGCCGGCCGCGGAGAGGTTCTTCGTCGGGTAGAAGCTGAAGGCGCCCGCCAGGCCGATCCCGCCCGTCATGGTCTCGCGCCAACGTGCACCGATCGACTGGGCCGCGTCCTCCACGACCACGAGGCCGTGGCGGTCGGCGATGTCCATGATCGCGTCCATGTCGGCCGGGAGGCCGAAGAGGTGGACGGGGAGAATCGCCTTGGTCCGCGGCGTGATCACGGCCTCGATCGAGGCCGGATCGATGTTGAAGGTGAGCGGGTCGATGTCCGCGTAGACCGGCTTGGCGCCGATGTAGAGGATCGCCTCGACCGTGCCCACGAAGGTGAACGCGGTGGTGACGACCTCGTCGCCGGGCTCGACCCCGACCGCGCGGAGCGCGAGATGGACCGCATCGGTCCCCGACGCCACGCCGAGCGCGTGGCCGACCCCCACGTACGCAGCCGCCTCTTGCTCGAGCGCCTCGTGCTGCGGACCCATCACGTACCAGCCGCTGCGCAGCACGTCGAGAACGGCCGCCTCGACCTCGTCCTGGATCGCGGCGTACTGCGCCTTCAGATCGATCATCGGGATCATGAGAGGCCTCCCTCGACGAGGCGTTGGATCTCGATCACCGTCTCGAGCGCGCGCTTGCCGTCCTCGCCGCTCACCACCGGGGGCTCACCCGTGCGAACCGAGCTGAGGAAGGCATCGATCTCCGTGGCGAGCGCGTCACCCTCCGGATACTCGTCGTGCTTCATCGTGATGCCCGGGAGGGGCGTCGGGACCCCGTCGCCTCCCATGCGATAGATCGCGGTCTTCCGGGCGTGCAGGTCGATCGACATGTAGGCGTGGTGCTGGAAGATCCGAATCTTGCGCTCGACCCGCGGCGTGATCCGACTGGCCGTGACGTTCGCGACGCAGCCGTTCTCGAAGCGGATGCGCGCGTTCGCGATGTCCGGCTCCTCGGAAATGACCGAGGCTCCGTTCGCGTCGATGCTCACGATCGGGGATCTGACCATGTTCAGGATCAGGTCGACGTCGTGGATCATGAGGTCCAGCACGACGCTCACGTCCGCACCCCTGGGGTTGAACGGGGCGAGTCGGTGCGACTCGATGAAGCGCGGCTCCAGGAGAAGCGGCGCCACACCCAGGATCGCGGCGTTGAATCGCTCCACGTGGCCGACCTGAAGGACCAGATCGTTCGTCGCGGCGAGATCGACGAGCTCGCCGGCTTCCTCGGCCGTCACGGTGATCGGCTTCTCCACCAGCACGTGGATGCCGGCCGCGAGCAGATCCTTGGCGATCTCGTAATGGCTACGCGTCGGGGTCACGATCGACACGGCCTCCACCCGCCCCTTCAGCTCGGCGTGATGGGTGAGCGCCTCGGCCCCGACCTCCGACCCGACCTCCTCGCGGCGCCGCGCCTCGGGGTCGACCACGGCGATCAGCTCGGAGCCCTCGGCTACAGCGTACTTCTGCGCGTGGAAGCGGCCCAGATGACCGGCCCCCACGACGGCGGTTCGAATGGCGCTCGAGGGTGGATTCACGGGCCTGCACAGCTGGGGTGGCAGGGAACCCGTAACGCTCGCCGGGGGGAGCGAACCGGTCAACGGCGCGGCCGAGCGCGACCGCCCTGCACACGCTGTAAAGGCCGCTTCGCCCCGGAGACGAATCGTAAAGGCCCGTTACGACCCATACTTCGCACATTGATTTAGGTCCCATATGTCAAATCACTAATCCACAGCCTCTTACGATCTCACGCGGCCTTCGGCACGCAACGTGCTCGAATGTAAACCCCGAGGCCGCCCACCAATCCGACGGGATGCGTGCGGCTCATGCCCCCCCAAAAAGGTCCCTGGCATGTTCTTGAAGAACCGATCGCGCGGGCGCGCGACCGAGCAGCCGCGTGCTGTCGTCGTTGGCCTCGAATCGTTCGTTGGGCTTCAGACGGCACGGATTCTCAGCCAACGAGGCGTTCCGGTCATCGCCACGACCGGAAACCCGGATTCCGGGTTCTGTAAGACGAACAGCTGCGAGGAGATTCTCACGACCGGCCCGGACGGCGTCGGGTTGAGTGAAACGCTCGAAGCGCTCGGCCCCCGTCTCTCACAGAAGGCGGTGCTGTTCCCCTGCACCGATATGAGCGTGCTACGGGTCTCGCGTGCCCGGGAGCGTCTGGCCGAGTGGTTCCACATCGCGCTGCCGCCCGCGGGCGTGGTCGAGATGCTCACCGACAAGGTCCGCTTCTACACCTACGCCCAAGAGGCGGGTCTGCCGATCCCGAAGACCCATTTCCTCCGAAGTCACCCCGACGCCGAACGCGTGGCGGCCGAGGCGTCCTTTCCTTGCGTCGTGAAACCGCCCATGAACACGCCGCGGTGGGAGCAAGCCACCGGGGCCAAGGTGCACAGGGTCGCCGACCCAGCCGAGCTGCTGGCCTTGTACGATCGTGCATCGAAGCTGGCGGAGATCCTGATCGTCCAGGAGTGGATCGAGGGCGCAGATGCCGATCTCTTCAGCTGCAACTGTTACTTCGACGCCGACTCGCAGCCGGTCGTGACGTTCGTCGCCCGAAAGCTCCGGCAGTGGCCGCCTGAGGCCGGTGTCTCCTGCCTCGGTGAGGAGTGCCGTAACCCAGTCGTCCTTCGGGAGTCGATCCAACTCTTCCAGAACCTCGGTCATCGAGGCCTCGGTTACGTCGAGATGAAGCGCGACCGACGCACGGGGAAGCACTACATCATCGAGCCCAACGTCGGGCGCCCGACGGGGCGATCGGCGATCGCCGAGGCAGGCGGCGTCGAGCTGCTCTACGCGACCTATTGCGACACGATCGGGCAGCCCCTGCCCGCAGGCCTCGAACAGCGATACGTCGGCGCGAAGTGGGTCTACCTGCTCCGGGACCTACAGACGTCCCTGTACTATTGGCGGCGAGGAGAGCTGTCGCTCCTCGATTGGTGGCGGTCGTTGCGAGGCCGGAAGCGCTTTGCCGTCTTCTCGTGGCGGGACCCCCGCCCGTTCATGACGCAGGCGTTCGCGTTGTTCGGGAGCGTGCTCCGTCCGATGGTGGGTCGCGCTGGAGCTCGCCTGTCGGCCGCGTT
>JBDHDM010000021.1:0-21244 GCA_039591515.1 Gemmatimonadota bacterium | reverse complement strand
GGTCGTCGTGTCGTTCGGGCTGGTAGGAGGGCAGTACTGGGACGGCTTCCTCGACGCGTGGACGGCGGATATCGACTTCGATCTGGTGGGCTTCTCGGTCGTGGCGCCTTGGATGCTGCTCTACAGCGTGATCGTGCCCTCACGGCCCCGTCGCGCGCTCGTCGCGCTGAGCGCTTCAGCCATGGCCCCGGTGACCGTGTACCTCCTCACGGCTCGAGCCGGTCAGGCCCCGGTGCTCGGTGCGGGGCAGCTGTTCTACGCATTCGTCTTTCCGCACCTCGCGACCATCGGATTCGCGTACTTCGCCGTGCGCGTGGTATATGGCCTCGGCCGGGCGGTCGGGGAGGCCCGCGAGATCGGAGCGTATCGCCTCGAGGAGCTTCTCGGGGAGGGGGGGATGGGGCAGGTGTGGCGGGCAAGCCACCGACTCCTCGCGCGCCCGGCGGCCATCAAGCTCATTCGCCGTGACGTGGTGGCTCACGATCCCTCGGCGATCGACAGCCTCGTGCGGCGCTTCGAGCAGGAGGCGAAGGCGACCGCGCTGCTCAGGTCCCACCACACCGTGGAGCTGTATGATTTCGGGCGTACGGACGATGGCTCCCTCTACTATGTGATGGAGCTCCTCGACGGCATCGACCTCGACGAGCTCGTGCGTCGCCACGGCCCACTCCCGCCCGCTCGTGTGGTGTGGCTCGCGGAGCAGGCCTGCTCCTCGCTGGGAGAGGCGCACGACCGGGGGCTGATCCATCGCGACGTGAAGCCCGCCAACCTCATGGTGTGCAAGCAGGGAATCGAGTACGACGTGCTCAAGGTGCTCGACTTCGGCCTCGTGCTGCCCGTCGGCCCCAAGCCCGGATCAGGTCCCGGCCATCCGTTGGAGGGGACGCCCGCGTTCATGGCCCCGGAGGTGGTCGCCGGTCGGCGGGCGGGAGGTGATGCGCGCTCCGATCTCTACGGTCTCGGCTGCACGATGTTCTGGGCGCTCACCGGCCGCACGCCGTTCGAGGCGGAGACCACGCGGGAGATGCTGCAGGCGCATGTCGAGCGTACCCCCTCGCCCCCGAGTCAGCTCGCCCCCGGGGTGCCGGCCGGGTTGGATGCGATCGTGCTGCGATGTATCGCCAAGTCGCCCGATGACCGATTCGCGACGGCGGCCGAGCTGAGAGACGCGTTGCGGGCAGTGGACCATCCGCCGAGGTGGACGGGCGCTGATGCCGCCCGGTGGTGGGCGGAGCACCGCCGCTCCGAGGGGTCGCCGAGGGCGCTCGTGTGAGTGACGAGGGCGGTACCGCGACGCACACGGTGACCATCGAGATCGACGCGGCGCCCGCCGATGTGTGGACGGTGATGAGCAGCGTCGAACAGTGGCCCCGGTGGACGGCCTCCACGACGAGCGTGCGGATCCTCGGTGGGCGATCCCTTGGGGTGGGAAGCCGGGTGCTCATCCGGCAGCCTCGACTCCCCCCGGCGCTGTGGCGTGTGACGAAGCTGGAGGAGGGAATCGGCTTCACTTGGGTCAGCCGGGCGCCGGGCGTCACGGTGGTCGCGGGCCACTGGATCGAGCCGGTTGGGGAGGGGAGCCGCGTGCGGCTCTCGATCGACTACGGGGGGCTCCTCGGCGGCCTCATGTGGCGGTTGTTGAACGATGTGACCGAGCGGTACGTCGCCATGGAGGCGGAGGGGCTCAGGCGTACCTCGGAGGAGCTGAAGCGGCCATAGCCTCGGCGGCCGTATCTCTGGCGGGGTAGCACGCAGGACAACAGGTTGCGGCCTCTTGGGGTGCGCACCCGGGGGAGCGTTCGTGCTCGCTCCTCGAGGCGTGACAGGTGGCACGGTGCCGCCACGACCCTTCTCGCAGGAGAGCCCGCATGGCCCGTACCAAGAGGACGATCGCGATTCTGACCGGTGGTGGAGACGTTCCCGGCCTCAACCCGGCGATCCGGGCGGTGACGATCCGGGCGATCCGGGAGGGTCATCGCGTGCTCGGCATCCGCCGGGGGTGGGCTGGCCTGGTCGACGTCGTGCCGAACCCGGATGGGGACAACTCCGCGAACGTGATCGAGCTCGACACCGAGACCGTGCAGAAGGCCGGCCGCACCGGCGGGACGTTCCTGCACACGTCGCGGACCCGGGCGAGCCACCTGCCGAAGGCCTTCGTGCCCGAGCACCTTCGGGACCGCTACCACGACGACATCAACGACATGACGCCCGAGGTTCTCAGGAACCTGGAATTCCTCGGCGTCGACTACCTGGTCCCGATCGGTGGGGACGATACGCTTTCCTATGGCCACCGGCTGCACGAGGAGGGCGTGAAGGTCATCGCCATCCCCAAGACGATGGACAACGACGTGCACGGCACGGACTACTGCATCGGCTTCAGCACGTGCGTCACACGCACGATCGAGCTTACACACCGACTCCGGACGTCCGCGGGCTCGCACGAGCGCATACTCGTGATCGAGGTGTTCGGCCGGTACGCGGGCTTCACCGCCCTCCTGCCGACCATGGCCGGGGCCGCGGATCGATGTGTCATTCCCGAGCATCCGTTCGACCCCGAGCACCTCACGCAACTGCTCGTCGAGGATCGCCGGCGCAATCCGAGCCGATACTCCGTCGTGCTGGTCTCCGAGGGAGCCACGATGACTGGCGCCGGCGAGATGGTGTTCGAGCAGGAGGCGGCCGACCAGTTCGGCCACAAGAAGCTCGGAGGGATCGGCGATCGCGTGTCCGAGGCGATCAAGGCCCTCTCGCCCCGGTTCAACCAGGGACGGCAGATCAACACGGTGAACCAGCGGCTGGGCTACCTGGTTCGATCCGGTGCGCCCGACGCCCTCGATTCGATCGTGCCGATGGCCTTCGGAAACCTCGCGCTCGACCTGATTCTCGAGCAGCGCAGCGGCTTGCTCGTCGCGGTTCGCAACGGAGTGTACTCATCGGTGCCCATCGACACCGTGGTGCAGAAGAAGGTGGTCGACGTGGAGCACTTCTACGAGGCCGACCGGATGCGCCCGATGTACACGACGTTCGGATCCCGTCCTCTCTTCATCATGACGAGCCAAATCTAGGATTCGCAGGTCGATGGGTGGCGGGACGGGGCCGTACGGACCCGATCGCGTTCCGTAGGCTCAGAACCAGCGCTCCGGCATCCCGTCCCGAACCAGTAGCCCCAGATTCACCGCGTGAAGGCCGGCCTCCTGTGCCACTTCGTCGGTGAACGGCGAGGCACGGAAGCCGCGGACGACGATGTATGCGTCCGCGTATTCTCGCCGGACTGACAGCGCGGCCTGCAGATTCGTGCCATCCGAGCCCGATCCGAGAATGAACACGGGCGCCGCACCGGCCGGTGCCGTCGCTTCGTAGACGCGAGCCCAGATCTCGGGGTCGAGCACCTCGCCGTCGAGGAGCACCCGATCGTAGCCCTGGGCGAACCCGGGTCCTTCCTCGAAGACGCGAGCGTTGGCGGTCGCATTGTGGTCGATGATCACCACCGGCCCGAAGCTGTCCGGAGCGAGACGCTGGAGCTGGTCGAGCACGGTGCGCCCGAAGCGGCCGAACCCCGCGAGCACGACCGGATCCCGCGCCGGCGTGGCCTGAAACCGACGCACCAGGTGATGCTCCACCAGGTGCTGGGCTGCGCTCTCGTGGCCGTTGAAGATCTCGCAGTCGCGCGCAACGCTCGACCCGGACGTCTCCTGCATGAAGCGCAGGTCGGACACGTGCACGACGATGCGTCCGCGCAGCTTCGGCGCTTTGCGTACGATCTTGGAGGCGGCATCGAGATTCGCGAAGTCGTCGTTGGTGAAGAGGTGCACTCGGTGGGCTCGTTGCAGACGCAGCTCGTCGATCACACGGTCGCTCGCGATGTCGCCCCGTACGACGATGGCCCGATGCACACGGGTGAGCTCGGCGAGGTATGAACCCTGCGACGAGCGCTCAACGATCAAGATCGGTCGGCGCGCATCACGCTTTCGCACCTCCCGCACATACTGCGCGGTCAGGCGCCCCGCACCCGCGACGACGACGTGTCCCTTGAGGGGACGGAGCCGGAAGCCGAGCGGAGCGAAGATCCTCAGCACGGCCTCGACGATGGCGGACGCCGTGATGATCGGGGCCGCGAAGTACGCGAACCAGAGCAGGGCTCGAGCGAACGGCGGCCCACCGATCGGGGTTCCGATGTCGAGGCCACCCAGAACGAAGAGGCCAAGGGCGTAGTACGCGTGCTCTGCCAGCCCCATCGCTGCCAGATCCCGCTCGCTGGCGCCGACACCGGCTGAGAAGCCGATGACGGCCGCGGCGTACACCGCGAGGAAAGCGATGACGCGCAGGAACGTGCTGGGGAGGAATTGCCGCCCACCGGCGGCCAGGGCGTGGGCATCGTCCATGGGAGCGAAACGTCGCGCGACCCGAGGAGCTTCGCCATACGCGGTGCCGGGCAGAGCTCGGACGGGCCTACGAGGGGAAGAGCTCGCCTACGGCGCTTCGGTCGTGGGAGTCCCGGAGCGAACCACGCGAAGCGAAGGCGTCAGCGTCTGCGCCCGTCCGAACACGTCCAGGTAGGGCGTCCTTTCGGCGGCAGCGGCCGCGACCCGAGCCAGCTCCTCGTCGGGGGCCCCACTCTCCACCCGTATCTCGTATCGCACCTCGAGGTAACCGGGCGGTGCGTCCGACGTCCCGAACATCCCGCCGTCGTCGAAGTCGGTTTGTACCTCGACCTGGACGCCGGCCACGTCGACGCCCGCATTCGATGCCTCGTACATGAAGGAGATCGCGATGCACGATCCGAGCGCGGCACGTCCGAGGACGCCCGGGGTGGGGGCCGCTCCAGTCCCGCCCGCCTTCTCGGACATGTCGGCGGCGAGCCTCCACGGACCTTCTACGATCTCGCAAGCGAGACCGTCGCGCAGGGTGACGGTCGATGTCGCGGTCGCGCGAGCGCGTTCCGGCTTCGCCTCGAAGAGCTCGCGGACGTATCGGTGTCCGGCGGCGACCTTCTCCTGACTCATGGTGTCTCCTTCTCGGGTCATGGCGATCGCGCGTTCACTCGTCACGGAGCGCGTCGACGGGATTGATACGGGCGGCTCGTCGGGCCGGGATCCAGCTGGCCAACACCGCGACCAAGACGAGGGTGACCGGAACGGCAGCAAAGGTGAGCGGATCGTTCGAGCCCACGCCGACCAGGAAGCTCTCCACCACACGTGTGAGACCGAGCGATGCGAGGAGTCCGACTGCGACACCACCGCCCGCGACCACGAGGCCCTGCTTCAATACCAGCCGGATCACGTTCTGCGTGCCGGCGCCGAAGGCGACGCGGACGCCGATCTCGCGGGTCCGCTGGCGAACGGAGTACGAGATCACCCCGTACAGTCCGAGGGACGCCAACACCAACGCGAGCACAGCGAATCCGCCGATGAGCGCGAGCAGGAAGCGCGTCTCCGACATCGAGTCACGCACGTACGACTCGAGCGTCGACAGGTCCGAGATCGGCACGTCGGGATCGAGCGCATCGACTTCCTGCCGGATGAGCGGGAACAGATCGTCCGGATCGGCGTTCGTCCGCACCACGAAGACAGGCGGCAAGAAGGCCGCGAAGTAGTACGGGACGTACACGGTCTCACGTCCATCGGCCGCGAGTGATGTGGAGCGGATGCGGTCCACGACGCCGACGACCTGCACCGTGCTCCGCTCCATGCTGAACGTCTGCTCGTTGAAATGGTCGAGGACGAGTTCCCGGCCGATCGGGTCGTCATCCCCGAACGCCCGCTCGGCGAGCGCCTCGTCGATGACCGCGACGGACAGCGCCCCGGGCTCGGCGTCGGCGCGGGTGAACGTCCGGCCGGCGAGGAGCTCGATGTTCAAGGTCTCGAAGAATCCGGGGAAGATCACCTTGTAGTCGGCCTTGTTGGCCTGGTACTCGTCTTCCGAGATGCCCACCGCGCCGTACGACCCGATGTTGTACAGGTCCGAGCCTGCGAGAGGCAGGGGTGCGACGCCTCCGACCGCGGCGACCCCGCTGATGTTGCCGAGACGTGTCCCGAGCTCGTTCACGAAGTTCGCCCGCAGCTCTGCGGTGATGTACTCGATGAACGGGATCGGAGCCGTGAAGGTGACGACGTTCTCCACGTCGAAGCCGGGCTCGACGCGGCGCAACTCCGCGAAGCTCCTCACCATCAGCCCGGCGCCGATCAGGAGCACGGTGGAGAGCGCGACCTCCGAAACCACCAGGGCCGTGCGAAGGCGATTCCCCCGTGCGCCCCCGGAATCGGCCCCGCGGTCCTTGAGAGACTCGGAGAGATTCCCGCGCACGACGCGAAGCGCCGGGGCGAGACCGAAGAGCAGCGCCGAAACGATGGTCGTTCCTGCCGTGAAGAGAAGCACCGTGCCGTTGATCCCCACGGTCCCGACGCGGGGTAGGTTCCCGGGGCTCACGGCGGCGATCACACGGATTCCCTGCCACGCGAGCAGCACCCCGAAGAAGCCTCCGACGACCGCAATCAACGCGCTCTCGGTCATCATCTGGCGGACGATCCTTCCTCGGCCGCTACCCAACGCGGATCGGACGGCGATCTCCCGGCCGCGACCGGTCGCGCGGACCAGGAGGAGGTTCGCGACGTTGGCGCACGCGATCACGAGCACGAGTGCTACGGCCCCGAGTAGGGAGAGCAGGGCCGGCCGCGCGTGGTCGACGACGTCGGCGTGCAGGTCGTTGACGACGATCTGCATGTTTTGGTTGGCGTGGAACTGATGGGTCTCCCTCAGGCGGGTGGCGAGCGCGTCCATCTGTGACTGGGCCTGCTCGCCGGTGACCCCTTCCCGCAGGCGGCCGACGACGGCCAGGAACGGGGCCTCGCGCGCGAACTCCGACATGTTGCTCGGCATGACACCCCACGCGTCGATGTCCGTGGGGATCGGCGAGTCCGGCGGCATGTAGATTTCGAAGTCCGGCGGCAACACACCGGCCACCACGGAGCCGAGGCCATCCAATTGGATGCTGCGCCCGACGATGGCCGGATCACCCCCGAAGCGTCGCTGCCAGAGCCCGTGACTGAGCATGACCGTGCCCGGAGGCAGCTCGGGATTGGGTGCCCCGAAGGCCGATGGATCGATCGGGAACGGGTCGTCCTCGTTGAAGTTCCGCCCGACCACAGGCGTGACGCCGAGGAGGTGGAAGAGGTTCCACGTCGTGTACCCGGTCACGATCTGCTCGGCCGGGCCTTCCCCGGTGAGCGTTCCGGGCAGCGCCATGGCCGCGGCCAAGTCTGCGAAGAGCGTCGCCTCGGCGCGGTAGTCCCCGAAGTCGGGTGGCGACACCAGGCTGCGCGCGACGTCCGTCTCGGGCAGCCGGGTCCAGACGAAGACCAGCTCCTCGGGGCTCTCGTACGGCAAGGGCCGGAAGAGCACGGCATCGGCCACGCTGAAGATGGCCACGTTGCTCCCGATCCCGAGCGCGAGCGTGAGCACGAGCGTGGCGGTGAAGCCCGGCCGCTTGGCGAACGACCGGGCTGCGTACCTCAGGTCAGTGAGCAGCTCCGTACCCATCGTGCCTCCTCCATCGGGAGGGATCGGAGGCGGATTCTCGCGACGATTCCCCGGAGCGGAAAAACCGGAGCGAGGGCGCCGAAGATAAACCGAAGCCGCGGGCTCCGCTAGCAGGGGATGGCCGCAGCGCCCGAGTCGCTCCGCGCCCAGCGCCGAGTTGCTCATCGACCGCCGCCCCCACACACTACCCGCAACCGATGCATACCCGCGTTGTGCGGGTCCCTCCAATTAGGAGTACTGCCATGCGTCCTAAGGCGAACGTATTCGCCGCACTGACGACCCTGATCCTCGTGTTCGTCGGAGCACCCCTGCAGGGCCAGCAAACCATTGCTCGGAGCTACTCGATCGTGCCGATGGACGGGATGTCCGTTCAGTTCGAGGCCGCGCTCAAGCAGCACATGGAGTGGCGAGTCGCGAACGGCGACCCGTGGACGTGGGGAGTGTCCGCCCTCGAGGTCGGCGAGGGGCTCGGGGAGTACGGCGTTCGCTCCGGAGGGCATACGTGGGCCGATCTGGACGAATACGACGCGACGTTCGGCCAGGCGGCGCTGCAGCACTACATGGCCACCGTAGCGCCTCTGGTGAAGTCGGTATCGAGCACGATCAGCAGCACGAACGAAGCGAACAGCAACCGTCCGCCCCAGGGCCGGGCGCTCGCCTTCGTGACGATCACTCGATTCCACATCAGGCCCGGCCAACAGGCCGAGTTCCAGGCGGGGGTCGCGGCAGCGACCCAGGCGCTCAAGGGCACTGATTGGCCAGGCTACTGGGTATGGGCCGACCCGATGTCCGGCGGTGGCATGGGTCCCTATGCCGAACTCGTCGCCCTCCACGACAGTTGGGCCGACATGGAGGAGCCGGACCCACCCCTCCTGGCGGTGCTGGCGCAGGCCATGGGCCAGGACGAGATGCAGGCGTGGCTGACGAGCTTCACCGGCTCCATTCGGGGGGAGGAGACCACGGTGCGACGGCTGCGCCCCGACCTCGACGGGAGGTAGGTTCGACCCGAGGGGGAACGAGGGTCGACCTGTACTGGAGGTAACAGATCCCGCGGGACCGGAGGTAGGGGATCCCGGAGTGGGAAGGAGTCGATCGGGGAGGGGGCGCGGGCGCCCCCTCCCCACCCGGCGTGCCCGGTTAGAACGGCGAGCCTAGATTCGTCGGCCCATGCGCACCGCGAGGCGACCGACCTCGATCGCAAAGGAGCTGCCGATGGTCCCCGCTCGTTCCGCCCTCATCACGTCGGCTCGCGGGCTCGCCGCCGTCTCGGCTCGGGCCCTCGCCGTTACCTCGGCCTGGATCCTGCTCGCCGCGCCGGGCTCGACTGCTCAGGAAGCCAACGGGCCCGACGACGCGGGAGCGTGCGACACCCTGTGCATCACGCCCACTCGAACCGTCTCGTTCGAGACGACCACCGGCACGCAGATGAGCGTGGACGTGTCGCCCGACGGCGAGACGATCCTCTTCGACCTTCTCGGCGACCTGTACACCGTTTCCCGGAGCGGCGGAGCCGCGACGCGGCTAACCAGCGGGATGGCGCTGGATCTGCAGCCCGTCTACTCGCCCGACGGGCAGACAATCCTCTTCGTGAGTGACCGGAGCGGGAACGAGAACCTCTGGATCGTGGACGCGGACGGCTCGAACCCGAGGCCCGTGACCACGGAGCGGGGTGATTTTCACTTCGATGACCCCGAGTGGTCGCGCGATGGCGAGTACGTGCTGGTCCGGCGCAACGAAGCGGGCAGCCCGAACGCCGGCCGGGATCCCTGGCTCATCCACGTGAGTGGCGGGGGCGGGATGGAGCTGGACGACGAGGCCGAGGGACTCGGTTTTCGGTGGGGGCCGAACGACCGGTACGTGTACTACCGTGGGGCGGAAGGTCCCGGGGCGACCTCCCTTCGCGGCAATGGCCTGCCCCGGCCCGCTCAAATCATGCGCCTGGACCGGCGCACGGGGGACATCGCTCCGATCACGAAGACGCCATCGGGTGCCGCCCGCCCGGCGATCTCCCCGGACGGAGAGTGGATGGCCTACGTGGCCGACATCGACGCGATGGCCGGCCTACGGCTCCGCAACCTCGTCACCGACGAGGATCGGTGGCTCGCCTTTCCGATCGACCGGGAGCACCTGAACAGGCGCACGCGCTTCACCTTCACGCCCGACGGAAGCGCGGTCGTGTTCGTCAGGGACGGCACCTTCCACGAGGTCGACGTCGAGGACGGGACCGTGAGGGAGATCCCGTTCACGGCTCAGGTCGAGCAGCTGCTGGGGCCGCTGATTCACCACGAGATGCCGTTCGAAGACGAGACGCTCGTCGTGCGCAACGTGCGCTACGGACAGATGAGCCCGGACCGGTCGAAGTTGGCTTTCGGATCGCTCAACCAGCTCTGGGTCATGGACCTCCCGAATGGGGAGCCGCGGTCCCTGCGCGAGAACGGAGCCGGGCAGTATCAGCCGACGTTCTCCCCCGACGGACAGAGCATCGCGTTCGTCAGCTGGCATGCGACCGAGGGTGGCCACGTCTGGCGTGTGCCGACCGCGGGTGGAGAGCCCCAGCGCCTCACGACCCACTCCGCCTACTACGCCAACCCAGCCTGGTCCGCGGACGGCACGAAGATCGTCTACGTGCGGGAGGACCCGGCCGCCGTGCGCAACCGGAACACGAACAATCGTGGGTTCATCGAGTGGATCCCCAGCTCGGGGGGTGAGCCGCAAGCGGTCGTCTCCGCACCCTCGGACAACGTGCTTACGTTCTCCGCCGACGGCTCGCGCATCACCTTCGCGGAGAACGGTACGCTCGTCTCGGTCCGTCTCGACGGCACGGAGCGCAAGGAAATCGCGACGATCGAGGGGGCGGCCGAGATGGTTCCTTCTCCGGACGGAAGTTGGCTCGCCTTCACGCTCCGCGAGGAGGTATACGTGGCCGCTCTTCCACCGTCGCTCGAGACGGTGACCCTCACCGAGCGGTCGGGTCCGGGGCCACTCCAGCGCGTGACTCGCGACGGAGGCCAGGACCTGAAGTGGTCGGCGGACGGTGCGGGCCTGAGCTGGGTCTTCGCCAATGTCTTCTCACACCTCGACCTCGACGACGTCTTCGGCCCGGACGCACCCGAGCAGGGGCGAGACCGTCTCGCCGCCACGGTGCCCATCGACCTCGTGGTCCCCATGCCCAAACCCGAGGGCTCCGTAGCGCTCACCGGTGCGACCGTCGTGACCATGCGCGGGGACGAAGTGCTCCAGGACGCGACGATCGTCGTCGAGGGCAACCGCATCCGCGAGCTCGGATCGTCGGGCTCCGTGCAGATTCCTTCGGGGGCGCGGGTCATCGACGTGGCCGGAGCGACGATCATCCCGGGACTCATCGACGCGCACGCGCACATCCGCGGCATGCCGCGCGACGTGCTGGTCGACATCGCGCCCGAGCCGCTCGTCAACCTCGCCTTCGGCGTGACGATGGCGCGCGACGTGAACGCTTCGACCGATCAGTTCCACTATCGGGAGATCATCGCGGCCGGGCGCATGCTCGGTCCCCGCATCTTCATGACCGGCCCGTCTCAGACGTCCGGCGCGATCAAGATCGACAGCTACGAAGACGCCTTCGCCGGCGTGAAGCGGTACGTCGACCGCGGGTCGATCTCGACGAAGCAGTACATGCAACCCCAAAGGCGCCAGATCCAGTGGATGCTCCAGGCCGGTGACGAGCTCGGGATCAACAGCACCGCCGAGGGAGGAGGCGTCATGCGGCAGGTGGCCATGATCCTGGACGGGTACACCGCCATCGAGCACGCCCCCACCGACTGGGTCAACATGTACGACGACTTCGTGCAGCTCTACGCCCGCTCGGGGACGATGTACGTGCCGACGCTCGTGGTCGCCTCTCCCAGCACGTACCAGGGCGAGCTGTACTGGTACCAGACGACGGACGTGCACGCCGATCAGAAGCTCGCCCACTTCCTGACGCACGCCGCGCTCGACCACAAGTCGCGCACCAGCCAGCGCTTTGCGCTGGACGAGTACTACTTCCTGAACGGCGGCGCCGGAGCGGCCCCGATCGCCGAGGCGGGTGGCCTGGTCGCCTCGGGCGGGCACGGACAGGTGCACGGCTTGGCCGTGCACTGGGAGCTTTGGATGCTCGAGATGACCGGGATGACGCCGCACGAGGCGCTGCGGGCGGCGACCATCAACGTCGCGACGGGCATGGGGATGGCGGCCGACTTCGGCAGCCTCGAGGTGGGCAAGGTGGCGGACCTCGTCGTGCTCGACGCGAGTCCGCTCGATGACATCCGCAACAGCACGTCGATCCGCTACGTGATGCAGGGCGGCAACCTCTATCACGGTGAGAGCCTCGACATGATCTGGCCGAGGGAAGAGCCCCTGAGGCCGTTCAAGTACGTCGACTTCGGCCCACCGCCGGCGTCCGCATGGATTCGGTAGCCCTTTTCTGGAGATCGTGAACATGACGCACCCGATAACGCGGCGACACTTCCTGACCCTGACGGCCGGAACGGCCGCGCTCTCCGGAACCGGCGCATGCGCCACCACGTCGTCGGCGTCCGCCTCCGCAGCCCCGCCCGGGGTCACGTGGGGCCGCGGCGCGTTCACGGACCGCTTCGATCCGTGGATCGAGATCGATCGCGGCGCCTACCGGAACAACGTTCGGGAGGCCGCCCGACTCGCCGGGGGGCGCCCGATTCTGGCGGTGGTGAAGAACAACGCCTACGGGCTCGGAGACGAGGCCGTGGGGCCGCTCCTCGCCGAGATGCCGGAGGTCGGAGGGCTGGCGTGCGTGCGGGTGGAAGAAGCGATCGCGATGCGTGAGGTCGGGGTGACCAAGCCCATCGTCGTCATGGCCGAGTCGTCGGAAGACGAGATGGTCGCCCTCGTCCGGCACGGTGCCCTGCCGTCGGTATGGCTGGACGACGCCACGGACCGCATCGCGCGGGTCGCCGCCCGCGTGGGGCACCCCGTGCCGGTCCAGCTCTTCGTGGACACCGGCATGAACCGGGAGGGCATGCCCTGGGATCGAGCGCGTCCGTGGATGGAGGCACTGGCGAGCAGCGACGCCGTGGAGATCGACGCGACGTACACGATGTTCTCGCACGACCTGGACTTCGATCGCGATCAGCTGGAGCGCTTCGAGGAGCTCCTGGCGTGGGCACGAAGCCGATCGTTGCCGCTCGGCACGCTGCACGCGTCGCCCACCGTGGAGCTCTTCCACCTGCCCGAGGCCCACTACGACATGGTGCGGCCCGGCAACGCGCTATTCGGCAACTACCCGAGCGGCGAGGGCGTGCGGGACATGGCCGAGCTGAGGCCCGTCTTCCGGCTCCGAGCCCGGGTCGTGCGGGTCGAGCACCTCGAGGTCGGTGAGAGCGCGGGGTTCTACCGGACCTTCACCGCCGAGCGTCCGACGTGGGTCGGGCTGATCCCCGTGGGCCGAACCGACGGCTATCCGTCGGCCGCCAACGGGACGTGCGAGGTGCTGATCGGTGGACGGCTCTACCCGGTCGTGGGCGGGGTCAACTCGGCGCACGCCATCATCGACATCGGACCCGACCGGACGGTCGAGCCCGGCGACGTGGTCACGCTCATCGGACCGGACGACCCCGCCGTGCACCCACACGAGGTGGCGCGCCGGACGGAAACCGGGGCGCTCGCCCTCATGCAGTCGATGAACCCACGTCTTCCGCGGCGGATCGTCTGAGCTCCGCCGGGACTCCGGGGCCGTGCAGCTCGGCCGGGCTCAGAAGTACGTCGCGAAGCCGATCTGGAAGCCCGCGACGCGCGCGGGGTCGTTCCCCTGGAAGTCCGTCACCCAGTGGTATCGGTAGTTGGCGCGGAACACCGTGGAGGGCGTCGGGCGGAAGCTGATACCCGGGACGATCGCCGTCACCTCGTCGCCGATCGGCTGTCCGGTCGAGGAGAACGTTCCCCGGTTGTAGTCCACGGCCTCGAGCCGGAGCACCGCGGCCATCACGGCATCCGTGTAGCCGAGGAATCGGGGCCGCCACACGGGCAGCAGTGCGTCGATGTGGCCACCCCACTGTTTTTCGCCGTTGATCTCTTCCAGGCCCGGCGGCACGTCGATCGTGGCGAGCGCGAGCTCTCCCCGAACGGAGACCGGCCCGACGTCCCCGCCGAAATCCACAGCGGCGATGCCTGCCCAGCGCTTCGCCTCGACGTCTTCACCTTCCACGCGGAAGTCGTTGTAGTACCCGCCGTAGTACGAGAGGCCGACCTCGCCGAGGCTCAGGTGGCGCATGGCAATCCGTCCGGAGATCGCGGGAGAGCCGTTGTTGTCTTCGGCGAACAGCTCCTCGTCCTTGCCCGACGGCAGATCGGTGCGCCCGGTCTCGTTGGCGACGATCCCGGCGCCCAGCCCGTTGGTCAGGTAGGCGTCCCAGGACAACATCAAGCGACCGGAGCTGAAGCGGCCGTGTCCGCCGAAGCCCACCTCGGAGAGGGTCGAGGGGATGATGGTCGTGGTGACGAGAGGCCGTTCGATGAAGTCCCATCGAGGGCTGTCGTGGTTCTGATTGAGGTAGCCGATGGGTGGCAGGATGATGCCCCCCCGCAGCACGAGCCCCGTGCTCAGCTGGAAGTCGATGAGCGCCGTCTCGAGCGCGATCTCTTCCGTTCCGTGCTCGAACTCGAGCTCGGAGATGAAGCGTATGCGCTGCGAGATCTGCGAGAAGAGGAAGACGTTGAAGCGCCGGAGCTCCATCGAGAAGCCGTCCGAGACCCCGTCCTCCACGAAGTAGTTCGTGTTGCCCTCGACGTATCCGCCGATCGATGTCGACGCGACGGAGCCGATGAAAGGCCGGTTGTAGAGCCCTCCCTGCGCCATCGTCGTGTCCACCTGTGTGGCCACCGCGTCGGCCTGAGCCGACGCGAGCGTGGGTAGCGCGACGAGCGTCGTGACCGAGAGCGCCAGTCGCAGCACCCAGGGCGGGATCGTTCGCGGTGTCGGCGTCACGGTGCGTCTCCCGGAAGCCGGATTCGGATCTCGCCGCCCGACTCCTCCACCTCGTACCGGAGAAGAGGCTCGTCCGCAGGGCCGTTCAAGACGTCGCCCGTGAACGTGAACTCGCTGCCGTGACAGGGGCAGAGGAGCCGATCCGCGGCGGGCTCCGGCTGACACCCGCGGTGTGTGCAGGCGGCCAGCACGGCGACGAGCTCACCCGACGTCAGGCGCCGCACGTACACGGGTCGGTCCATCCCGGGGGACTGCAGGAACGCGTCGCCGTCGGGGCCCAGCGCGGTCGAGGTGAAGCTCAGGCTGGCCGGTCCGACCGTCGGAACGACGTAGGGCGCTCCCGAGCAGCCGGTGAGGATCGTCGTCGATCCCGCGGCCAGCCCCGCGGTGACCACGGGCAGGCGTCGTACGAAGTCTCTGCGTCTCATGCGGCTCCTACAGCGACTCGAGGAAGCGGATCAGCCGCGCCTGATCCTCCGGGGAGAGGGCTCGGTACGCCGCGCGGGAGGCGCTCCCCTCACCGCCGTGGAACTCGATCGCCTCGGCGAGCGAGCGGGCCCGGCCATCGTGCAGGAAGAAGGCCTGACCGCCCTGGAACGAGGCCTGGATCCCGATGCCCCACAGCGGGGGGGTCCGCCACTCCGACGTGGTCGCGATCCCTTCGGTGTACCCGTCGTCGAGGTCGGGTCCCATGTCGTGCAGGAGCAGGTCCGTGTAGGGATGGAAGTCGACCCGATCGAGCACCTCGATCTCCGAAGCGCCCGTCGTCAGCGTCGGAACGTGACACCCGGCACAGCCGATGTCGGAGAAGATCTGCTCTCCGGCGACGACGTCGGCGTCGCCTTCGCTTCGTCGCGACGGCGCTCGAAGCGTCTTGAGGTAGAAGACGACGTTGGCGACGACCGCGCTGGAGACCTCCGGGTCCGCGGCGGCGTCCGATGCGCGGCTCCCGGCCGCGGGGTTGAAGAGGTCCTCGGGCAGGAGGTCGCTCGTGATGCCCATGTCCTGCTGGTAGGCGCCGACCGTCTGATGGAGGAGGTTCACCGTCAGCGCCTTCTTCCCGAAGCGACCGATGTAGCGGCCACCGACGAGCGTCCCTCTCGCGCCGGGCTCGGGCGAGCCGGCCAGCTCGAGGGCGAGTGCCGCTTCGATCACCTCACTCGGCTCGTGGAGTTGGAGCCGTCCGGAGATGCCGTCTCCGTCGTCGTCGTCAGGATCGGCGAGGGCGATGAGCGTTGCATCCTCGACGGCGTCGAGGAAGCCGAGGCCCGTGACGGCAGGCGGGTTGAACTCCGAGACTCCGGAAGCCTCCGAGGGGAGCGACTCCGCCGGGTAGCCCGGGATCGACCGGTGCTGCAGCTGCGGCCCTCCGAACTCCGTCATGACGTCGAAGCCCCCCGGCCCCGGCCTGCCGAAGCGGGTCAGGTTGAAGACGGGATGGCCCTTGCCGTCCCCGGCGTGACACTGCTCGCACGACGAGGCGACGAAGATCGGCCCGAGGCCGTCCGCGGCGGAGAAGACCCGGCTGAACTCTTCGTCCCCCGCGATGTGCTGGGCGACCTGGGAGCCCGGCATCGCCTCGATCGTTCCGTCCAGGACCTCCTCCTCGGGCGGCGCACTCGGCGTGAGCGCGTCGCACCCGACCAGCAGGGTCATCCCCAGCAGGACGATCGGGCCCCTCATCTGACGAGCTGTGATTCCCGACGCCATCACATCCTCTGATTTAGGCGAGACTAAATCTACTTTAGGTTATCCTAAATCCAGTTCGGGGTGCCCGTCAAGGGATTCGTGGGAGCGTCCGCGCACCTTCGTCTGGATCAGGACCCTGCCTCCGCCACCGACGGGTCGGCTTGCGCACGGCGTGGCCGGCCGGGATGTTGACCCCCGGCCGACCTGCACCCGCCCGAGCTCGAGGCGCGGCCGAACATCGCGATATCTGGCGCCTCAGCTGCGTGGTCCGGTCGGCTCCATGGAGACGGAGTCTGTCACGCAGGAGGTGAAGAGATGACCCGCACGCGCACCCTTGCCGCCCTTGGGACGTCGTTCCTCGTGCTGGCGGCGCCGGCCGCCGGGCAGTTCGACAACGTGGGGTCGATCGACTTCCCGACCTCGGCCACCGGCGAAGCGCAGCAGCACTTCCTGCGCGGCGTCGCGATTCTCCACAGCTTCGGCTGGGAACAGGCGATCGAGCAGTTCCAGGCGGCCCAGGAGATCGACGCCGACTTCGCGATGGCGTACTGGGGAGAGTCGCTGGCGTACAACCATCCGCTCTTCTCGCAGATGGACGCGACGGAGCCCAGCCGGGTGCTCGCCCGGCTGGGGCCGACAGCGGAGGCTCGCCGGGCCAAGGCTCCCACCGAGCGGGAGAGGGGCTTCCTCGATGCGATCGAGATTCTCTGGGGTGACGGCGATCACGTGGAGCGGCGCGTGGGCTACAGGAACGCCATGGCGCGCCTCCACGACCGCTATCCCGACGACTCGGAGATCGCAGCGTTTTACGCGCTCTCGATTCTGAGCGCGATCATCGCCACGGGCGATCTCAGCCAGCGTCAGAACATGCGGGCCGGCGCAATCGCGCTCAAGCTGGCCAGCGAGAATCCGGATCATCCCGGTGCAGCGCACTATGCGATCCACGCCTTCGACGACCCCTTGCACGCACCCCTGGCGCTCGAAGCAGCCTACCGCTTCGCGGACATCGCCCCGGCCGTGTCACACGCTCGGCACATGCCGACGCATATCTTCATCCAGCACGGGATGTGGGACCTCGTGTCGACGCACAACCAGTCCGCCTACGATGCGGCTCGTGAGCTGTGGCAACCGGGTCAGAGCATGGGTGACGCCATCCACGCGCTCGACTGGGGCCAGTACGGTGACCTGCAGAAGGGCGACTACCAGAAGGCACGCCTGTGGATCGAGCGCATCGAGACGATGTCGGGGCAGGGTGGTTTCCTGGAGGGCGGCGCACGCGGTGAGGCGGGAGTCGGGCGAGCCGTCGGCGCCGATGCACTGCTGCGTGCCCGTTACGTGGTGGACACCGAAGAGTGGCGGGTACACTCGGTCACGGCCGAGTCGTCGACGCACGGGCTGCTGGCGACGGGCCTGAGCGCCGCGCGGCTAGGGGAACCGGAGGCGCTGCGTGAAGCGGAGGCCGAGCTGGGGCGTCGCGTCGAGAGTGGGCAGCGGGGCTACACCGAGGTGATGCACAAGCAGGTGGGTGCGCTCCTGCACGCAGGCATGGGGCACGCGGACGTGGCCACTGGGCTCATGGACGAGGCCGTGGTCCTGGTCGAGGCGATGGCTCCCCCGCGGGGTGCGGCGAACCCGGTGAAGCCCGTACATGAGCTGTACGGAGAGATCCTCCTCGACTTCGAGCGATACGAAGAGGCGAGCGAGCTCTTCGAGACCGCGCTGGAGAGGATGCCTCGCCGGCCCCGTGCGCTCCTGGGTCTCGCCAGAGCGCGAGCGGCGCTGGGAGACGACGACGGTGCGGCGGCGGCCTACTCGACGCTCACCGACGTGTGGAAGGGTCGCGATGCGTTCGCGGAGATGCAGGAGGCCAAGCGGTTCCTCGAGACGACGGCCATGCACTGAGGTGCCGGCTGATCTGGGGGGCCTGGGCTGACGCATCTGCGCTGGGGAGGGAGGGCCGGTCCCCTCCCCAGCGGCGGTCGCGTCAGGAGATCGGCCGAACCCTCTTCTTCAGCATGAAGAGCCCCTCCTGCATGCTCGTGACGATGATCGTACCCGAGTCGAAGAACGGATAGGTGCTCCAGGCGCCGCCGAATCCGGCACCGCTGCGGTAGGGCGCAGTGTCGAACATCCCCACCTCGACCGGGTTCAGCGGGTCGGAGGTGTCGAGGATGTGCAGGCCGTAGTTGTAGTTGGCCTGGTAGGTGAAATCGCCCTTCACGTAGAGGTTGTGCGCGCTCGCGGGCAGCGAGCCGAAGAACTCCTTGGCCAGGACCGGATCCTCGAGGTCGTCGAGGTCCCAGATCAAGGTACGCGTCGTCTCCACGTTCCCGGCGATCACGTCGCTCTCGTCGTCCATGATGAAGTAGCGGTGATCATCGGTGACCCACCCCTGATGCATGTATGCCGGGTTGGGATGTGAGGCCACGGCCAGCTCGACCGGGTTGGCTTTGTCCGTCACGTCGGAGATCTGGAAGCGGTTGCCCGACATGCGCAG
The DNA here is from genome assembly GCA_039591515.1 of Gemmatimonadota bacterium. Classification (GTDB taxonomy): domain Bacteria; phylum Gemmatimonadota; class Gemmatimonadetes; order Longimicrobiales; family Gaopeijiaceae; genus UBA2589. The sequence goes on along the minus strand of JBDHDM010000021.1, from coordinate 2,546 downwards.
GCAGATCTCATGACCCACGTACCGATCGTCCGCTCCCTGATAGATCACGCACTGCGCGTCGTGCGTCCCGCCGGGATCCGAGCAGCCCACGAACTGCGGATCGAGCGGCTCCGTGATGTCGACCATGTGCATGCCCGCGCAGCCCCGACTCGTCAGGTACGCGAAGCCCGTTTCTTCGTTGATGATCACGTTGTGACTGCTCTCCACGACGTTCAGCCCCTCGCCGCGGTAGAGCAGGTCGGGCTCGAAGAGGGCCGGCGGATCATCCACCTGTCGAAGACGCGCCAGGTCGAAGACCTGCATGCCGTGAGCGCCGGCACCGTCGGCGACGATGAAGGCGTGGTTGCGGTACGTCTTGATGTCCCGCCAGAGCTGGGAGCGGGGGGTGTTGGACGTCTTGGGCAGATCGCCGATCAGGACGGGATTGGACGGGTCCGAGATGTCGATGAACGACGTGCCGTCGTTGCGCCCCACGAGCGCGTACTCGTGTCCCGTCTGCGGATCGGTCCAACCCCAATTGTCGTTGGCGCGAACGCCGCGGGCCCGCTCCGGGGCGGTGAGCAGGGAGATCGGGACGTAGGCCAGGAGCTCGATATCCGTGCACTCGAAGATCTCGACCGCGCCGTCCATGCAGCGACGCTCCTCGCCGGTCACGGCGCCGAGCGCATCGGGCGCACTCACCAGCGTCTGCGTCGCGGCCCAGGTGCCGTCGGCTCCGCGCTCGTAGACGAAGAGGCCGCCCGCCTGGTGATCGAGCCCGGCGGCCGTGATGGCAGCGATGCCGCCCTCGGCGGTGATGCGATGGCCGAAGGAGTCCTCCGTGTTCGTTTCCTCCTCCGTGAAGCGCATCGTCGTCGCGGCGTCACCGGAAAAGACGGTCGCCATGCCCGTCTCGAGGCCCCGCGTCACCGGCGCCCCGATCCAGACGTCGTCTCCGTCCATCGCGACGGCTGCTCCGAACACGTTACCGTCGAGCGGGTCGGGCGCATCGATCCGGCGGCTCTGCGTCCACGTGCCTGTCGAGGCGTCGCGCTCGAAGACGAAGGCCGCGCCGTAGCCGAGGCGTTGGAAAGGCGCACCGATGACGGCTCGGTCGTCCCGGGCGACGATCGTCGCGCCGAACGCCGCCTCGGCCTCCGTCGGGACCATGAGCTCACCCGTGTGCTCCCACCGATCGCCCGCCAGGCCGTATTGGAATACGCGGCCCGCGCCCTCCGCGCTGCCGTCCTCCGCGCTCGCCTTCGGGGCACCGATGAGGGCAGATCCGTCGACAAGCGCGATCGACGCGCCGAATCCGTCCGCGATCGCCGGCTCCGGTGCTTGGAAACGCTGGCGCTCGACCCAGCCGTCGGGGCCACGCTGGAAGGCGACCACCTCACCCGCGGGCTCCTCCGGAGCGGCTTCGGTGGCCCGTCGCTGCCGCGGACGCATGCGGCTCAGGTCCGTCGACACGTTGGCGTGCCCGACCAGAAGCCAGTCGCCCTCCGTGGCGAGCGACAGCCCGTAATCGACGCCACAGTAACCGTTGAAGTTGCAGCGAGGGTCGAGGCCTGCGGACTCGTCGTCCGTGACCGTCCCCGCGTACGTCCAGCTGTCACCGGAGCGCGTGTATTCGAGGATGGCGCCCCCGCGCGTCGCGACGAAGAGGGTGTTGCCGTTCAGCGCCAGGAGGGCGCCGAAGCCGTCGGCCCGCTCGGCGTCCGGGGCGGTGATCCGTGCAGTTCCGACCCACTCGCCCCCGCGCTTGCCGTACACGTATACCGTGCCCGGGCGGAAGGAGTTGTTCGGCTCTCCGATGATGAGCGCATCACCGTCGATCACCACCGAGTTGCCGAACGCTCCGGACTGGGCCGCCGACGGGCTCGGGGTGAGAGCGAAGACGGCGAGCAGGAGCACGAGACGGGCAGGTGAGCGCATGGCACCTCCAGCGGGGCGCGGGTGAGCGGAGCCCCGAGCTCGGGGGGTGGGCCGCCCGCGTGTGGTCAGCTTCTGCGCCAAGCGTATCGTGTGCGCCGCGGGCCGACAATCGGCGATGCCGACGAGGTTGACCCGCATCCACCCGGAACTAGCTTTTGTGGCTCTTCTTCATGAACGTGGAAGAGTGACGCCTCGCTAGCTCAACTGGCAGAGCAACTGACTCTTAATCAGTAGGTTCGGGGTTCGAGTCCCTGGCGGGGCACTGGCGGAAGTCCTTGTAAATCAGGGGCTTCCGCTTCTTCGTGTTGCATAGGTGGCGTCCTCCGCAGTAACGTAACAGTCACAGGAGGGCGCGACCGTGCCGAAACTCTACACGCGCAACCAGGGCGGAAAGACCAGGTACTACGGGGACTTTCGCGACATCGGCGGTGGTCAACTGGCCCTCCGGCCAGAAGGGAGCACTCGCGCTACCGACGATAAGTCCGTTGCGCAGCGACTCCTCGCGGAGAAGACGCTGGAGTTGACGGGGCGGGTTCCGGGAGCGGACTCCGGCGTCGTCGCCCTCAAGGACTTCGCGAATCTCTTCATCCGCGATAACCCCGGCGACGTCACCGAGCGGTGGCTGAGCG